>CAUDCB010000112.1 GCA_958447915.1 uncultured Collinsella sp. | reverse complement strand
CTCCATCCGCGAGCAGGTACTTCAGCACGACAAGCTGCTCTTTTATCCCTATGAGGCCATGAACCCCTTCCTGGATCTGGTGCACGAGGCCGCCTACGACCCCGAGTGCATCTCACTGCGCATCACGCTCTACCGCGTGGCCAAGCAGAGCCGCCTGTGCGAGTCACTGATCGATGCCGCCGAGAACGGCAAAGAGGTCACGGTGCTCATGGAGCTCCGCGCGCGCTTTGACGAGCAGAACAACATCGAGTGGGCCGAGCGCCTGGAAGAGGCCGGCTGCACCGTCATCTACGGCTCCGAGGGCTTTAAGTGCCACTCCAAGATCTGCCAGCTCACCTATCGCGAGGGCATGGCGCTAACGCGCCTGACGCTGCTGGGCACCGGCAACTTTAACGAGAAGACGGCCAAACTCTACAGCGACTTTATGCTCATGACCGCTCACCCCGGCATCGGCGAGGACGCCAACCTGTTCTTCCGCAACCTGTCGCTGGGCAACCTGCGCGGCGATTACCGCTTCCTGGGCGTGGCGCCGGTCGGTCTCAAGCCGCTCATCATGCGCGGCCTGGACCGCGAGATCCAGCGCGCCCTCGCTGGCGAGCCCGCCCGCGTGTTCTTTAAGCTCAACTCGCTCACCGACCGCGAGGTCATCGACAAGATCGCCGAGGCATCGTGCGCAGGAGTCCGCGTGGACATGATCATCCGCGGCATCTCGTGCCTCAAGCCGGGAGTTCCTGGCAAGACCGAGAACGTGCATGTCCGTTCTATCGTCGGACGCTTTTTGGAGCATGCCCGTGTTTACGCTTTCGGCGTGGACTCGGACATGATTTACCTGAGCTCGGCCGACATGATGACGCGCAACACCGAGCACCGCGTGGAGATCGCCTTCCCCGTGCTCGACCCCACCTGCCGCGCCCTGGTGCACGAGTACATGGGTATGCAGCTGCGGGACAACGTGAAAGCCCGCAGCCTGACAAGTGACGGCACCTGGGTTCCCGTGGAGCGTACAGGGGGTGAGAAACCCTTCAACTCGCAGGAAGCCCTGCTGGAGCGTGCCTACCGCAACGCCGAGGCCGCGCCCGAGCCCGTCATTGAGGCAAAGCCCGCCCCTTCTCCTGAGCCGCAGCCGGCCACGCCCGAGGTTCAGAAGGTCCAGGCGACCGTCATTGAGCCCGAGCCCGCACCTGTACCTCAGCCCGAGCCGCAGGTCACCAAGCCCGCACCCGAGACGAGCGCCCGTCGCGATAAGCCCGCCGGCAAGACCAAGGTCATCGAGCGCCATCGCCCCGGTCGTGTGCGCATGGGCCTGGGCCTGATCGGCCTGGGTCTTAAGACGCTCATTACCGGCAAGACGAAATAGTCGTTTGTAAAAGCAGTTTGTAGAAGCGCCCCGCATTTGAGGAAAGCCTCGGATGCGGGGCGCTTTTCCCTGCTACCATGGTGCGAACACCAACCCGACTGACAGGCAGGGATATGAAGCTCACTATAGAATCGATGACCTACGGCGCCGATGGGCTGGCGCACGCCGACAACGGCAAGGCCGTCTTTGTGCAGGGCGCCGTGGCAGGCGACACCGTCGAGGCCGAGGTCGTACAGGACGGCAAGTCGTTCATGCGCGCCCGCACGACCGAGATTCTGGAGCCGAGCCCCGATCGCATTCAGCCCCCCTGCCCCTTCGTTGGCATCTGCGGCGGTTGTTCGTGGGGCAATCTCTCACGCACGGCACAGCTTGCCGCCAAGGAGCAAAACCTGCGCTCCACGCTCGAGCGCATCGGCAAGTTCGCTCCTGAGCAGGTCGATAAGTTGGTACAGCCCATCTGCCACACCAAGGACGACTGGGGCTACCGCAATAAAATCGAGCTCGAACCGACCGTCGTCAACGGTCGCGTGCGCCTTGGCATGCACGGTGTCGACCCCAGCAAAATCGTGACCGTCGATGCGTGCCCGCTGTTCGATAAGCGCTTCCCGAAGGCGCTCAAATCGGTCGTCGGCGCACTCAACTATCTAAGCGGTAGCCATGACTTGGGGCTCGAACGCGTGGGCATTCGCGCATCGCGCCGCACCAAGGCGCTCGAGGTCGCACTCTGGACGCCCACGGGCTCTTTTCCGCGCTCGCAGGTCTCCCGCGTGCTGGCGGACGCCGCTCATCCCACGAGCATCGTGCGCGTGATGAGCAGGGGCGAAAAGAAGGCCCGCCGTGTCTCCAAGGTCGAAATGCTCGCCGGCGAGGGCTCATGGACCGAGAACATCGCCGAGGGCCAGATGCGCTTGTCTGCCCCGTCGTTTTTCCAAGTCAACACCAAGGGCGCCGAGATTTTGATTGATCTCGTTATGGACGCCCTCGACCCGCAGGAAGACGAGCTTGCCGTGGACCTGTACTGCGGCGCCGGAACCTTTACCCTGCCGCTCGCCCGCCGCTGCGACTTCGTCGCCGCCGTCGAGGCCTACGGCCCGGCCGTGCGCGACCTGCGCCGTAACCTGGAGATCAACAAGCTTGATAACGTCGACGTCATTGGCGGAGACGCGGTGCGCGAGTTCCCCGACCAGGATGCCGACGTCTTGGTGGTCGACCCGCCGCGCGCAGGCCTCGCCCCCGAGGCGATCGACCTTATCGCCAGCACGAGTGCTCGCGATGTCGCCTACGTGAGCTGCGACCCGGCCACCCTGGCGCGCGATCTCAAACGCTTTGTCGAGGAAGGCACCTTCTCCCCCGTAAAGATCACGCCAGTCGACCTGTTCCCACAAACCTTCCACTGCGAGACCGTCGTCCACCTCAAGCGCAACTAGACTGTTTGCCCCAGACCACGCCCGATGATTTTTCTGGCACGGGGATAAAAATAGATTTGCTCCGAATGATTATTTAATCCCCGTCCCGAAATTGAACCGCCCCTCATTTCTTGAACATTAGAAATGGGGGCTTCTTTATGGACGGGAGAGTCAGGCACGACGCCACGCTGAGGACTCTTGCAGCAGAGCTTTGCGACAGGGGGTGCGGGCGCGCCGAAGGCCAGCGGGAGGCCGAAGGGTGCCCGGACCCGGCCGGGGCCGGCGGCGTGCGAGGGCAAGCTCATGCGACGGAGCTGCTGCCCGGGCGCCTGAAGGACGAATTCTACAGGAGCCGGACGTGGCGGAGCTTCGAGGAGTTCAAGCGGGACCTCGAAGCCTATACCGTTCACTGGAACAAGAGGAGGCGGGTTAAGCAAAAGGGACTGACCCCGGAGGAGTTCCGAAATCAGTCCCCATGTGCGGCATAGGCCGCTAATTGACCCGTCCAAGTATCGGGGCGCAGTTCATTTCAGCGCCGCCCGAGAAAGCTAAACGCCTTCTGGCAGGTTGCCCCGGGCCGAGGGCGGCCACCTTGATCGCCCTCGGCCCTCACCCACCTCAACTGCCCCTCAATTACATAGAGCTGATTGAGGAGGGCGCAGGCTAGCGGGTGCCTTCCTCATCGTCGTTGGGCCGGTAGGTGATGAACTCGATAACAAAGGCCAGGACGGCAGAGACGAGCGAGGCGATGATCGCGAAGATCATGTGGGAGATCCCGGCGCCACCAGGGGTCCCGTCGATAAAGTTGAGCAGGTTGAAGACGCCGAGGCCGCCCGAGATGTACATGAGAGCGCCAGTCATTCCCACGATGGCGCCGCCCACGGCGGAGCTCAGGCATGCCACGACGAACGCGCGCTTGTTGGGGAGGGCGATGCCGTAGATGCCCGGCTCGGTGACGCCGAAGAAGAAGGCGGAGATCATCGCGGGAAGGGCGATGCCGCGGAAGCGCTCGTCCTTGTTTCTGAGGTACATGGCAAAGATGACCGCTCCGAGCGCGAACCCGTGGCCGATGGTGGCGGCGAGCACGCTGTCGTGGCCGAGGGTGTTCAGATTCATGATGGAGATGGGGATGAGGCTCCAGTGGAAGCCAAAGATGACGAGGCACATCCACAGTCCGCCAACCAGGGCGCTGCCCAGGACGGAACCAACCACGGGGAGCTGGAAGATGAACGAGAATGCCGCGCTCAGCAGGTTGGTGATGAGGGTGGCCACCGGGCCGATGATGAGGTAGCCCAAGACGATGGAGACCGTCATCGTGGCGAGCGGGACAAGGAACATCTTGAGCGCAGCCGGCATCCAGCTCTTGAGCCAGCGCTCAAGGATAGAGCCGAACCACACCATGAGAAGGACGGGAATCACCGAGCTCACGTAGCCGGACACGGGCATGATGATGGGGAGCCCGAGGGCGGTGGCGTACCACGAGAACGTGCCGGCCACGCCGAGGTCGATGCTGCCGAGCGCCTCGCCCGAGGTCAGGGTGACCATCGTCGGGTAGAGGAGCGCCACGCCGATTGCCACGCCGGTGAACTCGTTCATGCGGAACTTGCGCGCGGCACTGAACGCCAGGGCGACGGGAAGGAAGTAGAAGAAGCCGTCAGCCACGGTGTAGAGCAGCGTGTAGAGGCCGTCGTTTGCAAAGGCCGGGACGAAGTAGGTGATGAGGGCAAGCAGTCCCTTCATGATGCCTGCGGCGGCAAGCGGTCCCAGGATGGGCTGGAAGATGCCAGAGATGAGGTCGATGATGACGGAGGCAACGGTCTTATCGCCCTGGGGCTCGTCGTCGGCGCTTGCGCCGCCCGAGAAGTTGCCGGCCTCCAGGACCGCGTCGTAGACGTCCTCGACGATGTTGCCCACGACCACCTGGTACTGGCCGTTGGCCTGGATGACCTGGATGACGCCCTTGAGGGCCTCGATCTTGGCCGTGTTGGCGCGGGACTCGTCCTTGAGTTTGAAGCGCACGCGCGTGATGCAGTGCGCGACGCTGGCGACGTTCTCGGCGCCGCCTACGTTCTCGAGTATGGATCTGGCCAGGTCGTCGTATTTTTCTGCCATATTTTTCTCCTTAGTGATATTGCCCGGGTGGTTAGCCCAGGTCGCCTCCGTTGGTGGCGATGGCCTGTTGATACCAGTAGAAGCTCTTCTTGCGCCTGCGCTCGAGCGTGCCGTTGCCCAGGTTGTCGCGGTCCACGTAGATGAAGCCGTAGCGCTTCTCCATCTCGCCGGAGCCCGCGCTCACGAGGTCGATCGGCCCCCAGGTGGTGTAGCCGAGCATCTCGACGCCGTCCTGCTCGATAGCGTCGCGCATGGCCTCGATGTGCTCGCGCAGGTAGGCGATGCGGTAGTCATCCTCGATCGTGCCGTCGGGAAGCACCTCGTCATAGGCGCCGAGGCCGTTCTCCACCACAAAGAGCGGCTTCTGGTAGCGGTCCCAGAGGTCGTTGATCGTGATGCGGAACCCCAGCGGGTCGATGACCCAGCCCCAGTCGCTCGTGCGCACGTAGGGGTTCTCTACGCCGGCGAAGGCGTTGCCCTCGGCGACGCCGCCCACGGAATCGGGGTCGCCCGCGGTACAGCGCGAGGAGTAGTAGCTAAACGAGATGAAGTCGACGGTGTTCTCCGCAAGGATGCGCTCGTCCTCGGCGGTCATGTCCACGTCGATGCCCTCGCGCTCGAGCATCTTGAGCGCGTAGCCGGGGTAGTGCCCGCGTGCCTGCACGTCCACGAAGAAGAGGTCCTCCTGGTTCTTGACCTGCGCTGCACGGACGTCCTCGGGACGACAGGAGTAGGGGTAGTAGCTTCCCGCGGCGAGCATGCAGCCAACCTTGTTCTCCGGGTCGACCTCGTGGGCGATCTTGGTGGCCCAGGCGCTCGCCACGAGCTCGTTGTGCGCGGCGCGGTACTCGGCCTCGCGGGCATTCTCCCCGGGCTCGAGGACGATGCCGGCGCCCATGAAGGGACGGTGCAAGATCATGTTCATCTCGTTGAACGTGATCCACCAATGCACGAGGCCGCGGTAGCGGTTGAAGAGCACCTTCACGAGCCGCTTGTAGAGCTCGATGAGGGCGCGGTTTCGCCAGGCGCCGTACTTCTTGACGAGGTGGATGGGGCAGTCGAAGTGCGTGATGGTCACGAGGGGCTCGATCCTGTGCTCGCGGCAGCAGCGGAACACGTCCTCGTAGAAGGCGAGCCCGGCCTCGTTGGGCTCCTCCTCGTCGCCATTGGGGAAGATGCGGCTCCAGGCGATGGAGAGGCGAAAGACCTTAAAGCCCATCTCCGCGAAGAGGGCTATGTCCTCGCGGTAGTGGTGGTAGAAGTCGATGCCCGTCTGGGCCGGGTAGTAGTACCCGGGCTCAAAGTCGAGCATGCGCCTCAGGCCGCGACTTACGTCGTTGCGCTCCGACCCGTGTGGGATGACGTCGACATTGGCAAGGCCGCGGCCGCCCTCGTCATAACCTCCCTCGCATTGGTTAGCAGCGGTGGCTCCTCCCCAAAGAAACCCTTTTGGAAATGGCATGGTGCCTCCTTCTCTCTGGCGCCCCCACCTCTGCGGGGGACGCTTTATAACGTCCTTGCGGCCTCGCGCGCCTGGCCCGTGGCCCTTTCCCTGATGCGCGCGGGCCGCCTGTGAAGGGGTGACTAGCTGACGGCTTGTCCTGCGGCGGCGCGACGTGCCTCCCGGCCTCCAAGCAGGGAGGGGACCTGTGCC
>CAUDCB010000111.1 GCA_958447915.1 uncultured Collinsella sp. | reverse complement strand
CTACATGTGGGTCCCAACCCACCCGCCGTTGACCCCGAGCGCGACCCTGCGGCCTTTAAGGTGAAGAAGAAGACCAAGCGCGGCAAGTCCAAGAGCAAGAAGAAGCTCGAGCAGGCACGTCGCGACGGCAAACGCAACGGCGACGATTACGGCGATGTTGCCGGTCGTTCCAACCGCGGTCGCGATGAGCGTCGCGGCGACGGCGAGCGTCCGAGCCGTCCCAAGCGCGGCGGCAAGACCCGCGTGCGCGAGGGCGTTCAGGCTCGCGTGGACGAGGCCGTTGAAAGCGTGGCCCGCGAGGTGGCCGCCGAGGAGCGCGGGGGTGCTGCTGAGCAGGGCCCGCGCGGCAACCGTGCCGAGCGTCGTGCCAAGCAGTTCCAGGGCGAGGCACACCGCCGTCGTCGTGAGGACGAGGACCGTGGTGGTCGTCGTCGTGTTGAGCGCGAAGACGAGGTCCGTGGTTCGCGCGGCGGCAAGCGCGGTTCGGGTGACCGTCGTCGCTCCGGTCGCGATGGCGAGCGCGGCGGGCGCGATGAGCGCCGTGGCGGCGAAGGCCGTGGCTCGCGTGACGAGCGTGGTACCCGCGGCGGCGAGTCCCGCGGCGGCAAGCGCTTTGACGAGCGCGGAGGTCGCGAGGGCGGCCGTGGCGGCGAGCGTCGCGAGGGCACTCGTGGCAACGGTGGCCGCAGCGGCTCCGGTCGTTCGAATGAGTCGCGTGATCGTCGCGACCCGCGTGCCAGCCGCGATCGTCGCGATGATTGGCGCAACTACGATGACCCCCGCGAGGCGCGCCGTGGCGGCGATCGCGGCGGTCGTGGCGTCTACCAGGCCGGCTCCCGCGGCGGTCGTGCCGGCGGTCGCGATAACCGAGGCAGCTATGGCAACAATCGTGGCGGCAGGCGCGGCGGTAGCTCCCGTCGCCCCGGTGACGGCGGCGGCAAGCGCAAGTACCACACGTGTCGCGCGGTAAGGCGAGATGAATTTGGGCCCCGAGCAGACTATGCTCGGGGCCCTTTTTAGTGGGCGCAGTTTGAGGTGGGCCGGCTCCCTAACGAAAATGCACGGAGACGGTCGCGGCGAGAGATGTGGGCTATCGGCTTAGTTGGAGATTCGCGTATGCGGGGTTCTGGCATCGACGGAGAACGTGAAACTCCCCACTGACACGCGGCGGCTGCGGTGCCCGGGCGGATACGCCAGGGATTCCGCTCGCCGTCTGGCACCCCTGCTGCCATTTGGCTTTCACGCTCGCATTCTTTTGGATGTGAGCGTGTTTTTTCACGGCATGCACGGGCCCCCTCGGGTGCACCGTGCATTTTTGGGAGTATTCAGCAGGCCGGGGCGGCTGCATACGCACCGGAAGCGTCTTTTTGGGCCAGCGAGATTCTTCGACAGACTATTTGGGTTGGCGGACGGGGTCCGGCGCGGCGATATCACACGTTTCGCGTCGCGCCGGGCCCCAAAATGACGCCGATTGCGCGGCTTCCCCGATTCGCGGCGTCGCCGACGGGGACCGCGATGCTGAATACTCCGGTTTTTGCACGGTCCAAGCGGGGGTACGTTGGGACGGGAAGGGGTGCCCCCGTCTTTTTTGCATGACGCAAGCGAAATTATGCAAGACAATAGGGCACCATGCACCGGATACCCAGATTGGGGGCGACATGCGCCGCGATACGGGGTCGGGTGCCTCACCGGGAATAGCCACGAGGGTTACAAAACTATAGAGACATCCAAATATCGCCTAAAAACCGTTTATCGGAGAATAAATACCGTTCACCGGTCATAATGATTGTTCTGGCTTTGGGCTTGTCTACAATAGGTCCCGTAAAAAGAAATGCGGAAGGTTACCGAGTCCCTCGGACGTGGGCCTAACCAAAGTCTTTGAACGGGTGTGTCTCTGTGGATGCATTCGCTTGATTTTGGTTGGGCTATATTTATGAAGGGACATGCCACCATGGGTTTCTTTTCTCGCCTGATGGGCGGTTCGGATGAGCAGAAGACTGCAACTTCCGAGTTCGAAATCCTCGCTCCTGTTTCCGGCGAGCTTGTTCACCTGGAAAAAACCAATGATCCCGCTTTTAGCAGCCGTGCCGTGGGCGATGGCGTTGCCGTGGTTCCCCAAGAGGGAACGGTGTGCGCTCCCGTTTCCGGCACCGTCGCGGCGCTGTTTCCGACTGAGCACGCGCTGGGCATCATGTCCGACGACAGCTCTGCTCAGGTGATGCTGCATATCGGAATCGACACTGTTAAACTTGAGGGCAAGGGCTTCCATGCGCTTGTTGCCCAGGGTGACCATGTCGACGCAGGTCAGCCTCTCGTCGAGGTCGATTTCGACGCGGTCCGCGCCGCCGGCTTCGATCCCACGGTCTTCGTTATCGTGTGCGAGCGTTCGGAGAACTCGACTCTTCGTGAGCATGCTTCCGGCCCTGTTGCTGTTAAAGAGCCTGTCGTCTGGCTTTCCGAGTAAATTCTTGTGGTGGGTACCGTGGTTATCAAGCGAGTTTTTAACAACAACGTCGCAATGGTCACTTCGGACGATGGCTCCGAGCTCATCGTCATCGGTCGAGGCCTCTGCTTTGGCCGTCATGCCGGCGATGCCATCGACGAGGCGTCAGTCGAAAAGACCTACGCGTTGCAGGAGGGAACTTCTCAGGATTCGCGTACGATAGACCGCTTGGCACATCTTTTGGAGTCCATCCCCACCGTCAACCTCGTGATTTCCGAGGACATTGTTCAGATGCTCCGTCGAGAGCTCAATGTCGACATCAACGATAAGATCCTCATCGCTCTCGCAGACCATATCAGTCTTGCTTTGGAGCGCGAGCGCAGGGGTGTCCCCTGTGAGAATCCGTTGCTGCTCGAGATCCAGCAGTTCTATCGCAAGGAGTATGCGCTTGCGGGCCGCGCGCTGCAGATTATCAAGGAGTATATGGGCATCCAGATGAGCGAGGAGGAGCAGGCTTTCATTACCTTGCATATCGTCAACGCCACCATGCCGCAGCGCTCTGACCGCCTGATTGTTTCTGTCCAGCTTGTTCGCGACGTGCTCGCGATTGTTTCCAAGCGCTATGCTACGACCCTCGATGACACCTCGCTGCCTTACGAACGTTTCGTTCGTCACCTGCAGTTTTTCGCACAGCGAGCGCTCGATCCTACGGCAGGGCAAATCAACGGAGACGCGCTGTTCCGAATCGATGAAACGGCGTATCCGTGTGCATTCTCGTGCGCGGACGCCATAGCCGCTCACTTGTCGTCTACCTATAACGTTGTCGTTACCGATGCCGAGAAGAGTTATCTCGCATATCACATTGTTAACCTGCTTGGAGAACCTGGTCTCTAGGTATAACGTGCCCACACATCGATTGATATAAGGCAAGGCTCACAGTCTTGTCTAGGGCACATCTGTCTTGATTTGCGGAAAAGGAAGGGGAGTACCGCTATGACCGCAAAAAAGAAGTTCAATTTCAAAGCGCCGTTGGAGGTGTTCGCGAAGTCAATCGTCCAGCCGATGATGTATCTCTCGGTTGCCGGTATCCTGCTCATCGTGGGCATCATTCTGACCAACAAGACCATCTGCGCCGTGATCCCTGTGCTGGGCTCCGGTCCGTTCCAGCTTGTGGGCGCCGTTGTCTATCAGTCGCTGATGTTTATCATCAACAACCTCTCGATTCTGTTCTGCGTGGGCATCGCCGGCGCCATGGCAAAGAAGAACAAGGGCCATGCTTCGCTGATTGCCCTGATGTCGTTCTTCCTGTTCCTGCAGGCTAACAACATCGTGCTCAACGCCACCGGTTCTCTTGCCGAAGCGAGCGGCATGCTCGGCCTTACCGGAACCGGCCAGAGCACCGTTATGGGCATTCAGGTGCTCGATACCGGCGTGTTTGGCGGCATCATTCTTGGTTGCATTACCGGTGCCGTGTTCAACAAGTACTCGAACAAGCAGTTCCCCATTGCCCTTTCGATGTTCTCGGGCGTTCGCTTCCCGTTCCTGATCATGATCATCATCTCCTGGATCATGGGCGCTGGCTTCTGCATCGTTTGGCCTCCGGTTCAGGGTGCCATCTCCTCCGTTGCCGGTATCATTAAGGAGTCGGGCAACATCGGTCTGTTCATCTACGGCATGCTCAACAAGCTGCTCGTTCCCACCGGTCTGCACCACCTCATCTACACCCCGTTCCAGTTCTCCGATGTGGGCGGCACCCTTACGCTGGGTGATCAGGTTATCGCCGGCGCCTATCCCATCCGTGTCGCCGAGATGGCGATGACGGGCCAGCCCTTCTCCGATAGCACCTACTTCAACAGCTACACCTTCAACAACCTGTGGCCCTACATTGGTATCGGTCTCGCCTTTATCTTCACCGCTTACAAGGGGAACAAGGATAAGACCAAGGCCGTTATCATCCCGCTGATCATCACCGCCGTGCTCTCCTGCGTGACCGAGCCCATGGACTTCCTCTTTGTCTTTGCCGCTCCCGTGCTCTTTGTCGTTCACTCGGTTCTTTCCGGCATCTTCCTGGTTCTGCTCAAGGTCCTCTCCGTGCCCGCTTCGACTGCAGGCGGCATCATCAACATCGTGGTCTCCAACCTGGTCCTCGGTGTCGACAAGACCAACTGGCCGGTCATGCTGGTGCTCGGAGTCGTCAACGCCGCTCTGTACTTCTTCCTCTTCACCTTCCTTATTAAGAAGCTCAACCTCCACACGCCTGGTCGCGAGGAGGAGTCCGAGCTCGCCGAGTCCGTTGCCGAGGGCGAGGCCGCCGCGTCTGTCGCGGTGAAGCAGGGCGCTGTTGCCGCGGCTCCCGCAGAGGGCGTCGATGCGGGCATTGCCGATCTGGTCGCAGGTCTTGGCGGCAAGGACAACATCGAGGAGCTCGAGAACTGCTTTACGCGTCTCCGCGTGAACGTTAAGAACCCGGACCTCATCGATGAGAACCTCATCAACCACGTGCCCAACAGCGGCATCAACCGCAACGGCAACAACATTCAGATCATCTTTGGCATGAAAGTCGCCGAGATGCGTGACAAGGTCGAAAACGCAATTGAGAAGGAGCAGTAAACAATGATCATTACTCTGTGTGGTGGCGGATCCACCTTTACCCCCGGCATCGTCAAGTCCATCGCTCTGCGCAAGGACGAGCTCGACGTTGACGAGATTCGTCTGTACGACATCAACGAGGAGCGCCAGCGCAAGATCGGCGTGCTCGTGGACTGGATTCTGCACGAGGACCTCGGCCTGGACATCAAGCTCACGGTGACCACCGACAAAAAGACGGCTTTTACCGACGCGAGCTTCGTGTTTGCCCAGATGCGCGTGGGCGGCTACGCCATGCGCGAGCAGGACGAGAAGATTCCGCTGCGTCACGGCTGCGTGGGTCAGGAGACCTGCGGTTGCGGCGGCCTTGCCTACGGCATGCGCACCATCTTCCCCATGGTCGAGCTGATTGACGACGTTGAGAAGTATGCCAAGAAGGACTACTGGATCCTCAACTACTCCAACCCTGCCGCCATCGTCTCCGAGGGCTGCCGCGTGCTGCGTCCCAACGCTCGCATCATCAACATCTGCGACATGCCGATCGCGATCATCGACGTGGTTTGCGCCGCGCTCGATATCGACAAGAAGGATGTCGAGTACGATTACTTTGGCCTCAACCACTTCGGTTGGTTCACCTCGATCCGCCACAAGGGCGAGGAGGTGCTCCCGCAGCTGCGCGAGTACATCAAGGAGCATGAGATCCTGCTGCCCGATTCGTACCTCAAGGGCATGAGCTCGCTGATGTCCAAGAAGCCCGAGGAGGCCACCGACGAGCACCCCGAGCAGAACCGCCACACTAAGGGCAGCTGGTACTACGTCTGGAAGGGCGAGTACGAGATCATGGAGTGCTTCCCGGAGTACCTGCCCAACACGTATCTGAACTACTACCTGCAGCAGAAGGAGTTCGTCGAGCACTCCAACCCCGAGCGCACCCGTGCTAACGAGGTCGAGGAGACGCGCGAGAAGAACCTCTTCGACGGCATCGACCATTACGAGAAGACGGGCGAGATCGACGAGAGCACGTTCTATGCGGGCAGCCACGGCGACTGGATTGCCGACCTGGCCATCGCTCTGAAGAACGATACCAAGCAGCGCTTCCTGGTCATTTGCGAGAACAAGGGCGCTATCCCCAACATGCCCTACGACGCCATGGTCGAGCTGCCTGCCTACATTGGCAAGAACGGCCCCGAGGTCATCAGCCGCGACAACATTCCGCTGTTCCAGCAGGGCCTCATGATGCAGCAGCTGAACTCCGAGAAGCTCGTGGTCGAGGCCACGATCGAGGGTTCGTACGAGAAGGCGCTCAAGGCCTTTACGCTCAACAAGACTGTGCCTTCGATGAAGGTCGCCAAGGAGGTTCTCGACGACATGATCGAGGCCAACAAGGGTTACTGGCCCGAGCTTAAGTAAAAGCAACAGGGTCGCTGGCCGCATACCTAGAGTAATGCCCCGTCCACGTGATTGCGTGGACGGGGCATTGTCATTTGGTAACGCGTTTTATCAAATATGGCAT
>CAUDCB010000110.1 GCA_958447915.1 uncultured Collinsella sp. | reverse complement strand
ATCTGATTCTGAAAGCACTTCCTCACAATTGGAAATGGATTTAAATCCAAGTTCATAAAGTCTCAGTTTATTGTCTACAAAGGGAAAGTCATAAATCTGCCCTGTAATGAATGTGTTCTTCATTATTGAAACAACTTCAGGACAGTGATTAACGTTGGTAATCCTCTCGAGTTGGTCAACAAATACGATTGATTTAGCCATCGCTATAGCCTCCAAATTGTTGTTGGCTAAAAACCAGGCGCAATAATCGTTAACAGAGGGGTTGGCCATCGAAACATATGGCTCACTCTCAATGTATACAGTTCTGATTACGGTTTCTTGTAAACGCTTTAATGCCTTTTCAAAAGTATTTATTGAGTAGTCAGTTTGAGACTCGAGAGACAGCCTTTCCTCATATGCGATATGCAACGAGGAAAGTGGAACGGAATTGTCTCCTAGTGAAAATAGCTGGTAAGCAAGAATTCGTTCGGGCTTTTCTAATCGTTCTTCGAATTCGTTTTGCCACACATCGTTAGGGTGATCTAGTTTGTCCTTTATCGCGTCAGGAAATTCAGAGGGAGCTATGTTCTTCCAAAGCTCTTCCCTGCAACAAAACTCAATAATGCGCGGATTGAAGTTGTTATGTTTACAAATGTCGATGCATTTCATTTGAAACGAAAAGTACGATTGGGAACGCTTCCGTAAGGAATCGACATATTCAACGGGGACGTTTTCAAAAGAGAGATTTGCTAGCATAATCCTTGCTTTATCTAGCAGGGACATCTCTGCGGTATCAATTACTACAATACCGGCACGCATGCTATCGATAAATTTTTTGAAAGGGTCATCGACTCTTTTAGCCTCATTCAGGATCGAAATTCGAGAATTAAGTACTGTATAGCAGGATTTTAATTTCGATGTATATCGAAGGAGGGTAACCAGCTCCCTCATCTTGGACGAGTCGATATCGAGGCATCGTTGGCCCAGGAAATCGTCAAGTATGAATAACGTATTTTCGCAATTATCCTCGATTGCATTTTTAATCCTGTCAAGGTTGTTGCAGGAAGAGTAGATTATATTAATGCCCGCTTTAATGAGTTGAAGAGCGATCATTTGAGTGAGAACGCTTTTCCCGGTACCAGGATCTCCCACAATAAGCAAAGTAGAGTTTTGTCTCAGCGATTGAATCGCCCTATCAAAAACGCTCGTCTGCGTATAAAGCCCTTCATGTTCATATATTTGGTTAAGAAAAACTTCTGTATCCACGTCTAAAGACCGATTTAGCATCAGACTAAGCACATTGGTTCCCGCTATCCAAAGCTTGAAATGATGCTTTAGGATTGGCTTGCATTCCTCGCGAGCGAGCATGTCATCCAATTTAATCCCGTCAATTACGATGCAGCAACTAATACCCAACGACTCGGCGGTATCGATCATTTTGTGCTGGACATTTTCAGTGATGCCTGCCGAGGTAACGATGACCAGTTTGTCGGAAGGAACTTTGTTAAGTTTTTTGAGTTGATTGACGAGGCCGCTCACCAAGTCTTTCCACTGTTTAGGAGTGACGTGTCGTGACCAATGCTTTGCCTGCATTACAACTGTATTCTGCTGGCCTTTTCGATAATAAAAATCAGATGCATCGACTCCACCGTCAGCACCCGCAGTGTAGCAAGATAGCTTTACGCCGGTGACCATTTCTGTAACGTCACGCGCGAGAGTTTCAAACTCAAAACTATCCAAGGCGTTGTAATTGAAACCCATAACAATACCGTCCAGCAAAAAGAGTGATCAACCTTCATTATGCGCAGATTATATAGTCAGTTTCTCTGTAAGTTTATTAGCATGCCGAAGAGCGCTATCCCGTTATTCATTAATACGGCATGCGTGGCTTGTTGTAAACGATATCTGAGCCCATAGCCTTTCTGATGTCTAGATCTTTGTATGCGCGATCAATTTGACGGCGACGCTGACGGGATAGCTGATAGCATGGCTTATCTCCAGTTATTGATATCGAATGGCCAAGGCAATCCCCGCCCCTAAGTATTATGAGCGCGTTGTCCTTACTGCCCCATTTAGCATCACCGCCAGCATAGTAATAGCCCAGCTCAAACTCATCATAATTGAATGACCAGGCATTCTTAATCGTATCAATGACGTCGCTTAATCCAAGGAGACCCTCATCAGGAAACACCTTTTTGCCGCCATCCATTAATTCAAAAACCTCTTTGGATAGTCGGGCACTGTGCTTAAATCGAAGCTTTTCGAAGTAATGATTATCTTGAAGAGGAATGTGATTGTCGAGTCGGAGTCCATAGCCATGCTGCATATGACATCGCTGGAATACTTGAAAACCAATATGATCGATTGTGAAAGTTGATCGATCAAAATCCGGGCTCCAATGGCGAGAAAAGGTTGAAATATACTCAGCATTCCACCTGGGAATATGGAATATCACGCCGTACATACTTTGCGGATCCCTAGAAAAGTCGCTCTCGTTGAGCGGTCTCCACTGGTGCTTGGATGCATCGTAGCAACACGTCGCAAAGAAAAGCGCTATGTCAAAATCATCCGTTAAATCGAGCATAGGCGTATCGAGACCATAGTGCTGGGCCAATGGCTCTGGCATTAAATCCAAGTCATAAGCGGCAAGCCATCTCTGCATAGAGTCGAATTCAAGCAAAAAATCGGCAAAAGCCGCAATCCTGATATGACAACAAAGTTCGTATCGGTCCCTTTCCTCCTTGTTTTCAATAGACTCCATAGTCCGATACATTGTGGGTAAGCTTGCGGGCCACATTCGGGACTCGCCTCTATAAAGATGTTGACGTTTTCCTTGAGAGATAACACGCCCATAATGAGTCGTTTCTACGGCACCGTCAATGGATGGAAATCTCGCCACCTCATCTAAAATCCAGTCTGAGAAACGTTCACCCCGTGCGGTTCTCGCTGCAATTTGCTTATTCCTTTTTTCATCCAGAAAGGATACTTCCCTGAATACGCAGAGCGTGTCTTCATCGATGTCCAACCATTCATTGCTATAGTCAGTTCCGAGCCCCTTAATTACGCGATAGTAATTTGCATGTTCAATTAGCTCATGAGTTTCTTTCAGCATATCCATCGTCGGAACGCGATCAGATACCAAGCCCATTTTTCCTCCAGCAACAGATCAATTACGCTTTTGCTACAAATGCATCCTAAATAAAAGAACGGGTTGTATCGGCGTTAGCCGATACAACCCGTTCTCAACGCTGTTTAACTAATGGTTGACTGAGCCCGCCCAACGCAGGCCAGCCCCTCTCCCTAATCCCGCTTAAACAGATCCCTCGTGTACACCTTGTCCGCCACATCCGCGAGCTCGTCGCTCCAGCGGTTGGCCACGATCACGTCGCAGCCGGCCTTAAAGGCCTCCAGGTCGTGGGTCACCTCGGAGCCGAAGAACTCCGGCGCGTCCAGCGTGGGCTCGTAGACCACCACGGTCACGCCCTTGGCCTTTACGCGCTTAACGACGACCTGGATAGAGCGCATCAGAGAGTTATAAACTTGGACTATAAACTTGGACTCATCGAATTTCATAACTCTCTATTAATTCATCTATTTAACACGCCATTCACGCAATCCGACATTTGCAAATTAATGTCAACTTCGTATTCAATTATTAGAGAATTACGGGGCTGGTTGATGCCCAGGGTATCCAAGTTTGTGAGAAGCCAGCTATCTCATAACGCATACGGCACCTTTTTGATCTGAGGAGTGTCGTATGCGCATTCATTTCTCTAAAATAACCTCGGCTATCGCCTTCGCCATCAGAACGTAGCCAGTTCCATTTGGATGGAAGTGATCTTTGTTGTACGAATTGTCCCAACCGTTGACATTTACTTCAGTTTCAAACATAGACCACATGTCGATATATGCCATTCCGCGACTTTCGGCATTTGCTCGAATTACTTTGTTGAATGCCAAGTACTCTGCAGGTGAACCCGGGAATAGATTTTCATCAATGTAGACGCAAGAGCAGGTGATTGAATCCACCCCCATACAATTAAGTCGATCAAGGAGACGCCCGTACTGCTCGTTAAATGAATCTAGGGAGACCCACTGTTCGGTACCATCCACCACTTTGATGAGCGCGCTGAAGAACTTCCTAGCCGCATTGTCAACATGCTGTCCAGCCCGTTTGGTCCAGGCTCGCGAGTAAAAGGGCCTTGGCATCAGCATACCGCCGCCCTGGAAGCGCTTTGGTATGTGAGGAAACACCTTGCCCTTCCGGTTCGGCCGTATCTGCGCGTCCACGTTGCCGTAGAGCACGACACACAAGGAGCGGCCCCCTCCCGGCGCTATTATTCCGTTATCGAGTAGCCCGAGGGCGTAGTCGATGGTTGTCCCCGTGTAAGCCAGGTTAACGATCTCGTAGCCCTCGCCGAGCAGGTCGGCCAACTTGCCCGTGAAATTAACTTTCTTGCTCCCGAGCCCCTGCGTTATGGAGTCACCCAGAAGGTAGACAGTCGTCTTATCGTACTCGTTCATTTCGAACCTTCTCAACCAGCTTTTCGACGGCATTTGCCGCGTTCTCGTAATAGGCGTCCCAGGTGTACGACGCCACGCCATCCCTCGCTGCCTTGGCCATGCGGGGTATCTCGGCCTTGTTGGCAAGAAACCACTCAATGCGGTCCCGCAAGGCATCCGCGTCCTGAACTGGCACAACGAAGCCGTTCTCCCCCTCCACGACGCAATCAGCGGCCCCTGTGTTCTCTGTGCATACAACGGGAAGGCCTGAGGCGAAGCCTTCCATGATGGAAAGGGGGAACCCGTCGCCAAGCGAAGGGAACAGCATGGCATCGGCTGAGAGAAGCAATTCCGAGACCTCGTCATGCTGGACCATACCCCGAAGCTCGATGTTCGAGGGCAGTTTTGAGGTGATGGAATCGGGAAGATTGACGGCACCTATGCAAACCAGCCGAGCTCGCATCGGTTCGATGCCCGAGAATGCCTCGAAAAGCCATGCGATGCCCTTGTGCTCGCTCACCTGGCCCAGATAGACAAACGTCAGCGGCTCATCTTCGCCTTTCGGCAACCGTTCCCTATACGGGAAAGCACGCGTGTCCACCCCGTAATGGCATATCTCACAAATGTCGCTAGAAACGCCGGAGTAGGCCAAACTGTTGACCACAAACGAGGAACCGCACAGGAATGCGTCGGTCGAAGCAAGCTCTCGTTTCGTGCGGGCCACATCGACAGGATCCCAGATGCGGTTCCACCCTCTCAGACTAGCGGAATACTCGGGTCTCAAAGCCACGTCGCGTTCATAAACCGATTGCAGGTACAGAGCGTTTGCGGCAGACATGTCAGCAATGCGCACCGTCTCGGGAGACAACTCGCCGACCCTCTCGAATAGGGCGGCCGAGCAGCCGTCGTAGCCGACCACCGCATCGGCGCCCTCGCGTTCGGCGAGGCGGGCGACCTTCTCCGCGAAGGCGTCCTCGGTCGTTCGCCTCACCGAATCGTAGTGAGAGCGCGCAAGCGGGATGTTGTGACAGAAGAGGACGGCGAGCCCGCGGGCCTCATCGAACTGAAGCACCTCCGAATCCTCGAGCTCGTCGCAGTGCCTGCCCGTCGCTTTCTTTTTCCAAAAAGGAGGCAGTATTTTGGACACCAGATCCGTAAGGTTGCCCGGCTTCATATAGACAGTCGTCGCATACGCACCCAGCTCGCCTTTCTTTTTCAACGCGGTGGCGAGACGGTACGAATGCTGCTGTTGTGGATGTGCAACGATGACTTTCAAGCGTTATTCCTTTCGCGAGGACTCTAGGCGGTGTGCTTCATACCCCGGAGTACATCAAGGAACCTGTTCCTAAACACGAACAACCCAGCTGCATAGGCGCAGATGAACAGGTAGCGGACCCAGCCGAGGTTATAAAGAAATAGAGAGAGCGCGGCGCACGCCGTAGTGAGCACGCAGCAAAAGGCGAGAAACTTCGCGTCAAACACTGAGAATTTGACCCCCGCGTCCCTCAAAGTCCTTTTCGCAAAGACGAAATGGAGCGCAGCAGTTGCCAAATAACAGGCAGCGGTCACGTACGCTGAGGCGATATAGCCGAACAGAGGAATCGCAATGAGGTTAAGCACAATATTGAGAACGGCCGAGAGGATGGATGCGATGGCAACATATCCGGCGCGGCCGTAATAAATCTCCACGTTGACGAACAACGTGTAAAGGAACGAGAACACCACGCCCGTGGCAATAGGCGGGATGCACCAAATCGCCTCCTGGTAATCAGCCGTCGCCAAGAGCGCTACGCACTCTGGCGCGAAGAGCATGATGAGGAAGACGAGCAGGGTCACCAGAAGTGAGAGGACGTTAGTGACCCCAGGCACTTTGACGCAATCGCCTTTGCGGAGGTTTCCGTAGAGCCAAGGCACGAACGACGAGTTGATGCCGTTGTTCACCATAACGAGAAGAAGGCCAGCAGAGTGTGCCACACCGTAAATCGCAACGCGCGTGTTGTCGAGAAACCAGCTGATCATGACCTTGTCTGCCTGGTTAAGCAGCACCTGCGAGGCATAGTGAGGAACCAAGGGGATTCCCAG
>CAUDCB010000109.1 GCA_958447915.1 uncultured Collinsella sp. | reverse complement strand
CCTGCTAAGGAGTTTTTCCATGCGTAAGATTAAGACCATCGACGACATCACCAAAGACGGCAAAGTCGAGTTTGGCGAGGGCTACGAGTTTGTGGGCACCGCCGAGGAGGCCGACGCCATCCTGATGCGCTCGACCGACCTGCACGGCTACGAGCTGCCCGAGGGCATTCGCGCCATCGCCCGCTGCGGCGCCGGCGTCAACAACATTCCCGTCGAGGAGTACGCCAAGAAGGGCGTCGTTGTCTTTAACTCCCCCGGCGCCAACAGCAACGCCGTCAAGGAGCTCGTCCTAGGCATGCTGGTGCTCTCGAGCCGCGGCGTGGTACAGTCGATGAACTGGGTGCGCGACAACGCCGACGACCCCGAGATCCAGGTCGATGCCGAAAAAGCCAAGAAGGCCTTTGTGGGCCGCGAGCTCAAGGGCAAGCGCATCGGCGTCATCGGCCTGGGCAACGTAGGCTCCAAGGTCGCCAACGCCTGTGTCGACCTGGGCATGGACGTTTACGGCTACGATCCGTTCATTTCCGTCGAGCACGCGTGGGTGCTGAGCCGCGAGGTGCAGCGCGTGGGCACGCTCGAGGATCTGTGCCGCGGCTGCGACTACCTCACCGTGCACGTGCCCAGCAAGGCCGACACCATCGGTATGATCAGCACCGAGCAGATTAACCTGCTGGCGCCCGACGCCGTGCTCATCAACTACGCGCGCGAGACCATCATTGACGAGGACGCCGTCGACGCCGCCCTGCGCGAGGGCAAGCTCAGCTGGTTTAGCTGCGACTTTGCCACGCCAAAGACCGTCAAGAAGCCAAATCCGTTTATCACCACGCATTCGGGCGCCGGCACCGGCGAGGCCGAGGCCAACTGCGCCGACATGGCCATCAGCGAGCTCAAGGATTACCTGGAAAACGGCAACATCGCGCACAGCGTCAACTACCCCGCCTGCAGCATGGGCAAGGCGCGCGCCGCAAGCCGCATTGCCTGCCTGCATGCCAACGTGCCCAACATGATCGGCCAGATCACGGCCATTCTCGCCAAGGACAACGCCAATGTGCAGCGCATGACCAACGAGTCCGCTGGCGAGAACGCCTACACCATGTTCGACACCGATGAGCACCTGGACGGCAGCACGATCGAGGCGCTCAAGCAGATTCCGTCGATGTATCGCGTGCGCGTGATTAAATAGCGCCGGTGCCAAGCCTGCCAGACAGACCACGAAGCCCATTCGCCCCCCCCCGTTTTCACGAAACGGGGGGGCGATTTTGTTGCTCCGGACGTCTTTAAAATGATACCCAGAACAAGTTTTTTCAGATAATCGATAGTGAGGCTCCAGTCGCTAAGCACGCCCGCTTTGATAAACAGCTTTATCAGGGACTTTAGTAGGTAAAAATCGGTCTCTATGTGCCGAATGTAAGTTGACTGTCTATTTTCCGAAACAACTTATTCTAGATAGCATTTTTAGGGTCCCTCCAAGGCAAAATTGAAGCCTTTTTGCGACCAGAACTCTAGCTCGCGCTACCGTTTACCCACCGCGCGACTACATTCCCGCCCAATCGATAAAAATCTCCTCACGAAGCCGCCGTTCGAGCTCCTGCTGTCGCGGCGTCTTGTCTTTCAGCGGCACATCGAGATAGGACATGATGAGCTCCATCACCACGCGGAAGGCATCGAAGTCGGCCAGCTGACCATAGGTCATCAGAACGACGGGATATCCCATGGCTTGCAAGGCCGTCGTTCGATCGGAGTCCGAAATCTTGGATTCAATGGATCCGTGAATGGCTTTACCTTGGCATTCAACCAGACACTCTCGACTGCCGTCCTTATTTGCCAGCAGGATATCGGCATAGCGCCTATCAAGCCCCGAAATCAGGCGGGCGCTGCGCGTCATACGAATCTCAACGTTATTGGTAAGGCTCAGCCCTTCGCCGCCGCGCAACCTCGTAAGGCCAAACAGCATCGAAGCCTGGACCTCGAGCGGCGATGCTGCCACCCCCGTAATGCATTTCGCGGCTCGTATGAACGTTTTAGCGCCGCGGAGCCCCCGGACCTTATCGACGAACTCTGTAAGCTCAGAGAGCTCGATCAAGGGAGGTCGTTTCCACAAGTCCGTTGGATTCCCCGAGACATCCTTTACGTTTTCCCAGCCCGACCGTGCGTCACTCCATCGGCTCCCATATGCCTGCTCAAGTGCCGACTTTACCTGAGGCGCAATCTTGCACACGGCAAAGGTGCCGCACATCTCATACATGCACATGATTAGACGCTCGTTTGAGACCGAGGAAGCCAGAGTCAGCAGGGTAAAGAGTGGGGACGCAACATCGAGGCCAAACTCCGTCTGCCGCACGGAATCAAACGGCCTCTCCCCGTTCCAAACATGCCTGACAATGCGATCGCCCTTACGTCCGCAGCTGCCCTGCGCCAACACGTGTAACGGGGTGCCCAGGAAATGCGTGACGAGCGGATGCTCACATAGGTGCTCCCTGCGCGGATCGTCCGCAGAATCGGGCAGGTCCGGCATTATCGCCAAGACCTGTGGAGGTATCCGGTGATACCGAAAGGCAGATATGTCGCACAGCATGTCGTCCATAAAGGCTACGTACCCACCGCGCCGTTTGTGAACCCGCTCGGACGGCAAACGCGCTGGCTCGGCCTGCGAACGGTAAATTCTGCTACGCGCGCATCGCAGATCCCTTAGGAGGCTTACAATCGGTTTGGAAAGCAGACTGATTGTGAGGTTTCATATGGTTGATGAGGACTTTGCCTGGCGACTTGCGCAGGAGCTTGTGCGGATCGACAGCTCAGACCCGGGCGCATATGAGGGCAAGATCGAGTACTTCATTAAGAGGCTCATTGAGCAGCAGCTGGCGCAGCTTGATAGTCCTGCGCTCGATGCCGCGCAGATTGAGGAGCTCGAAGTGCTCCCCGGGCGTCGCAACCTTATGGTCACCGTGCCGGGGCTGAGCGACGAGCCGCGGCTCGTCTATATCTGCCATATGGATACCGTCACCTTAGGCGATGGCTGGGACGCGGACATCGCACCGCTTGGGGCGGTTGTGCGCAACGACAAGCTCTATGGCCGGGGCGCCTGCGACATGAAGGGTGGCCTGGCCTGCGCCATTGCCGCACTGGTCCATACACTCGAGCGCTTGGCGGCGGATGGCGCGCTGCCCCGCCGCGGCTTCTCGCTCATCTGCTCGGTCGACGAGGAGGACTTTATGCGCGGCTCCGAGGCCGCCATCAACGCCGGATGGGTCGGCTCGCGCGAATGGGTGTTGGACACCGAGCCCACCGACGGACAGATTCAGGTGGCGCACAAGGGACGCACATGGTTCGAGATTGAGATGGCAGGCGTGACGGCACACGCGAGCCAGCCTTGGAAGGGCGCAGACGCCGTCGCCGCCATGGCAGAGGTCGTCTGCGCGTTGCGCCGCGCGTTCATGACGCTGCCCGCACACGATGAGCTGGGGCCATCGACCATCACGTTTGGACAGATCGAGGGTGGCTACCGTCCCTATGTCGTGCCCGACCACGCCAAAGTCTGGGTCGATATGCGCCTGGCCCCGCCAACCGACACCGCAGCCGCGGTCCGGATGGTGGAGCAGGCCATTGCCGCAGCGGAGGCCGCAATTCCCGGTTGCCGCGGCAGCTATACCGTGACAGGCGACCGTCCCGCCATCGAGCGCGATCCAAGCTCTCCCCTTCTGGCTGCACTCAAGCGTGCCGCCAATGACGTGACGGACGCGGACACGACCGTCGGCTTCTTTACCGGCTACACCGACACTGCCGTCATTGCAGGCAAGACAGGCAACCGCAATTGCATGAGCTATGGCCCAGGCTCGCTCGCGCTCGCGCACAAGCCCAACGAATATGTGCCCCATGCCGATATCGTTCGCTGCCAAAACGTGCTCATCGCGCTCGCCGACAACACGCTCTGGGACGCATGCGGCCAAGTTGGGGCATAATAAGCCGCGAACAAACCGAATCGCGCGTTAGGACCGCCCATGAAAGCTCTTCCGTTTCCCTGCATCCGCCCAGCTCAGGACCGCGTGCTCGAAGCGCTGCCGCAGATGGGCGGTATCCTGAGCGGCAACAACGCCCTGCGCGGCGCCATTGCTGACGGCCTAATGCTCAAGGATCCAGGCGCGGCGTATTACGTGTACGAATGCTCGGGCGAGCCGGGTCGCGCGACGGGTGTCGTGGCGATTTGCCCGGTTAACGTGCTGACGGGCAGCGACGAGGCTGCCGCCGAGAACGTCGACGCACTCCCCGCTGCGCACGCGATCGCCGAGCTCAAGGTGCAGCCGCGCCCTGTGACGCTCGCCTACGAGGCCTCGCCCGTCATGGATATCATCCTCGGCGCCGCCAAAGAGGGCGCTTCGCTCTATGCCGTCACCGACCCCGCGGGCATTACGCATCGCGTGTGGGAGGTCAAGCGCGAGGACGCCGTTGCCGCCATCCGCGCTATGCTCGACCAAGCACCGGAGCCGACGCCGGCAGACGACCCCGCCTACGCCGCTGCTCTGACCGGAGCGTCACAGCTCCTGGCAGACGAGGCCCGCGCAGCCGGCACCTACACGGGCAAAGAACCGTTCAACTTTACCGTTGCCGCGTTATTCCCCACCGCGCAGGTCAGCGGCGCCGCGCCGCAGATTCCGACGGGCCTGCTCACTCACCAAATCGCGCGGTTCTAACGCTATCCCCGCTGCGAGCCTGCTGCCGCCACGAGCGGCTCAAGCCCCAGCTCGCGCGCATAATCTTCCTGCGTAAAGACTTCGACCAGTTCAAACGTATCGGCCGCATCGTCAAACACGAAATGCAGCACCGAACAGTTGCCTGGAACGCGATCGCGCTCGTCGGCCGCCGCGCCCCTCGTGTGGTCCAAAAACTCCTTGATGGCCGAGCCGTGGCTCACCGCGAGCACGCACGAATGATCCGGGCTTCGCATAAGCTCGGTCAACGTCGCCACCATGCGCTCGCGCACCTGCATCTGGCCCTCGCCGCCAAACTGGCAATAGAAGTCGCGCCACGGACGTTCGGGCATCAGCATCACGCGCTCGGCCTCAAAGTCGCCAAAGAACCACTCGCGCAGGCCATCAAGGCGCTCGTAGGCAAGGCCCGGCCACAGGTTGGCGATGGTCTGCTCGGTACGATGCAACGTCGAGGTATAGGCATGATCGGGCTCAATGCCGCGCGCACGCAAGAACATGCCGGCACGCGCCGCCTGGTCGCATCCCAGCTGCGTAAGCGGCGAGTCACTCCAGCCCTGAATAATGCGCTTGAGGTTAAATATCGTCTGTCCATGACGGACCAGATACAGGTCTTTATTCATAGGGGGTCCTTTCGTTTGTTATCAACCCAAGAGCGAAAACGCCCCGTCGCAATAGCCAAAATGAAGCGCGGCACCGTTGTCGGGCTGCTCTCCCCCGCCAATCACGCATCTAAGAAACTCCTGGCAGGCTGAGCCGTGGGAGACGGCCAGCACGCAGTCGTGCTGCGGCTGGGCCATGATGCGGGACAGCGCCGCGACCATACGTGCGCGAAGCTCACTTTCCGACTCGCCACCAAAGGCAACCGGATAATCGCCCCAGGGTTGCGCCGGCATCTCGCGGTTTGATGTGCCCTCCAACGAACCCAAATGCCACTCGCGCAGGTCATCGACCAGCTCTATGGAACGACCCTCGCCAACGATAATCTTTGCCGTGTGGAGCGCCCGCCCCAGCGGCGACGAATACACATGGTCAAAGGTCATGCCGCGGTCCTCGAACGCCGCGCGCGTCGCCAGCGCCTGCTCGCGCCCGCGCGCCGTGAGCGGCGAATCGTGCCAACCCTGCAAAATGTTCTTCACATTGAGCTCGGTCTGCCCATGCCGCACCAAATACAGATCGGCCACACGTCCTCCCCTCGCACCACCACAAAGGGGACAGGCACCTTTGTGGTGGTTTTGTCGCCGAATCGCACCGCAACGACGCGCAACTACAGCAGCACGTCGGCAAGCGAACGCTTGGGCACGTGATGCATCTGCGCCTCATCGCGCCAGTAATTGATAGAGCCATCCGGGTTGGAGTCGATCGCGTCGATCACCTGTGTCTCGGCTGGCACGCCAAAGGCCATGATCAACTTGAGCTCAAACTTGACGCCATCGAGCCCCATGGCATCGATCGCGTGGGGCGTAAAGGCCTTGAACATGCAGGCTGCCACCTCGGGCGTTGCGCTGCGGGCGGCGAGCATCATCGTCTGCGCGGCAATACCCGTGTCGACCTCGGTAATGGGAGCGGCAGGCTTGCCCGGAACGGCGCGCTCGGCCAAAATCGCGATGTAGCCGGTCGGGCGCTCGCCCTCGGCAGGACCCGGCCAATCCTTAAGCGCGCCGGCCCATGCAAGCTCGTCAAATACGCGCGCGCAATCCTCGGCACCGCTCACCACATGAAAGCGAAGACGTTGAGCATTGGCGCCACACGGGGTCAGGTGCGCAAGCTCCGCCAGCTCAAGCAAAAACTCACGCGGCACGCGCATGGACTCGTCAAATCGGCGGCACGTGCGGGCGCGGCGGACCAGCGCGTCAAACGCGTCCAAGCCGAGCTTTTCGCAACCCTGCTTTGCCATCGACTCAGCGCTTACCGGCGCCGCGGGAACTGCTTCGTTCATAAGACCCCCCAAATAAAAGCCAATTGTTCTTAAGAAAATCTAACCTAAAACGTAGGCAATAACGAACAGAGGCGCAATGTTCCACAT
>CAUDCB010000108.1 GCA_958447915.1 uncultured Collinsella sp. | reverse complement strand
GTGGAATAGTTTCTAGATTCAGCCATTTGCGGGCTAAGCGGGAACTATTTCACCGCAACTTAATTTCAGACCAGGCACCCGCAGCAAGAAGACGAATAGCCCCGGCGAGTATGTAAACGAAGGGCCCTCCGGCCCCGCCCGACGATTCCGATTGGCGACCTTTGACGGAGTCAAGGGAGGAGCCAAATCGAAATACGTCGGACGGGGTCGGAGGGCCCGATGGGATGGATTTCGGCCGAGGCTATTCGTCGCCGAAGCTGATGCCCAACGCTTTGGCCTCGCGCACCAGATCGCTCTGGGGGTCGACATATTTGAGCTTGCCGGCGACCTCCTCGAGCGGCATGTGGCACATCTTGCCGTCACGCAGGGCAATCATGTAGCCAAACTCGCCACGCAGGCAGCCGAGCGCGGCCTCGACGCCGCACTGGGTCGCAAAGATGCGGTCCTGGGCGTCGGGCTGACCGCCGCGCTGCGTGTGACCGGGGATGGCGACGCGGGTCTCGCGACCGGTCTTGGCCTCGATCTCCTTGGCGATGTCGTAGACAATCGACGGGCTCGTACGCTCGGCGAGCTTCTTCTTGTACTCCTTCTTGGACAGCGCCGCATCCTCCTTGGAGATAGCGCCCTCGGCGACGGCTACGATGGTAAAGCGGCTACCGGTCTCCATGCGATGCTCGATGGTCTTGATGACGTTATCCATGTCGTAGGGGATTTCGGGAATCAGGATGACGTCCGCGCCGCCCGCGACGCCGGCGTACAGCGGGATCCAGCCAACCTTGTGGCCCATGATCTCGATAACAAACACGCGACCGTGACTCGACGCGGTGGTGTGGATGTCGTCGATGCACTTGGTGGCGACGTCGATGGCGCTCGTAAAGCCAAACGTCATCTCGGTGCCCCAGGTGTCGTTATCGATGGTCTTGGGCAGGGCGATAACGTTGAGGCCCTCTTCGCGCAGACGGTTAGCGGTCTTGGTGGAACCGTTGCCGCCCAGCATAAACAGGCAGTCGAGCTGCAGCTTGTGATAGGTGTGGACCATTGCGGGCACCTTCTCGACGCCATCGGCCTCGGGAGTATCCAGGCGCTTGAACGGCGTACGGCTCGTGCCCAGGATGGTGCCGCCGCGGGTGAGGATACCGCTAAAATTGGCGGGCGTCATGACGCGGAACCTGCTGTAGATAAGGCCCTGGTAGCCGTCCTCAAAACCGTAGATCTCGATAGGCTCTTCGCTATTGGTCATGAGTGTTTTGACGATGCCGCGCATGGTGGCGTTGAGCGCCTGGCAGTCGCCGCCACTGGTAAGAAGACCGATCCTGAGCATGATGAATCCTTCCGGGCAAGTTATAACATGCGCATAAGTTTACCCCCGCACACTGTTGATACAGGGGTAAAACGTGTTAGCTCAAATGTATAGAAATGTAAGCAGCGTCAGGCGAGCGTAAGGACGACGGGCCTGGCTCCTTACAACGCGAAGGCGTCGACGTCGCCCCAATGGCGGCGCAGCGTGATGGCGGCAGCGGGCTCGGTGTTGTCAAAGACGACCGACCACTGCGTGTTGCTGGTGATGTCTTCCGGATTGGGCTCTTGCGCTGCAGCGCGAAGGGCCTTCCAAGCGACTGCCTCGTCTTGGGCGCCGGCATGGGCGTCGAGGACATCGGCGATTGCGACGGCGCGCTCTTTACCATGGCCCAGTTCGCCGTTCTTTTGGTTGGGTAGCACTTCGGCACCATAGCAGGCGTAGAAGTTCGTAACCTGGCGCACGGGCGTCGCCTTGCATGCGCGGTCGGGGTCGCGCGGATCCCACTCTACTACGCGCGCGTCACCGGCGGCGTCGTTGATAAAGAAGTGGTAGTCGCGTCCGGCCATGGCGTGCATGTCGTAGGCGGAAAGCAGGTCGACAGCTTCTTGCGTGGTGGCGGCACGGTCGAGCACCAGACGGATGGCGAGCGAGGTATTGATGACGGGGCGCTGCGTGTCCTGGTCACAGGGCTTGGAATCCAGGGTGAGTACGGCAATGGACACGCCGCATTCGTTAACACCGTCGAGCTGGGCAAACGGGCCCATGAGTGCGGCGGCGCGTCCGGCGACGGAGTCAAGCGGAGTGTTATCGCCCAGGTTGTTAAGGGCGGCAAACCCGATGGAGGCATAGCCGCCGCGTGGGTGATTGCGCACCAGCAGCGCCGAGGTGTCGTCCTTAAAGTCGTAATTGCGACCGGTGCGCACGCGGCCTTCGGCATCTACGGCGACAAAAGCGCTGCAGGCAAACTGGGGCGCCTGGACATGTGCCGGCACGCCGGGCAACACCTGCGCCACCACAGCATCAATGTAGGCCTGGTCATCGCGCACATCGGTTGCGATGATGCGGTCAAGGTCGTAGTCGTAAGCGATGTCGATTGCGTACAGGTCATAGCCATCCGCATAGTCGGTCAAGCGTTTGAGTGACGCGGCGGACTTGATTTGTTTGTGATAAACGATACCGGTGGCAGCAGCAAGGCCGACGGCGACTCCCGCGACACCGCAGGCGATGGCAATGTTACGTGGCTTCATGACGGCTCCTTTCGTCCTGATAGCGTAATTGTCGCAAAAGGAGTGCGGACATGATGACTTAACTTGGCGAGCGGCGCGGGATTAAACATGGAATGAAAGGCACGGCACTGGCGCGGCGGGGTATGCTGGAGGGGACCATCAACCCAGCGAAAGGGGAGAGCATGACGGATCAGGAAACGCCCGAGCGCGCGCATGTGACGGCCGACGATATCGAGGCCGCCAACGACCTTATCGACTTTATCGAGGCATGCCCCAGCATGTTCCATACGGCGGCGACCATTATGGCCGAGCTCGACGAGGCGGGCTTTACCTACCTGCCCGAGAATGCGGCGTGGGACATCGAGCCGGGCGGGCGTTATTACACGCAGCGCAACACCTCGAGCGTTATCGCCTTTAAGGTGGGCGAGGACCTGGCCGCGACGTGGGGCGAGGACGGCGTTGCCGGTGACTATCATTTTCAGCTCACGGCGTCGCACAGCGATTCTCCGACGTTTAAGGTCAAGGCCGTGCCCGAGCTCGACGGCGCGGGCGAGACGCTGCGCCTGAACACCGAGGCCTACGGCGGCATGATCGACTACACCTGGTTCGATCGCCCGCTGGCACTCGCGGGCCGCGTGCTGGTGCGCGAGGGCGATCGCATTGAGAGCCGCCTGCTTGCCACCGAGCGCGAGGTTGCCATCATTCCGAGCCTTGCCATCCATATGAACCGCGGCGTTAACGAGGGCTTTGCTCCCAATCGCGCCGTCGACCTGTGCCCGCTCATCAGCGCCGGCGAACTCAAACAGGGTGACTTCGATGCCCTGATCGCCGAAGAGCTGGATGTTGAGCCCGAGCAGATCCTGGGTCGCGACCTGTTCCTGGTCAATCGTCAGGATGCGCGCATTTGGGGCTGGGCCGACGAGTTTATCTCGACGCCCAAGCTCGATGACCTGGCATGCGCCTATACCTCGCTGCAGGCATTTTTGGGTGCCGAGAATGCGCACGACATCTCGGTCTTCTGCTGCTTTGATAACGAGGAGGTTGGCTCCGAGACCAAGCAGGGCGCCATGTCGACGTTCTTGGCCGACGCGCTGCGCCGCATCAACGGGTCGCTGGGCTTCGATGACGAGTCGTATCACCGTGCGCTTGCCGCCTCGATGCTCGTGAGCTGCGACAACGCGCATGCCGTGCATCCCAACCACGCCGAGAAGTGCGATGCCCGCAACCAGGTGGTGCTCAACGGCGGCATCGTCATCAAAGAAGCCGCCAACCAACACTACTGCACCGATGCCTTTAGCCGCGCGGTGTTCCAGGCTATCTGCGATGACGCCGACGTGCCTACGCAGGCCTTTGCCAACAAGAGCGATATGGCGGGTGGCTCCACGCTCGGCAACCTGTCCAATATGCAGGCAAGCATGCACGCCGTGGACGTGGGCCTGCCGCAGCTGGCCATGCACTCGAGCTACGAGACCGGCGGCGTACGCGACGTGATGTACGCCATCCGCGCCCTCACCGCCTTCTACGAGCGCGACCTAACTATCAACGGCGCCGAAAGCGTGGAGCTCTAAATGCGAGCCGAAGAAATGAAGGCCGAGCGTGGGGCTCAGCTTATTGATCGGGGTTTACAGCTGTTCGTCGCCGCTTGCCATGAGTCAGGGGTCGACGTGTCCAAGGCGCGACCAACGAGTGCTGAAGAACTCAAGCGTAACGCCTATTCGGACCGCTATGACGAGGAGACGGACTGGCTCTAATAAGCGAAGTGTCGAAAACGCTAGATGTATGTTTGATATCACTTTGGCGAGAGTGTCGCAGACAGAACTACCGGTATGGCGCAAGCCAACCTGACCCCATTGCACCAAACCTACCAAAAAGGGACAGGTTTATTTTGGCAGGTTTTATCTGGGCAAATGCCACAACGCCAACGGCAAGACGGAACTGCTAAGGCTTGCAGATGAAGCCGGCGCCAGCGAAACGCCGCAGGTAGAGCGCACGCCAGCGAGAGCCCGCCGTTTGAGCCAAGGTGCCGTGAAATGAAAAGGCACTGACCTTCTGGTCGCGCCTTTGAAATTGAGCGGCAGATTGGCCAAACGGCGGGCTCGCAGCGTCGGCTCATTACGCCGTTCGTTAGAACGGCGTAATACTTAGTGTTCGATCCAACAACGTAGCGTCTCGCCCGCCTGCAGGTGACGCAGATTCTCCGCGGCGATGTTGACGACGTTGTTGAGCGTAGCTGCCAGGTGGAACCAACCGGAGACGTGCGGCGTGATGAGCATGTTGGGCGCATCCCACAGCGGGCTTGTCTCAGGCAGCGGCTCGGGGTCGGTGACGTCGACCGCGGCGCCGGCGAGATGTCCCGACTCCAGGGCGGCAACCAGGTCGTCGGCAACCACAAGGTCGCCGCGGCCACCGTTGGCAAAGAAGGCGCCCGGCTTCATCGCGGCGAAGAACTCGGCGTTCGCCAGGCCGCGGGTCTCGGGCGTGCTGGGCATAAAGGATGCGACGATGTCGGCCTCGGCCAGGCGCTCGGGTAGGGCGTCCATGCCGTCCATGTCCTCAAACACGATGGGGTAGACGAGCGGATGGCGCTTGATGCCGCGGACGTGTGCACCCATGCTGCGGCAGAGCGTGGCGAAGTGGCCGCCGATATCGCCCGCGCCCAGCACGAGCACATTGGCATTTTTGAGCGAAGTGACCGGCCCCAAATCCTCCCAGCGATGCTCGCGCTGCAAGTCGTGATAGCCAGGCAGACGCTTCATCATGGAAAGGACCATGGCAAACATGTGCTCGCTCACGGCCTGGCCGTAGGCGCCCACCGAGCAAGACAGTTTGGCGTCGGCCGGCACGGTGCCGGCGGCAAGGTAGTCGTCATAGCCGGCGGTCTGCAATTGCAACAGCTGGAGATGCTCGCATGCCGTGAGCATGTCAGGGTCGATGTTGCCCAGGATCACGTCGGCATCGGCGACCTGCTCGCGCGTGGCGGCGTCGGCGCTCGTGTAGATAAAGTCCTCGCCCGGAGCGCTCGACTCAAGAATTGCGCGATGACGGCCGTTGACGGGCAACAAAACCAGGATGTTCACAAGCAGTCCTCTCCGTTCAACCTGCCAAAAAGGGACAGGTTTATTTTGGCAGGTTTTATCTGGGAAAACGTTCAAACGAAACGCCGGATGCATGGACGGTTGCAAGTCCATGCATCCGGCGTCCGTGCGGCTACCAGCTCAGCAACTCGTAGCCGTCCTCGGTCACCACGAGCTGTACCTCGCACTGGGCCGAATCGCTACCGTCCTTGGTGCGCACACACCAACCGTCACCCTTGCTAATCTTGATGTCGGGCGCTCCGGCGTTGACCATGGGCTCGATGGTAAAGACCATGCCCGGAGCCATGATGGTGTCCACATCGGGCGCCTCGGTGGTAAAGCCCACAAACGGGTCCTCGTGGAACTCCTTACCGATGCCGTGTCCGCCGTACTCGCGCACCACGCTAAAGCCGGCGTCCTCGACCGTCTTTTGCACGGCCTCGGCCATAACGGACAGCGGCAGCCACGGCTTGACGGCCGCCAGGCCCGCCTCCACGCTGGCGCGGGTGACGTCGACCAGGCGCTGGCGCTCGGCCGAGACTTCGCCGATGCAGAACATGCGGCTCGAGTCGCTAAAGTAGCCGTCTAGGATCGTGGAGCAGTCCACGTTGATAATGTCGCCCTCGTGCAGCACGTCCGTATCGCAGGGGATACCGTGGCAGACCACGTCGTTGATCGAGGTGCACACGCTCTTGGGATAGCCCTCGTAGTTGAGGTCGGCCGGCGTGCCACCGTGCTCGACGGTGTAGTCGTAGATCATCTGGTCGATCTGGTTGGTGGTCATGCCCGCGGCGATGTGCTCGCCTACGTAGTCGAGCACGCCCACGTTGATGGCGGCGGAGCGCTTGATGCCCTCGATATCGGCGGGCGTCTTGTAGAGCGTGCGGGGCAGAACCTCCCAGCCCTCTTCCCACAAGCGCTCGAGGCGCTCATCAAAGGCGCTATGGCATTTCTTATATTTTTTGCCGCTGCCGCACCAGCAAGCGTCGTTGCGGCCAGGCACGGGTCCTTTGTCATACATGGCTAACTTCCTTTCATTCGCAGCTAGTATAGCCCACCCACGCGTCCATAAAAGTTGCGGTGATATAGTTCCGATTTAAGCGGTTTAACAGCACAAATAGGAACTATATCACCGCAACTGATGGGGCG
>CAUDCB010000107.1 GCA_958447915.1 uncultured Collinsella sp. | reverse complement strand
CCGGCGATGGCAGCGAGGCCGGAGCCGATGGCGAACGACAACGAGATGGTGCCGTTGACGTTGAAGCCCATGAGCTGAGCGGCGGCTTTGTCCTCGGACACGGCGCGCATGGCCTTGCCCATCTTGGTCTTGCCTGTAAAGAACATCAGGCCGGCCATGATAACCAGGCAGGCGACGATGGTGACGAGCGAGACGGCGCTTACGTTAAACTTGGCCAAAAACTCCGGCACCGGGAAGGTGACGAGCGAAGTGAAGTTCTTGGGCGTGGCGCCCCACAGAAGCTGCGCGGCGTTCTGCAGGAAGTAAGACACGCCGATGGCCGTGATCAGAACGGCCAGCGGGCCCGCTTGGCGCAGCGGCTTATAGGCCAGACCCTCAATGAGAACACCGAGAACCGTGCAGACCACACAAGAGAGAACTACAGATGCCCAGCCCGGGAGGCCGAGATACGACGTGGCGCAGAACGAGACATAGGCACCGACCATGATGACATCGCCGTGAGCGAAGTTGAGCATCTTGGCGATACCGTAGACCATGGTGTAGCCCAACGCGATGATGGCGTAGACGCTGCCCATGGACAGGCCGTTGACCAGGTATTGGATAAAGACCGTCATGTTCCACATCCCCCTTTCGAATAGGTTTCCAGTTAATGTATGAAACAGGGACGTTACACTGTCCCTAGATACCAAGCAAGCAGGGAAGGCCAAAACCTCCCCTGCTTGGGATCAAAACCGCTCTATGTAAGGCGGCCAATTAGGCCTGTACGTACTTGCCGTCGGTGATGACGTACGCCGTGGGCTCCTTCTGGACCTGGCCCTTATCGTTCCAGGTGAGCTTGCCGGTCAGACCGTCAACGGTAATCTTGAGCATAGCCTTGGACAGCTTCTCGGCGACCTCGGTCGGATCGGCGTCGACACCAAGACCGGCCTCCTTGACGGCCTCGGCCACCGCGTGCACGCCGTCGTAGGCGTCAGCGGCAAACTGGTCGGGGGTATCGCCGTACTTATCCTTGTAAGCGTTAACGAAGTCGGCGTTCTTCTCGTCGTCGGCGGAGAACGGGGTCATGAGCAGCAGACCCTCGGCAAGAGAGGTATCGAAGCCCTCAACGCCCAGGATGCCGTCCATACCGTCGCAGCCCATCATCTTGACGTCGTAGCCCATGTCCTTGGCGTTCTTGAGCAGGACGGACGCCGGCGTGTAGTAGATCGGCGCAAAGATCATGGTGGCGCCGGCCTGCTTGGCCTTGGTCAGCTGGTTGGTAAAGCTCGTGGCGGAGTCGTCCTTAAAGGTCTCCTCGTCAACAATCTCGAGCTTGGACTCAGCGGCCTGGGCCTTAAAGGAATCTGCGATGCCCGAAGAATAGGCGTCGCCGGAGTTATAGAACAGCACGAACTTCTCGTCCGCATACTTCTGCGCCAGGAACTTGGCAGCGTTGACACCCTGGTTGGGGTCGGTGAAGCAAACCTGGAAGACGCAATCCTTGCCGTCGGTGACGTCCTCGGAGGACGCGGACGGGGTGATCATGAACGTCTTGGGGTCGTTACCGCACTCTGCGGCAACGGCAACCGACGCGCCCGTGGTGGTCGGGCCGACGAGGGCCTGCATGCCCCAGTCGAGCAGGGTGTTGAAGGCGTTGACGGCCTTCTCGCCATCGGCCTGGTCATCCTCGGCCTTGCTGGCAAGCGGCAGCTCCTTGGTGGAGAAGTCCTTGCAGCCAAGCTCGACGCCCTGGGTAACAGACTTGCCGTAGGACGCGTTGGCGCCGGTCAGCGGGCCGATGGTGCCGATCTTAAACGAAGCGTCGCCCGAAGCGGAACCGCTGTCGCCGCCGTTGGAGGAGCAGCCAGCTAGAATGGACATCGCCCCCAGACCTGCTGCGCTCGCGATAACGCTCCTGCGATTCATAACAGGGTTCAATGACTTACCGGTGAGGCTCGACATGCGGCTCTCCTCTCAAATCTCGTCGGGTTTCGGTTACCCGACAGGCCATCCTTCGCCGTGTTCGGCGTTCGCAAAATAGTAGACGCTTTAGTTGAGAAAAGTGGCGATTATTTCAACTTTTCTTTTGTTTTGTCCATTTATCCATATTCATGCGTATTTCTGTCGGTTTATGCAGTTTAGCCACTTTATTGTGTGAAAGTATTGTTTCCGTTCTGTTACAAGCGTCCCTACCCTGATTAAAACAGCCTCACCGGTCGCGTTTTGTGCGCACCTAGGCAGCGACGGCGGCACCAGTCGCGACGAGGCCGACGAGTGCCTGCATGCCCCAGTCGCACAGGGCAAACCTTATGGCGCAAACGTTGACAGTTTGTTACGGAGTTCCGTTTGTAGCGAGCGTGTTTCCAATGTTTCCGCAGCGTTTCGGGGGTGCCGTTTTGTGCGACTCCTGTTGCCTGGCGAGCACGCGCCCTCGGTTCACGCTAGAATGCACTCAACATTACTTGACCAATCAATCTATAAGATGCACGAAGGAGCTATCTATGAGCGAACCCCTGCGCACCGTGAACGTCGGCCTCATCGGTCTGGGAACCGTCGGCGGCGGCGTGGCCCGTCTGATTAAGAGCCACCACGATGAGTACCTGGCCGCCTACGGCATCGACCTTAAGCTGACCCGCGCCTGCGCGCTTGCTTGGGAGCAGGCCGAGGCGGCAGGCATTGAGCGCGAGGCCTTTACGAGTGACTGGCACGACGTCGTCACCGACCCCGCCGTTGACATCGTCGTCGAGCTCATCGGCGGCGAGCACCCCGCAACCGAGATCTTCACCACCGCCTTTGAGCACGGCAAGCACGTCGTCTCTGCCAACAAGGCCCTGCTGGGCCGTCACGTCGAGACGCTCGCCGAGAAGGCGCGCGCGTGCGGCGTGCAGATTAAGTGCGAGGCCAGCTGCGGCGGCGGCATCCCCATCGTGAGCACGCTCGAGCACGACCTGGTGGGCAACAAGATCCTGACCATCGCCGGCATCCTCAACGGCACCACCAACTACATCCTGTCGCGCATGGACGCCGAGGGCGCCGATTACGCCGACGTGCTCGCCGACGCGCAGGCCAAGGGCTATGCCGAGGCCGACCCGTCCGCCGACGTCGACGGCTTCGACGCCGCCAGCAAGACGGCGATCCTCGCCTCCATCGGCTTTGGCACCCGCGTGACCACCGACGATGTGTACCAGCAGGGTATCCGTACCATCGGCGCCGAGGACATCGCCCAGGCCCGCGAGCTCGGCTACACCATTAAGCTGCTGGGCATCGCCCGCAACACCGACGCCGGCGTCGACGTCCGCGTGCATCCCACGCTCATCCCGGCAGACCATATGCTCGCCAAGGTCAACGGCGCCATGAACGCTGTCTACGTGGTAGGCGACGCCGTAGGCGAGACCATGTTCTACGGCGCGGGCGCAGGCTCCTTCCCCACCGCGAGTGCCGTCGTGGGCGACATCCTGTCGCTCTCCGAGCAAATCAGCCGCGGCGTGGCTCCGCTGCCCGAGATTGAGCCCTATGGCCACAACCTCGCCTTTAAGCCCATGGACGAGCTCCAGACCAAGTACTATGTGCGCCTGAAGGTCGCCGACCGCGTGGGCGCCCTGTCCGAGACGGTCGACATCTTTGCCAAGCACAACATCTCGATCTCGCTCATCAACCAGGTCGAGGACGGCAAGTCGGGCGTCAGCGATGCCTGCTCGGTCATCTTCCTGACGCATCGCGCGCTCGAGAAAGACGTCCAAGCTGCCGCCGCCGAGCTTGCCAGCGTCGACTGCGTGGCCGAGGTCGCCAACGTCCTGCGCATCGAGGACGTCGAGGCTTGGACCGAAGGCGTCATGGCCAACTAATTCGATTTTCGCTCTACGACCTATATGTGTGAGGGGCTCTCGTCCGGCAGGGGACGGGAGCCCCTTTGCTTGTGCACGTGGGGTGTATTGGCGCAATCTGCGTTTGAACGACCTGACCGCTCGCTGCCAGGCGGGGGTACCGTTCGCCGACATGCAGCCGGAGCCGATTTTGGCTGCCGCTATGCTGTGTTGCGTATGGCCGCCCCACGTAGAGAGGAAGCACCATGTTGCTCGAGGGCAAGAAAGCAATCATCACCGGAGGCACGCGCGGAATCGGCTATGCCATCGCCTGCCGTTTTATCGAAGAAGGCGCTGCCGTCACCGTCTTTGGCTCGCGCCAGGAGACTGCCGACGCGGCCGTTGAGAAGCTGGCAGCCGCCTATCCCGACGCCAAGGTCTGGGGCCGCTCCTGTGACCTCACCTCGCTCGAAGCCGTAACCGAGGCCTTTACCCAGGCCGCAGCCGACATGGGCGGCTTGGACACGGTCGTCAACAACGCTGGCATCTCCCAGCGCTCGCCCCTTTTGGATTACACGGCAGAAGAGTTTGCAAAGGTCATGGACCTCAATGTCGTCGCCGTCTTTAATGGTCACCAGGCTGCCGCCAAGATCATGACCGAGGCCGGCCACGGCGGCACCATCACCACCACAAGCTCGATGGTCGCCAAGTATGGCCAGCCCTCCGGCGTCGGTTACCCCACGTCCAAGTTTGCCGTCAACGGCATGGTCCAGTCGCTCTCGCGCGAGCTCGCCCCCATGGGTATTCGCGTCAATGCCGTCGCACCCGGCGTAACCAAAACCGATATGGTCGCCAACCTGCCCGAAGAGGTTATTAAGCCCATCGTCGCCACCATTCCGCTGGGTCGCATGGGCGAGCCCGAGGATGTCGCCAACGCCTTTGTTTTCCTGGCGAGCGACATGTCCTCCTACATCACGGGCGCCGTGCTCCCCGTCGACGGAGCCGCCCGCTCCTAAGGAGCCACGAGCTTCGGCTTCAAGCCTCAACATAGCTCAACCAAAAAGGCGCGTCGTCTGCATCAACTGCAGGCAGCGCGCCTTCTTCTGTTATGAAAGGGAAACTATGTCCCAGTATTTCGGATCAGAACGGGGCACGGTTTTCCCCAGGACCTCCTTGCGGAAACTGCGTCCCGTTTTGAGCGCCGATTCTGGGATACCGTTTCCGCAACGGGTCTCTCGCGGAAACTGCATCCCACTCTGAGCGCCCATTCCGGGACACAGTTTCCCAACGGCCCCCGTTTCGGAAACCACATCCCGTTCCGCGCCTTCAAAGCGGGACGCGGCTTCCCCGAGAGAGTATCGACTACTTGCCGTCGTCGTCCTCGGCTTCTTCTCTTGCATAGAGCTCCAGCATGCGGCGGCGGTATTCGCGCACGGCGAGCTTGGCGCGCTCCAGGCGGCGACGCTCGCGCGGAGTCAGCTCGGACGGGTCGACCTCGTCTCCATAGGTCTTATCGGCAAGAAGATGTGCCGCGTCCACAATACGGGCATCGATATGGCCGCTCGCTGCCTCGGCGGAAAGACGCTCGGCAATCGTATCGAGCGTAGGCAGGCCCTCGAATACGCGACCATGGCCATGCGATGTCAGCAGCTCGTGCTCGCGTGCGAGCAGGCTCGCTAGGTCGTGGTGGGCGCGCAGGATGTCGAGCGCATCGGATGGATGCTCGGCAACCTCTGCCACGGCGGCAACCGGCGCGGCATCGACCACGCGGTAGAAGAGCTGCGCGAGCAGTGGCATCAGGAACACCGTGATGGCGCCGGCCGCCACCATAACCGAAGCGACGCCCTGTGATAATGCGCCGGCGTTGACAGCGACGCTCGTCACGGCGACGATAATCGGCAGCGCCGTGGTGCAGTACAGGGCCACGGTAATGCGACCATACGCCGACACATCGCGCGTCGCAGGACAAATGCTCATAGAAATAAGAATGGGCACGGCACGAATAATCAACAACGCCACGATAAAGCCCACGAGCAGACCCGGGCGCGACGCCACGGCCGTCAGATCGATCTTTGCGCCCGATACGGTAAAGAACGCCGGAATCAAAAAACCGTAGGCCAGGCCGTCGAGCTTGGTCTCGAGCGTATGGTTGCCCTCGGGGATGATATAGCGCAGGACAAAGCCGGCGGCAAAAGAACCCAACACGATGTCGAGATCAAAGACAGCTGAGAACGCCACGAGCGTGACCAGGATGAGCACGGTCAGGCGCACGAAAGTCTGCGACGTGGTGTCGGCGCGTTCCTCGACAAACGCAAAGAAGCGGCTGCCGACGCGCCTGGAACGACTTGGGACCACGGCCAACAGCACGCAGACCACCGCAAACAGGCCAAGAATCACGAGCGTCTGGATGCCGGTGCGAGCAGACAGCAGCACCGACATGGCAAGCACGGGCCCGAGCTCGCCCCACGTACCATAGGCAAGAATCGAATCGCCGACGCGCGTCCCGGCAAGCGACCGCTCGCGCAAGATGGGCATGAGCGCCCCAAGCGCCGTCGAGGTCAACGCCAGCGTCACGGCGATGCCATCAAAATGACTGACCGAAAACCACGGGGTAAAGCGCACGGCAAGCCAGGCGATGCCAAACGTGACGACCCACGTCGCCATGCCGTAGCGCCCCTCGATGCCCGTGATGTTCTTGGGATCGATCTCAAAGCCGGCAAGCAGGAACAAAAAGGCCAGGCCGAGCTCGGACACGAGCGAGACCTCGGCATCCACATGGATAATGCCGAGCATATGAGGTCCCAGCACCGCACCAAACACGAGCAAAAAGACCGTCTCGGGAACGGGTTTTCCGGGAATCGCCGAGGCGATGAAGGGGCTTGCAAAGGCCACGAGTGCGATGATGGCGAGTGAAACGAATGCCATGTGATGCCTTTCTCTTGTTTGCGCTTCACTGTAGCACCCTCGCCGTCCTCAACGCGCCACGAGCTGTCGTATCA
>CAUDCB010000106.1 GCA_958447915.1 uncultured Collinsella sp. | reverse complement strand
ATCCAAGATTGACTCCGGCAAGTGGACCACGTGGGTCTACCCGTGGGGCGAGGGCGTGCCGCAGGCCGAGGTCCCCGCTGGCATTTCGCTGTCGCTTGCGGCCGAGCTGCTCGATCAGCAGGAGGGCTACGCCGATCTTGCCGATATGTATGCCGGTATCGCCGAGATGGATAAGATTCTTCCCCCGGCACGTGAGAAGGTAAATGCCGAGCTAGGCGATCGTTTTGCCAAGCTTTGCCAGGAGCACGAGTTCTTCTACATTCTGGGCAGCGGTCCCAACTTTAGCCAGACCTACGGTTTCGCTATCTGCTCTCTTATGGAGATGCAGTGGCAGCACTGCAGCTACATCCACTCTGCCGAGTACTTCCACGGCCCCTTCGAGGCTACTCAGGATGGCGTTTTTTACTTCCTGCAGATGGGCTCCAGCGAGTGCCGTGCCATGGACGAGCGCGCCCTTGCGTTCCTTAAGACGCATACCGATACGCTGATGGTGCTCGATGCCAAGGAGTACGGTATGGAAGCCGTGCCGGCGAGCGTCCGTGCCTATCTGGACCCGGTGCTGTTCTACGCCATGAACTGCGAGCTGCGTGCTGCACGCGGCAAGGTGTTTGATCACGATCCCGATTTCCGTCGCTATATGGGTGTTGTCGAGTACTAGAAGGGGCAAAGGCCATGGCATTTAATGTTAACGCGCTCGGATTTGGCGACAACGTCGTCGATCGCTACGAGCATATCCACACCATGTATCCCGGCGGCAATGCGGTGAACTTCGCCGTTTATGCCAAGAAATGCGGTGCCGCACGCTCTGCATACATGGGCATTTTTGGCAATGACGCCGCTGCCGAGCATGTCATTACAAGCCTCGAGGATGAGGGTATCGAGCTTGACAAGTGCGAGCAGATGATTGGCGAGAACGGAGCGGCTCGCGTGACCGTCGTTGACGGTGACCGTGTCTTCCTCGGCTCCAACGAGGGCGGTATCCGTGGCGATGCGCGCTATGTTCTCGATCGCTTTGACCTTTCGTACATGAAGCAGTTCGATGTGGTTCATTCGGGCAACTATTGCTTCACCGAGCGCGAGCTGCCCAAGTTGAAGGCTGCGGGCGTCACGGTCTCTTTTGACTTTTCGGACGACTCCACCGACGAGTACTACGAGCAGATTGCGCCCTATGTCGATTTTGCTTTCTTTAGTGCGGCGGATGCCGCGAGTGAGGACGAGATTCGCGAGCGTCTGGCATGGGTGAAGGATCTGGGTCCGCGTTTTGTGTCGGCTACGGCGGGCGCCGAGGGCTGCATCGCTTACGACGGCGAGCGTTATTACCGCCAGCTGGCTAAACCGGTAACGGACATGAAGGACACCATGGGGGCGGGCGACTCGTTCCTCACCTCGTTTTTGATGTGCTATCTCGATTCCGCCAAGCGTGGTGAGGGTGGCGCCGAGGCCATCGAGCGCGCGCTCGACTTTGCTGCCGGGTTTGCCTCGACCGTGTGCGGCATGGAAGGTTCTTGGGGCCACGGAGCACCAATCGTCGAATAGCTTAAGAAAGCGTACGGCGGTCTGGCTATGAGGCCTTGGACAGCCGATGCAAAACAATAAGCGAAACGCGAAAAGGGGGCTCGCCATGTGGTGGGTCCCCTTTTGAACATTGGAGAAGACCATGGGTATTAAAGCGTGTGCGGCTGGTTTTTGCTGTGCGGACGTCTATCAAAACATCGGCGTGTTCTATCCGACTGGTAATGGCATTGACTGGGGTATCCATCTTGCACGAATGGGCGTTTCGGTATCCGCCGTGTCGGTTGTCGGCAAGGACGAGTACGGAGACAAGATGAGAGAGGCGCTGGCCGCCGAGGGGTTTGATATCTCTCATCTGCGGGTGGAGGATGGCGACACCTCGGTGATGCTCATGGCATTGAAAGACGGCGTCGATCGCGTGCATCTCGAGGCAATCGATGGCGTAATGGAGACATATCGTCCGAATGAAGATGACCGGGCGTTTATCCTAGAGCATGACATCATTCATACCGACCTGTTTGGCAATTGTTTGGACCTCCTGCCCGAGTGGCATGATGCGGGCAAGACGGTGGTTATGGACTTCTCGGTGTTCAGCCAGGATCCCGAATATGCCTGCGAGAATCATTTTCCCTACGTTGACTACGCATTTATGTCGTTTGAAGATGACACTCCGGAGCTGCGGGACTGGGTACGTCACGCGCAGGAATTGGGGCCGCGCGTTGCGGTTGCCACGCTTGGCGAGAAGGGAAGCATTGCCTATGACGGTGAGCGCTTCTATGAGTGCGGGATCGTGCCGGCGGAGAAGGTCGTTAATACCGTGGGTGCCGGCGACTCGTATATCGCCGGGTTTACCAAGGGCGTGATCGATGGCCTTGATATTCCGGCGTGTATGAAGGCGGGCGCTGAGCTGTCGTCCCGAGTGATCGGTTCGTTTGAGCCGTACTAGGGTCAAATGCCTGGAAAGGAGTACGAAATGGTTATCGACATGTTGGTCCATCCTATGCTCTACGGCGAGATCTGTACGCCGGGTGATGAGCCTGATGGATTCGGTTTTTGGTCACGAGAATTTGGTATGGGGCATATGGGCCCCATGGATTGGGATGAGCTTCAAGTCGAGATGGACGTCTGCGATGTGCAGAAGAGCGTGCTCATGCCGCTCGATGTAACCACGGCATGCGGAGGGCACTTTGGCACCAATGACCAGATTGCCATGCTGGTTGCCGCACATCCCGATCGTCTGTGGGGATTTGCGAGCGTAGACCCGCAGGTGAGCGGTGCCGCAGACGAATTGGAGCGCGCCTTTACCGAGTTGGGGGCAAAGGGGCTTTGCCTGCATCCTGCAAAGCAGGGTTTTGCCCCCGATGATGCTGTGGCCGAGCCGCTTTACGAACTGTGCGAGCGCTATAACAAGCCGGTGGTTTTCCATGCCGGTATGTCTTGGGAGCCGGGCGCAGAGCTCTCGCGCAGTAACCCGCTTGCATTTGAGCACACAATCGCAACGCATCCAAATGTGCGTTTTAGTTTGACCCATTTTGGCTGGCCCTGGGTGCGCGAGACCGTGGCGATGCTGCTCAAGTATCCCAACTGCTACGCGGACACCTCTATCACTTACATCGATTCGCCCGAGGAGATGATGCAGCGTCTTTTCACGGTCGATATGGGGCCGCTGTGGTATGAGCGCGCGCTATCGCACCAAGTGATGTTCGCCAGCAATACGCCGCGCTTCCGTGCATTCAAACTCAAGCGGGCGCTCGATACCGTGCCCATGCGCGATGATGCGCGAGAAAGGCTCTACTGGGGTAATGCCCTGCGTTTTCTTGAAGGGGATGAGTGAACATGGTGACGCTCGAGACATTGAGCTATCTATCGACTGCTCCGGACCAGTTCATCGATATTACCGAGGACGTGCACGCTGCCATCGAACGCAGCTCGGTGACCAATGGCTTGGCGGCGATTATTTTGTCGCATACGACCTGCGGAATCGTGGTAAACGAGGGGCTGCCCTGCGTGGAGACGGATCTTATGGAGACGCTTGATCGCATCGCCCCACTCGATGCCCCCTATGCGCATGCACACTTCCTGCCGAGCTATGGAGCCACCGGTAACAACTCCTGTGGGCATATCAAGAGCATGATTTGTGGAAACAGTTGCTTCTTTCCCGTCCAAGATGGCCACATCGTGTGCGGAAGTGCCCAGAACATCTATCTTGCGGAGTTTGACGGTCCGCAGAAGCGAAAAGTGTACGTCGAGGTGCTGGGGGAGTAACGTCCCTGCAATAACCCTATGAAGGAGCACGTTATGTCGTTTCTAACTTCGATGTTCAAGAACGAAAAGCCGGTTATCGGAATGCTGCACCTGCGTCCTCTGCCGGGCGATCCGCTGTATTACCCGGGCGGAAGCGTATCGCAGGTCGTGGAAGCCGCCAAGCGCGATCTCGAGGCGTTGCAGCAGGGCGGTGTCGATGGCATTTTGATTACCAATGAGCTCTCGATGCCCTATGAGCAGCATGTTTCTCCCTCAACCCTTGCATCGATGGGCTATGTAATCGGGGCTCTGTCCCATGATCTGTCGACTCCTTGGGGAGCTGAGGCAATTTACGATGGTGATGCCACAATCGAGCTGTGCGCTGCCGTCGACGCGCAGTTCACGCGCTGCAATTTTTGCGGTGCCTGGGCCGGTGATCTCGGGCTGATTAACCGAGATTTCGCTCACACCATGCGTCGCAAGGCGGCGCTGCGCTTGGACGACCTCAAGCTTTTTCACTTCATCACGAGCGAGGGCGAGGTTTATCTCAACGACCGCACGACCGCGGACATTGCCGATTCACTTCTCTTTAATTGCCTACCGGATGCGATAGTCATCGGCGGTTCGGCTGCCGGTCGTGGCGCTTCGGGCGAGCTTGCCGACGAGGTCCGCGAGCGTGTTGGCGAAGTGCCCGTGGTATGTGGCACCGGTTGTCGCGAAAATACCGTGGCTGACGTATTTGCTCACTACGATGGCGCGTTTGTCGGCACGTGCTTAAAGCGCGACGGAAAGCTGGATGCCCCGGTTGATGTTGAGCGGGTGGTTCGTTTTATGGCTGCCGCTCGTACGGCGCGAGGGGAGTAGGCACCTATGGCGCTCTATCTGGGTATTGATATTGGGACAAGCGCCTCTAAAGGCGTTTTAATCGATGATCGATGCAACATCGTTTGCCAAGCCTCTTGTGGACATGAGACGGACAACCCGTGTGATGGATGGTACCAGCATGATGCTGAGGCAGTTTGGTGGGGCGATTTTTGCCGCTTGTCGCGCGAGCTGGTGATGCGATCGGGGGTTAACGCGGCGCAGATCGGATGCGTGGGCCTTTCCGCATTGGGTTGCGACTGTGTGCCGGTCGATACCGAGTGCAACGCGCTGGCGCCCGCGATTTTGTATGGAGTCGATGCACGTTCGAAGCCGCAGATTGACGAGCTCCTTTCCGAATATGGGTCAGGTCGCGCACGCGAACTTTTCGGGCACGATCCCTGCTCATCAGATATTGCTCCCAAGATCTTATGGTTTAAGGAGAATATGCCCGAGGTGCACGAACGTGCCGCGAAGTTCCTGACGGCATCATCGTTTCTATGCGCAAAGTTGACGGGGCGTTTTACGGTGGACCGTTACTTGGCGGAGGATTTTCTTCCCCTATACGACCGCTACACTTGGAGGGTTGATGCTCGGGAATGTGCTCGTTTCTGCCGGCCTGACCAGATGACGGAGGTAATGTCGGCTACCGATATTGCCGGGGTGATTACGCAGCGCGCGGCTGAGGCGACAGGGCTCGCGGCAGGGACACCTGTCTTAGTGGGAACGGGCGACTCTGGTGCCGAGGCCATTTCGACGGGTGTATTTCGTCCCGGCGATATGATGGTTCAGTTGGGGAGCACGGCGTATTTCATCTACCTAGCTGATCATATGGTCGATGATGCCCGCCTGTGGCCAGGGACGTTTATCATTCCCGGAACTTACGGGATCTGTGCGGGGACCAATACGGCGGGTGCACTCACATCGTGGCTGCGCCAAGAGCTGTATCGCGACGCCGTGGAGGCCGAGGGCCACGGTGGCCCCGATGCATATTCGGTCATGGCGCATGATGCCGCCGATGTGGCGCCGGGTGCCGATGGGCTCCTGTGCCTGCCGTACTTTGCGGGGGAGCGTACTCCGCTCAACGATCCCGAGGCACGTGGCGTCTTCTTTGGCCTGACCGGAAGGCATACGCGAGCCCATATGGTTCGCGCCGCCTTGGAAGGCGTCGCGTATACCGTTGCATCCCATGTCGACATTATCGAGCGAGAGCATGGACTGCCAATTGGGCGCATTATGCTTGTCGGAGGTGGAACCAAGAATCCAGTTTGGATGCAGGCTATCGCCGACGTATGCGGGCGCGAGGTCTCGGTTGCCAAGGTTACGGTGGGCGCATGCTTCGGTGATGCCATCATGGCAGCTCTCGCAGGTGGCGCCTATGCATCATGGGATGAACTCGCCCAAGTCCTTGGCGTTGCACAAACAATCGTGCCCGATATGGCTGCCCACGAGCTATATGCGTCGCGTCGTCATATCTTTGACGAATTGTATGCACGCAACCGTGATCTCATGCACGAATTGGTGTAATGCTGCCGAATTGTACTGCCTTCCAAAATAGGGACTGCGTTGTGCGATTCGCATGTCCCTTGGCATTTTTGCCCACAGTGGTTAGCGAAGGTCAAAAACAGAGTGCGCATTTGCTAAAACTACCGACTCGATGCGCTTTGCGTCACAGTTTTTGAGTGAGGCAATGCGCATCGAGGTCCTTGCGAGCGATTTGATGAGCGACTGCGCGCTTGTTTCTGTGTTTGGCTCGGCCGGCGCATCGGTCTCGAGCAGTAGACGGTCGAGTGGAATCTGTCGTGCGTATTCGCGTCCTCGTTTGGACGCGAGCATGCGTTCGTTGACGGAAAAATAACAGCCCGCATTACGCGCGCGGGCGAGTTCGTCCGAAGTACCGCTAAACCAGTGGAAGATGATAACGGGGGAGTCGGAGTTTGGGATGAGTGGTCCATGCGATTCGAGGACGTTCAGTACGGTTCCTGCCGAACGAACAGCGTGAATTGATATCACGCGCCCGGCAAGAGGGTGCTGCGCGAGTGCATCGCAGAGCCGGTCAAATGCCTGTGCTTGTAGCGGCTCGCTTCCGGCAAAACGAGCGGAAAAGTCGAGCCCGACCTCGCCGATATAGCGCTCTTGGGCAGCAACTTCGCAAAGCAGATTGATTTCAGCGTTGC
>CAUDCB010000105.1 GCA_958447915.1 uncultured Collinsella sp. | reverse complement strand
GAGGCGGCCCTGCGGGGCATGAGCTTCTCCGCCTTCGTGCGCACCTGCATGATCGAAGAGCTCGCGAAAAAGGGGGTATAGAGGCGTGAAGTCGCTAAGCAACGTCGGCGCGGAGCGCCTGGGAGACGCCCTCGGCGAATCCATCGACGACGGCGCGAAGTTGTCGATAATCAGCTCGTATTTCACCGTGTTCGCCTACGGGGAGCTCAAAGAGGAGCTCTCCAAGGTCGACGAGGTGCGCTTCCTGTTCAGCGAGCCCACCTTCATCAAGCGAATGGCCGACTCGAAGGAGCCGCGCGAGTTCGAGGTAGCCCGCCGCGCACGCGAGGTCGGCGTCGGCGGCTCGGGGCTCGAGCTCACGCTGCGCAACAACCTAAACCAACGCGCGCTCGCCCGCGAATGCGCCGAGTGGATCCGCGAGAAGGGCGTCTTCAAGTCCGCCAAGACGTCCGGCGCCATTCAGCCGGGCGGCACCTACGTGGTGGAGAACCCATCCGGCGACGACCACGCCTTCATGGGCGCCGCCGCGAACTTCACGCAGGAGGGCCTCGGCTACGAGCGCCGTCCGGGAACCGTGACCTGCGTGAGCCATTTCGAGAACGCGACCGAGGCCGTCGGCCTCAAGATGATGTTCGAGTCGGTCTGGGACAACCCTGCCATGGTCGAGGAGGTCACCGCGCAGGTGGCCGCCCAGGTCGAGACGCTCTACCGCGAGAACCCGCCCGAGTTCATCTATTTCCTGACCCTGTACCACCTGTTCCGCGACTTCATGGAGGACGACGAGGACAACGGCATCCGCCCCGGCCTCAAGTTCGAGGAGTCCGTGGTCTGGAGCAAGCTCTACGACTTCCAGAAGGACGCCGTCATGGGCGCCATCCACAAGCTGGAGAAGTACAAGGGCTGCATCATCGCCGACTCGGTGGGCCTGGGCAAGACCTACGAGGCGCTCGCCGTCATGAAGTACTACCAGGAGCGCAACGACCGCATCCTCGTGCTGTGCCCGAAGCGCCTGCGGGACAACTGGACCCTGTGGACGCAGGACAACGACGACCGCAACCCGCTGGCCGACGACCGCTTCAGCTACACGGTGCTCAACCACACCGACCTGTCGCGCTACCACGGCATGAGCGGCGAGGTGGACCTCGAGCACCTGCGCTGGGGCCACTTCGACCTCCTCGTCATCGACGAGAGCCACAACTTCAGGAACAAGAGCACCGACGCGGACAAGACCGACCGCTACACGCGCCTCATCGAGGACGTCATCAAGTCGGGCCAGCGCACGAAGGTGCTCATGCTCTCTGCCACCCCGGTGAACAACCGCCTGCTCGACCTGCGAAACCAGATCGAGCTCATCACCGAGGGAGACGACGCGTACCTCGCCGATACCGATGGCATCCCGTCGATCACCCACGTGACGCGCGTCGCCCAGCAGAGGTTCAACGAGTGGAGCAAGCTCTCCGACTCCGAGCGCACGACCGAGAGCTTCGTGAACGCGGTGAACGCCGACTACTTCAAGCTGCTCGACGTGCTGACCATCGCGCGCAGCCGCAAGCACATCACGAAGTACTACGGCGCCGCGAGCGGTACCTTCCCGGCGCGCCGGCCGCCCCTGTCGTTTCAGACGCCCATTGACCTAGAAGGCGAGCTGCCGCCGATTGCCGTGCTCAACGACATGATCGCCCAGCTCACGTTCGCCCAGTACCAGGTGCTCTCCTACGTGCGCGCCGACCAGCGCCGCAAGTACGAGGACCGCTACGGGGACACGTGGGGCAAGGACTTCGAGAGCCAGGTCCACCGCACGACGGCGGTGGCCAACCTCATGCGCGTCAACGTCCTCAAGCGCATGGAGTCCTCCGTGAACAGCTTCCGCATCACGCTGCGACGAATCCTCGACGGCTGCGTCGACCTGCGCGCGAGGCTCGACGCCGACGCGTCGGGGGTCGCCTACGGCACCGAGGGCCTCGAGGACGGGTTCGACGACGACGATGCCGAGGAGTTCGAGGCCGGCGGCAAGGTGCGAGTCGACCTGCGAGACGTCGACGCCCTGCGCCTGGGCCAGGACCTCGACTTCGACATCCAGGTGCTCCGGGCCCTGCTAACCTATGCCGACGCGGTGACGCCCGAGCGCGACGCCAAGCTCGTGAAGCTGCGCGACTTCATCGCGGGCAAGGTCAGCGAGCCGTACAACCCCGGCAACCGCAAGGTGCTGGTGTTCAGCGCGTTCGCCGACACGACGGCGTACCTTTTCGAGCAGCTGGCGCCCTGGCTGAAGCGCGAGCTCGGAATCGAGTGCGCCGAGGTGGCGGGCAGCTCCAACCGGACCTACTCGCTGAAGCTTCCCAGGACCACCTTCGAGAACATCCTCGCGAGGTTCTCTCCCGTCTCAAAGGAGCTGCCGGAGAGCCAGCGGGAGCTCGGCGAGATCGACGTCGTCTTCGCGACGGACTGCATCTCCGAGGGCCAGAACCTGCAGGACTGCGACTGCCTGGTGAACTACGACATCCACTGGAACCCCGTGCGTATCATCCAGCGCTTCGGCCGCATCGACCGCCTGGGATCGAAGAACTCCCAGATCCAGCTGGTCAACTTCTGGCCGGACATCGCGCTCGACGAGTACATCCAGCTCGAGGGCCGCGTGAAGGGGCGCATGGCGCTGCTCGACGCGTCGGCAACCGGCGAGGAGAACGTGCTGGAGGCCAAGGGCAATGGAGAGATGAACGACCTCAAGTACCGTCGCCGGCAGCTCCAGCAGCTCAAGAGCGAGGTGCTCGACCTCGAGGACATCTCGGGCGGCATCTCGATCACGGATTTCGCCTTCGACGACTTCCGCGTGGAGCTCCAGCGCTACGCCAAGGAGCATCCCGGCGCGTTGGAGAACTCGCCGGCGGGACTGCACGCCGTGGCCCCCATCCCCGACGAGCTTCGCAGCGACGTGAAGCCAGGCGTGGTCTTCTGCCTCAAGCAGAACGACGAGGGCAACGATCCCAGGGACACGAACCCTGTCTTCCCGTACTACGTGGTGTACGTGTCGGCCGACGGCGAGGTCATGACGAAGCACACCCAGCCCAAGCCGGCGCTCGACATCATGCGCGCCGTCTGCTCTGGGCATCCCGAGCCCATCGCTAAGCTGTGCCGCGAGTTCAACCGCGAGACCCGCGACGGGACGAGGATGGACGCCTACACCGACCTGCTTGACGATGTCGTTGCGGCCATCACCGGAACGCAGCAGGACAAAGGCATCGAGAGCCTGTTCAGCCTGGGAGAGGTCGGCAGCGGCACCGTCATGGGCTTCAACGACTACTCGTTGGTATGTTTCGCGGTGCTGCGATGAGCGGCATCGACTGGAACGGAATCCTGCGCCTGCCCGAAGCGGCGCTCGCGGGATGCCGCCGCATTCCCAAGACGGTGCTCGTCAAGCAGGCCATGCTCACCAAGACCGAGCAGAAGAGGCTCGACAAGGTCGCGCGCCTCGAGCACTTCGCCACGGTCCAGAAGTCCACGACGCGCATCCCGCCGTACGAGGACGACGAGCGCAACGTGCAGAGCGTCGTCTTCCTCCGTTGCGAGATGACAGCCGGGACCATGGCGGTGGCCGAGGTGGCGGAGCTCGTGCACAAGTGCTTCCCGAACCCGACGGTGCTCCTGGTCGAGGCGGGCGGCTGCGCGTGCATATCGGTCGCCCTCACGCGGAGGAGCCAGGCCGAGCAGGGCGCGACGGTCGTCGACCGAGTCGAGTCGACGGGCGCGTTCGATCCTGGCCGTTCAGAATACGCGGACTTCCTAGGCGCGCTGGCATTCGGGCGGCTCTCGCAGGGCGACCTCTGGGAGTACCTGGTCGACCTGTCGCGCACCGTAGCGCTGTCCCGCGCGATTGGCGGCCTGGGGTTCTACCCCGTATGCCCCGCTCGAGACCGGGAAAAGCTGATCGCCCTCACGTCGCGCTACGATGAGATGGGAGCCTCCGTCAAGCGGCTGAAGGAGCAGCGGCGGTCGAAGGACATAACGCTCAACGAGTCCGCGAAGCTGAGGATGGAAATGAAGGAAGAGGAGCGACGCCTGAGGGCGGTCGCCGATGAGATAAAGGAGATCTGCAATGGCCGTTCTAGATGAGTATATTTTGCGAGCGGCGCGCCTTTTGAGTGATGCTGCAGATGAGGATGTTGATGCGCTCTGCCGTGAAATCATGCAGGTCTTCGACCTCGACTACACTAACCCCGAGGCTTTAAAATATATCAATTCCTCAAGCTCATTTCGCTACTCGAAAAGCGACCTAGGGATGATTCTCCAGAAGCTGCGCCTAAAGCGGGAAGACTCAGACGACAAAGCGTTCGGTGCCGCATTCTGCGCAACTATAACGCAGCATATCAGGAGACTGGAGCAAGCTCTTGAAGAGGGCGTGAAAGACGACGAGCTCAAAGCCGTATACGACTCAATCGACTACGTCTACGCAAACGCGAGGGGCTACGACTCCTACACGGACGGACTAGCCTCCTATTCCTATGGGTCTTCCAATCGCAATGATTTCAACGATGAACAGACGCAACTACGTATCGACAAACTGAAGCATTTCCGTGATGAGGAGCTCCGTAAGCTGAAAATCGCCGAAGCGCAGGGCGCTAGCGTCAGCCTCACGGCATCCGCCACGAGCAACGTACAGGTCACGTTAGAGGCAACCTTTGAACAGATTGACAAATTGCCAGAGACAACGCTTTCCGATGACGAGAAGACGCTGCTCAAAGGGATGATGGGCGATCTCAACACAAAAGATAAAAGCAAACGGGGCAGCAAGCTTGACAAACTCCTGAGCTGGCTTGCCGGCAAGGGCACCGACGTTTTTATTGCCGCCATGCCCTACATAGTTCAACTAATCAAATCTCAACTTTCCTAGGAGGAGACCTCATGGGCGAGATAGAAAAGATGACTCTTGAATCGGAGAGTCTTATTGACGACCGCCTGAATAAGCTCAAGGAGCTGATGCCCGAAGTGTTCTCCGAGAGCGGAATCGACTTCGACAAACTGCGGCTGGAGCTTGGCGACGAGGTAGACGAGGGCCTGGAGCGCTATGCGTTCACGTGGCCCGGCAAGGCCGATGCCATCCGCCAGTCGCAGATGTCCAGCACTGCTACTTTGCGTCCCCGTATCGAGAAAAGCCGCAGCCGCGATGGAGAGGATGGGTCCTTCGACTCGGACAACATTTATATCGAAGGCGACAATCTCGAGGTGCTGAAGCTCCTACAGCGCGGCTACCACGGCAAGGTCAAGATGATCTACATCGACCCACCCTACAACACGGGTCACGACTTTGTCTACAAGGACAATTTCGGCAACTCTGTCGATAACTATAAGGAGCAGGCGGGACTCGCCGGCCAGTCCAACGCCGACACAAGTGGCCGCTACCATAGCGACTGGTGCTCGATGATGTACCCTAGGTTGAGACTGGCTCGAGAGCTCCTAACCGACGATGGCGTCATTTTCATTTCGATTGACGATAACGAAGACCGCAATTTGCGCATCCTCTGTGACGAGGTGTTCGGAGAGGCAAATTTCGTTTCTCAGCTAATCTGGGAACGAGCTTACTCGCCCAAGAATGACGCCAAATACGTTTCAAATAGCCATGATTATGTTCTCGTATACGCCAAATCCATTGAGCGCTTTGTGATTGGACGCCTGCCGAGAACAGACGAGGCAAACGCCCGCTACAAGAATCCAGACAACGACCCTCGAGGCGTTTGGAAGCCAAGCGACCTCAGTGTAAAGACTTACAGCCCAGATTCCGACTATCCAATCACAACGCCCTCGGGGCGTGTTGTAGAGCCTCCAGCAGGACGCTGCTGGAGGCTCTCGCGAAACGCGTTTCGCGAGAGACTCCAGGATAACCGCATTTGGTTTGGCCCAAACGGCGACAGCGTCCCTTGCATCAAGCGTTTCCTAACAGAGCTCAAATATGATGGAATGGCTCCAACTTCAATCATGTTTTACAAAGAAGTGGGTCACAGCCAGGAAGGCGCCAAGGAGCTCGTATCTCTATTTGACGGAAAGGGCTATTTCGATGGACCGAAACCGACGAAACTACTTCAGCGCCTGATAACCCTTGCGAATCTGCTAATGTGCGATAAAGAAGTAATAGAAGTGTAAAAAATTTTGCCGTTCCTATCCGGCACTTAGGGCTGTGTCGGATAGGTCAGGCGTTAGGCTTCCGGCAAGTCTATCTTGCCGACAAAGCTGTAATAAATCTCAATGTCCTGCCTGCGGGTGCCGTTCTCGTCATAGCTGCACTCATGCACGACGATTTTCTCAATCATTTCCCGCAAGAGGGTGGGGGTCAATTCTTCAAAAGCAAGGTGCTTTCTCACAATCCCCATGAATTTCTCGGCGTTGACGGTGGCGGCCTGCGACTTGGAAAGTTCCTCCTGCAAAGCGGCAGCCCGGTCTTTCAGTTCCCGCTGCTCCTGCTCATAGTCCGCCGACAGCTCCATGAAACGCTCGTCGCTGATTTTGCCGCTTACATTGTCCTCATACAGCCGCTTGATAATGCGGTTCACTTCGGCAATGCGTGTCTGGGCCTGTTCAAGCTGCTTCGTGGCTGCGGCGGTCTTTCTCTTGCCGCCGATTTCGTTCTGCTGGATGAGCAGCTTTACAAAGCGGCTCTCATGCCTGGCGGCGTATTCCGTCACTTGCCGGAGATTGGAAAGCACGCCCGCCGTCAAAAGGTCGGTGCGGATAAAGTGTGCCGTACAGTCACGGGTACGCTTCTTGTAGCTGCCGCAGATATAACAGTCCTGCTTGCGGTTCTATTCGTCTGTTCCTGGTTCAAAATAGTTTCTCCTCTCTGATACTGATTTTATCA
>CAUDCB010000104.1 GCA_958447915.1 uncultured Collinsella sp. | reverse complement strand
GCGGGTTGGCATAGCGACGGGCCTTGAGGATATCGATCTGGTCCTGGCGCGACGGATAGCCAACGGACAGGCGAACCATAAAGCGGTCGAGCTGGCTATCGGGCAGCGGCTGAGTACCTGCCGAGCCCACCGGGTTCTCGGTTGCGATGCACACGAAGGGACGCGGGACCTGATGCGTCTGCCCATCGATTGTCACCGCGCGCTCTTCCATAACCTCGAGCAGGGCCGACTGCGTCTTTGCGCTGGTACGGTTGATCTCGTCGCCCAGTAGCATGTTGCAGTTGACCGCACCCCACACAAAACGGAACACGCCGGCATCGCGGTCGAACATCGTAAAGCCCGTAATGTCCGAGGGCAGCGTATCGGGCGTAAACTGCACGCGCTTAAAGTCCAGGCCCAGCGCGCGCGAAAGCGCCAGGGCCAGTGTCGTCTTACCGGTGCCGGGCACATCCTCCAGCAGGATATGGCCGCCGGCATAGATGGCCATGAGAGCTTTCTCGATCACATCGCGCTTGCCCAGCAGGGCGCGGCTCACTTCGTTGATGATGCTGTTGGACTGTTCGACAATCACGGTTACTCATTTCCTCGGTAAGCTGCCTCGGCCGTCGCGGCCGCCAGCTGTGCTTTCAAAACGTTCAGATCGATGGGCTTGCCCACATGTCCGTTCATGCCCACACTGCGCGAGCGCTCAACGTCCTCTGTGTAGTCATTGGCAGAAAGCGCAATGATGGGAATGGCGCCGGCGTCCTCACGATCGAGCCCTCGAATCCGCTCCGCCGCTTCCCAACCGTTGAGCACGGGCATCTGAATATCCATGAGGATCGCATCGTACGTGCCCACGGGCATGCTCCGGAATCGCTCGACGACCGCCTGACCGTTCTCGGCACGATCGACCGCCGCGCCTCGTCTTGCCAGCAGCTCAATCACAATCATGGCATTGATTTCGTTATCCTCGGCCAGCAGGAATCGCTTGCCCTCAAACTGGTAGGTAAACGACGACCCCATGGAATCGGACGCCGTCTCGAGCGTCTGCTCTTTAATCTTGAGCTCCTGGACCTGCTCCGGCGTGGCAAGTCGCAGCGGGATGTAGGCCGAAAACGTCGAACCGCGTCCAGGCTCGGTATCGACGACGATCTCGCCGCCCATCAGGTCGACGAGCGCGCTCGTGATGGCCATACCCAAGCCCGTTCCGCCGTAGCGGCGCGCAATGGTGCGGTCCTCCTGCTCAAACGGCTTAAAGATCTTGCTGACGTAGCGCGGATCCATGCCCTTGCCTGTGTCGCGCACGCGCAGCATATAGCTCACGCCGCCGTCTGTCTGGTACATCTCGCGCAGGGTTACGGTAACGCTGCCGCCCTGCTCGGTAAACTTGACTGCGTTGGAGATAAAGTTGATGACGATCTGCGACAGGCGCATGCGGTCGCCCACGACAAAAACGTTTTCGCAGTCCTCGAGATTGACCGAGTACGCAAGCCCTTTGTCGGCTGCCTGCGAGCTAAACATGCGCTCAATCTCGTCGGCAAACAGACGCAAATCAAACGGTGCATCGTCAATGCGCACGCGCCCGCTGTTGAGGCGGCTCATGTCAAGCATGTCGTTGATAAGCGAAAGCAAATAGGCCGAAAGCTGCGAGGCGCGAGACAAGTCATCCATCAGGCGAGACTCATCCGCATGGTGCTCGCGAGCAAGCGAAATCATGCCCTCGATGCCATTGAGCGGCGTGCGGATCTCGTGGCTCATCTGGTTCATATAGTCCGTGCGCGCGTTGGCGGTCTCGACGGCGCGATCGCGCTCGGCCTCCGCCTTGGCGATGCGCTCGTTTTCGGCCGTTACATCGACTGCAGAAACCAGGTACTGGGTGCCGTTCTGTATGAGCGAAATCGTAAACCTTATGCTGAGCTGCGATTTTGCTCCATGGGGCGCATGGTAGGAGCACAGGAGGTTCAGCGGGGTCACATGGTCCCAGTCCCTCACCTGTCGCTGCATGCGAACGCGGTCGCTATTGGGGATAAAGCGGTATAGTGTCTCGATGTCGTCGCCGATACGCTCGGACGACACGCCAAATACGCGTTCGAAATTTGGGGTGATATAGAGCGGAAGGCAGTCGTTGGCGCGCAAGACCAGAGCAACGTTGGGCCCTTGCTGCGCAAGCGCCTCTTCAAACAGTCGACGCGCTCGGTCCGCGTCGCGCTTCTCGTGTGAACCGAACAGCCCCAATATGCCCCCTTTTAGTTTTGGAGTTCATTCTACCAGCTCAAAGGCACGTTACAGAGATGGTGCGCCGCTAAAGTGAGCAATTAATGGTGCAAAAAACGCGCTCGACGGCAATTGCCATCGAGCGCGTTTTGTTACTCGGGCCAGATAAACTGGGTGCGGCCGGCCTCGCCGCCATCGATCAGCAGGCTCTGCCCGGTCATAAACCGGTTGGTCACGCCCACAAAGTAGATCCACTCGGCGATCTCTTGGGCAGTAGCCCAGCGCTTAAGCGGTGTGAGCTCCATAATCTGGTTCCACAGGCGCCCGTCTTCCATCACGCAACGGTTGAGCGGCGTGATCACGCCGCCCGGGTCCACACTGTTGGCGATAGCCTGCGGCGCCAAGCGGTTTGCAAGGTTCTTGGTATAGGCGATAATGCCGCCCTTGCTGGCAGCATAGGCGGGAAACTCCGATCCCGTATGCCCGCTCGCCGACCCCACATTGACCACGGATTTGATAGCCGGCGCCGGCTTGGCGGCAAGCCCCTCCCCCACAAAGGCGTAGTGCTCGGTCACGTTGATGGTGCCACGCAGATTGGCGGCAATATCGTCGGCCGAATCCTGTGTACCGGCAACGTTCACGATTACCTGGGGTTCAAGATCGTCTGGAAACGAGTCCGGCTCGCGGACATCGACGATCAGATGGCGATAGCGCTCGTGCTCGACCGCCGCCGGCAGCAGATCAAAGCCCACGACCTCGTGGCCCTCGTCCAAAAAGCGCTGCACGCACGCAGCTCCAATACCACCCGAAGCACCCGTGATCAAAACCCGCATACTTACTCCTTAGGCGGTTGCGTGGCGCTCGAGGTACTCGGCGCCCACATTCTCACGCTCCCAGCCACGCACGACCTTGTAGCCCACGGGGCTCAGGAAGACCTCGCACAGCAGCTCGGCAACAGCGCCGGTCAGCGAGCACATAAGGACCTGTACCCAGGTCCAACCAAAGAACGTGTGGCTCACCACAATGGCAAAGACCAGGTTGTCGATAAACTGGCCAACGCCCGTAGACACATAGGAGCGGAAGGCAAAGCTCGCAAAGTTATTCTTTTTGAGCATACGGCCGAGCGACTGGTTGAGCGTGGAGTTAACCACGGCAGAAACGAGCATTGCCAGCGAAGAGCCCAGCACCACGTACCAGGTGCCGCCGATGGTGGCGTTAAGGGCGGTGTTGACCTCGATCATACCCGTGTCGTAGTAGGCGCCCCACATGCCGGGCGTGAGCGAGCACAGCCAAAAGCACAGGCTTACGGCTAGGTTGACCGCCAACGCGAGGATAGAGATTTTGATGGATGCCTTGGCGCCAAAGCGCTTGCAGATCATGTCCTGGCACAAAAACGAGACCCAGCTCACCACAAAGCCGCAGTCGAGCGCCAGATACGGCAGGCTGATAAGCTCTTTGTTGGCCAGCAGGTTCATCATGATGACGCTCACGAAAAACAGCGAAACCGTTGCCGCGGGAATGCTCCGCAACAGGACCTTGTAGTCCTCCATGACCTTCTTGATCATTATGTACTCCTTTGGTTTTAGGTTTAACGAGCAGGATATCGGACCCGAACTGCTCGGACGCCCCGGTCTTGAGACGACGGTGGGTATGATAGCCGCTCACGCGGCATCAGGCAAGCAAACGGCGCGGCAGCCCCGCAGGGCCACCGCGCCAATGCGCTAAAAGGCTACGTTGCCAAACTCCGACAGGATGAGGTCGGGGTTATGATCGGTCGCCCAGTCAACATTCCACGGGCTCGTGAACAGCAGCAGCTTGCCGCCGCGCATGTCCTCGACGCGCAGCGTATCGCGCGTGAGCGAAAGGGCCGGGATATCGATGGTATCGGGGTCGTTCTGGATCCAGCGGATGTCCGTATAGGGCAGCGGCTGGCGACGAACCTCAACACGGTACTCGGCCTTAAGACGGCGCTCGAGCACCTCAAACTGCAGCACGCCGACCACGCCCACGATGACGCTCTCCATGCCGGCACCCAGCTCGCGGAAGATCTGGATGGCACCCTCCTGGGCAAGCTCCTCCATGCCCTTCACAAACTGCTTGCGCTTGAGCGTGTCGACCTGCGTAATGCGAGCGAACATCTCGGGGGCGAACGTCGGGATCTGCGGATACTGCACGTGGCGCTTACCGGAGCACACGGTGTCGCCGATGCTAAAGATACCCGGGTCGAACAGACCCACGATATCGCCCGCATAGGCCTCGTCCACGATGGCGCGGTCGTCGGCCATCATCGAGGTACCCGTAGCCAGCTTGAGCTTGCGGTTGCCCTGCATATGGAAGGCATCCATGCCGCGCTCGAACTTACCCGAGCAAATGCGCACAAAGGCAATGCGGTCGCGGTGGTTCTTGTCCATGTTGGCCTGGATCTTAAACACAAAGCCGCTAAAGTCGTTCTCGGCGGGCGCGACCGGCTCGCTGGTGAGCGTATCGGTGTAGGCGCGCGGCGTCGGGGCAAGGCGCAGGAATTCCTTAAGGAAGGGCTCCACACCAAAGTTGGTGAGCGCCGAGCCAAAGAACGCCGGGCTCAGCTTGCCGCAGGCCACGGCATCCAGGTCGAGCTCGTCGCCGGCGCCATCGAGCAGCTCGATGTCGTCCATCAGGTTCTTGTGGTTCTCCTCGCCAATAAGCTCATCCATGGCCGGATCGCCCAGCTCGGCCTCGACCTCGGCGACCTTCTTGGTGGCGTTGGCGTGGCCGTCGCCCTCAAAGGCGATGACGCGACGGGTCTGACGGTCGAACACGCCGCGGAAGTTGCGTCCGCTGCCAATCGGCCAGTTCATGGGATACGTATTGATGCCCAGGACGTTCTCGATCTCTTCCATGAGCTCAAAGGGGTCGCGAGCCTCGTGGTCGAGCTTGTTCACAAAGGTGAAGATGGGAATATGGCGCAGCGTACAGACCTTAAAGAGCTTTTTGGTCTGAGCCTCGACGCCCTTGGCGCCGTCGATGACCATGACCGCGGCGTCAGCGGCCATAAGGGTACGGTAGGTGTCCTCCGAGAAGTCCTGGTGGCCGGGGGTATCGAGAATGTTGACGCAGGCGCCGTTATAGGTGAACTGCAGCACCGAGGAGGTAACGGAAATACCGCGCTCCTTCTCGATGTCCATCCAGTCCGAGACGGCATGCTTGGCCGAGCTCTTACCCTTGACCGAACCGGCGGTCTGGATGCTGCCGGTATAGAGCAGCAGCTTCTCGGTAAGCGTGGTCTTACCGGCGTCCGGGTGGCTGATGATCGCGAATGTGCGGCGCGACGAGATTTCATCCGACAGGCTTGCCATGCGGATCCTTTCTTGCATTGAGTGCATTACGTCGTTGAAACCGTACTATTGTAGCCGCGAAATCCCGCCATAGGGCACCTATCAGGACAAATTCATCAGCCAAGCTCTCGGCGCAGCGGGCAGTTGCCTCAAGGACTGTCTCAATCTGTAACAGAAAGACGGGTTTTGAAGCTCCACCTGTTACAGATCGAGATAAACGGCTGGGAAGACCAGTACCGTCTCAATCTCCGTCTCAATCTGTAACAGGAAGACGGGTTTTGAGCCTCCACCTGTTACAGATTGAGACAAACGCGCAGGCGGGCAACCAATGTCTCAATCTGTAACATCTAGCCACCAAAAACGGGCCTTAGTGTTACAGATTGAGATGAACGAGCAGGAAGGTCGGGACTGTCTCAATCTGTAACAGGTAGACACCAAAATCGGCTCCAGATGTTACAGATCGAGACAAACGAACGAAGAGACAGGCGAGCCTACATTTCTTCTTGCATAACTGTGCATAGTGTATATATACTGTGCTTACCGGTTATATACACGTGTAGCCCAACAGCTAAGGAGCCGCTGTGGACATCATCCTATCCAATTCGAGCGATAAGCCCATCTACGAGCAGATTTCCTCGCAAGTCAAAGCTCAGATCTTATCGGGTACGCTCGCTGCGGGAGCCAAACTCCCCAGCATCCGTGCGCTCGCGAGCGACCTGGGTGTGAGCGTCATCACCACCAAGCGTGCCTATGCCGACCTGGAACAGCTCGGCTTTATCTGCACCGTGCAGGGCAAGGGCTGCTTTGTCGCCGAGGGAAACCAGGAGCTCTTGCGCGAAAACCAGCTCTGCCATATCGAAGAGTTGCTTGCGCAGGCCGCTACGCAGGCCGAAACCCTGGGCGTCACGCGCGACAAATTGTACGAGATGCTCGACCTTGTAGCCCCCGAAACCATGCAGTAGCCATCTGCAAGAAAGGCTATACCATGCAAAACTTGCTAGAACTCAAAGGCGTCTCACGCCGCGTAAGCGACCGCTTTTCCCTACGCGATGTCACGCTCACCGTGGAGCCCGGCCAGATTGTCGGCTTTGTGGGCGCAAACGGCGCCGGCAAGACAACGACCATTCGTGCCGCGCTCGGGCTTATAAAGCTCGATGCCGGCGAGGTGCATCTGTTTGGACAGTGCTGCGACACCAACGCGCCCGACGAGACGCAGCGCCACCTGCGCTCCCGCGTAGGCCTTGTCCTGGACACGTGTCCTTTCCCCTCCACGCTCAAGGTGACCGAAGTCGAGGCACTCGTAAGCCCGGCGTACCCCACGTGGAGTAGCGAAACGTTCGCCAGATTTATCGACCGATTTGGCCT
>CAUDCB010000103.1 GCA_958447915.1 uncultured Collinsella sp. | reverse complement strand
GACCAGTACAAGGTTCAGCTCCGCGCCCTGCTGCGCGCCAGCGCCTTTGGTGACGTCAAGATCATGATCCCGCTCGTCACCTGCGTCGAGGAGGTCGTGGCCGTCAAGGAGCTCGTCGAGCAGTGCAAGGCCGAGCTGACCGAAGAGGGTCGCAAGTTCAACGAGAACATTGAGGTCGGCATTATGGTCGAGACGCCTGCCGCTTCGCTGCTCGCTGACCGTCTGGCCGAGGTCGCCGACTTCTTCTCTATCGGCACCAACGACCTGATCGGCTACACCATGTGCGCCGACCGTGGCAACGACACCATCTCCAACCTGTACCAGGTGTACTATCCCGCCGTGCTCCGCTCGCTCAAGAACATCATCGAGAGCGGCGTGAAGGCCGGTATCATGGTCGGCATGTGCGGCGAGGCCGCTGCCGATCCGCTGCTTGAGCCGCTGCTGATCAGCTGGGGCCTGGAGGAGTTCTCGATGAGCGCTCCGTCCATCCTGCGCGCCCGCAAGACCATCAGCCAGTGGACCAAGGCCGAGTGTGACGAGCTCGCCGAGAAGGCGCTCGCCTGTAACACTGCCGCCGAGGTCAAGGCGCTGCTCGAGTCTGCTGCTCGCTAATTTGGTATCAGAGGTAACCGCGTGGTTGGAATGGGCCGGCCACGCGGCCCTCACATATACAGGGGGTACTGTAAATGTTCTACACGCTAACCGCTAACCCGGCTGTCGACATGACGGTTTCGAGCTCTCCGCTCGAGCCCGATGAGAACGTCCGCACCGGCTCGGCCAGCTACACGGCTAACGGCAAGGGCCTCGACGTGTCCTTCGCCTTTAAGAAGATGGGCGTCGACACCGTCGCGCTCGGCTTCTTCGCCGGCTTCACGGGCAAGTTCATCGTCGAGGAGGTCATGAACCTGGGTTGCCTGTGCCGCCCGGTCTGGACCGACGGTATCACGCGCATCAACACCTACGTCAACGATGGCCAGCACGAGTACGGCATCCTCAACCCTGGTGCTCCTATTACGCCGCAGCACCAGGAGGAGCTCTACAACATCCTGGACACCGCTGGCGACCTTGAGTGCCTGATCGTCTCTGGCTCCGTGCCTCCCAAAGCTACGCCCGACTTCCTGGCTCAGGTCATGGAGCACGCTCAGGCCCGTGGCGCCGACGTCGTCCTGGACCTGTCCTCCGACAAGCTCAAGGAGCTCGCTCACAAGAAGCCGCTGCTCATCAAGCCGAACCATCACGAGATGAAGGCTATCTTCGGCGTGCCGGTCGATACTGATGACGAGGTCCGCGTTGCCATGAAGATGGCTCACGACGCTGGCGTTCAGAACGTGCTGCTCACCCGTGGTAGCCGTGGCGACGCCTACTTCTCCAACGGCGAGGACATTTGGTACGCCAAGCGTGAGTTCAACATCAAGTTGGTCTCTTCCGTCTGCGCCGGCGACTGCACCCTCGCTGCGTTCCTGCACAAGTGGTACAGGGATCGCGACAACGTCGAGGAGGCCATGAAGCTCGCTATGGCCACCGGCGCCAACGTCGCTGAGTCCGTCGGCATCGGCGACTTCGGTCACGTTGACGAGTACAGCAAGCGCGTTGCCGTCCGTAAGCTCGATCGCAAGTAAGCGAAACGCGACAAACTCGTGCGCATACGGCGTCCCGGTTTCGACCGGGGCGCCGTTTTTTGTCCCACTCGAACCTCGGAGCCGCGCTTCACGCGTTCCACACCGTTCACCGAGTTGTTGTAGCCTTTTGCCGAAGCGTGGAATATACTTTCATTAACACGTTGCTTCGTGAAAGGAACATTCATGATTTACACGCTTACTGCAAATCCCGCTATTGACTACAACATCTCCTGCGATGGCCTGTCCGCCAACACCGTCACCCGCACCCGTAACGCGGTCTACACCCCCAACGGCAAGGGTCTCAACGTTTCTTTTACACTCGACCACTACGGCGTCGACACCACGATCCTTGGCTTCTTCGCCGGCTTCTCGGGCGAGTTCATCGTTAAGGGCGCCGAGGCCCTTGGCGTGCCCGTCAAGCCTGTGTGGACTGACGGCATCACGCGTGTCAACGTGTTCCTCAACGCCGGTCCCGACACCGAGTACAACATGGTTAATGCCGGTGCCGCCATTAACGAAGCCAACGAGCAGGAGATGTTTGAGCTCATCGATTCGTTTGACGACATGACCTGCCTGGTCATTAGCGGCTCGCTGCCCCCCAACACCTCTGAGGGCTTCCTTGCCGAGGTCCTGCGTCGCGTGAAGGCGAAAGGCGCCGAGTTCGTGCTCGATATCTCGAGCCATCAGCTGGCCGACCTCATTGCTATGGAGCCGCTCCTCATTAAGCCCAACGACGACGAGCTGCTCGACATCTTTGGCATTAAGGTGAGCGGTGGCGACGACGAGTCCGTCAAGGGCGCTATGGCCGAGCTTCATGCCAAGGGCGCCAAGAACGTGCTGCTGACCCTGGGTGGCGCTGGAGCGTACTTCTCCAACGGCGAGCACATCTGGTTTGCCAACCGTACCTTTGAGGTCAAGCTGCTGTCGACCGTCTGCGCCGGTGACTCTTCGCTGGCCGCCTTCCTGTCCGTGTGGCACGACGCCCCCGAGCGCGTCGAGGACGCCCTGCGCCTCTCGATGGCCACCGGCGCCAACGTGGTCGAGTGCCCTGGTCTGGGCGACTTTGCCAAGGTCGATGAGTATCAGAAGGGCATCGCCATTCGTCAGGTCTGCTAGTTCCGGCTCCTTGCCTGAATAGTTCGATTATTTCGCATCCGTCTCAGACCAGGACGGATGCGTTTTTGTTTATCGGACTTGCGTGTGCAGTGGAGGCTGTTTCTTGCTAGACTTCTTGCAGACGCAATCGATAGCCAATTTGATAGTCGCAGGAGGCCATAGGCATGTGCAATGTTTCGCTCAACGGTACGCAGCCGACCGATGCCTCCATCCGTGTTCTGCGTGCGCTCGAGGCAGCCGGTCTTGAGGCCTGGTACGTAGGCGGTTGGGTACGTGATGCCCTGATGGGGCGCCCCAGCCACGATGTTGACATGTGCTGTAGCGGCCTGTGGCAGGAGTCCAAAGCGGCGCTCGAGTCAGCGGGTATCTCCGTGGTTGAATCAGGCATCAAATTTGGCGGCATCACGGCTATTTGCGATGGCGAGCGTATTGAGGTCACCACGTACCGCCTGGATGGTTTTTATACCGACGGTCGTCATCCCCAGAGCGTGGAGCGTGCGGCGTCGCTTGAGGACGATCTGGCGCGTCGTGACTTTACCGTTAACGCTATGGCCTGGCATCCCGAGCGCGGTCTTGTCGACCGCTACGATGGCCAGGGCGACCTGAAGCGTAAGCTCATCCGCGCTGTTGGAGATCCCAAGCGTCGTTTTAACGAGGACGCGCTTCGCATGCTGCGCGCGGTGCGTTTTGCCTGCCGCTTGGACTTTATGATTGAGCCTGCGACCAAGCAGGCCCTGGCCGAATGTGCGCCGTTGCTCGATGCTGTGGCGCGCGAGCGCGTGGGCATTGAGCTCGAGGACATCCTTTCGACGGGCCACGGGGGAGACGCGATGCTGCGCTACCCCGAGCTTGTTTGCGCCGCCGTGCCCGAGCTCGCGTCCGCTCGCGGGTTTGATCAGCGCAGTGTCTATCATGCGTTTAACGTCTACGAGCATATCGCCCGCGTGCTGACGGTGGCAGGGGAGCTGGCGCTGTGCGACGGCGTCGCGCCCTCGTCGAGCCTTATGTGGGCGGCGTTTTTGCACGACGTTTCCAAACCCGAGTGCTTTACGGTCGATCACGACGGCAGCGGACACTTCTATGGTCATCCCGAGCTCGGCGCCAAGAAGGCGCGTGTCATCATGGATCGCCTAGCGCTCTCGCACGATTTGGTGCGCGATGTGTGCCTGCTGATCAAATACCATGACAAGCCGTTGCGCCCCGAGCGCTCCTGCCTGCTCAATATGATGCGCGCGCTTTCGGGCGAGGGTGTCGATACGCCGCGTCTGATGGACGAGCTCATGGACCTTAAGCGTGCCGACACGCTCGGCAAGGCGCCCTCGTGCTTCTATTACGTCGAGACGATCGAGGAGATGCGTACGCTCGCCCACGATCTGCTGCAGGCGGGGGAGCCCTATACGCTCAAGATGCTTGCCATCAACGGCGGCGACCTGATTCGCGCCGGCGTCAAGCCGGGGCCGGAGCTGGGACAGCTTCTCAACGCCGCCCTCGACGCCGCGATCGAGGACAACATCCCCAACAACCGCGAAGCCCTCCTGACTCATCTGCACCTAGGGTAGCTAAAATAGCTCCGTCCCAAATTAACTACCCGGCTGACCAGCACTTTCCATAACCTGCCGACAATTTTTCGGCAATTTGGAATTTCTTCTTGCGCTTGCGTTTTTTGTCCCGTAATATATTTCCTCGCAGCACGGCAGTGCAGATGTCATGTGGCCCGTTCGTCTAGCGGTTTAGGACGCCGCCCTCTCAAGGCGGAGATCACCAGTTCGAATCTGGTACGGGCTACCACTTCTTTTCTGCTGAGGCTTATGGCCCGTTCGTCTAGCGGTTTAGGACGCCGCCCTCTCAAGGCGGAGATCACCAGTTCGAATCTGGTACGGGCTACCATGAATCTGAGACCCGGGCTTCCAGCGGAAGTCCGGGTTTTTTATTTCCGAGCAAACCATCTGCAATTCCCATTTGCCCCATAGCTTTACGTTCTGCTTGTGGCCCTTGCGGGTACAATATGCAAGATATTTGGAAGGTCAGAAGGAGCCTCATGACGGAGTCCTCTCAGCATACATCTAAGCCCCAGGTCGAGGTTGAGGCCTCGGGCGGCGATGACAACAAGGGTGCACGTCGCGGTGCCATTTTTATCGGCGTCGTGCTGGTTGGCTACATCGTTTATCTGATTGTGACCGGTCAGATGGGACAGTTCTGGGCTGCCATGTCGAGCGTTCAGGCGCCGTGGCTCGTTGCTGCATGCTTTTGCATGTTCCTGTACCTGTTCTTTGGCATCGTTGCCTATGCGATCGCCGTCTGGCTCGATCCCAATTCGCCCGTCGGCATTCGCGACCTGATCTCGGTCGAGGCGAGCGGTATCTTCTTTGGCAACCTGACGCCCATGATGATGGGCTCTACGCCTGCTCAGATCTACCGCCTGACCAAGGCAGGCCAAAACGTCGGCGAGGCCGGCGCCACGCAGTTCACGCGCTTTATCGTGTATCAGTTTGGCCTCGTTGCCTGGGGCGCCATTCTGCTGCTTGCCCGCATGCCGTTTTTCGCCGAGCGCTATGGCGATATGACGCTGCTGTGCGTCTTTAGCTTTGGCGGTCATTGCTGCATTCTGCTTGGCATCTTTGCCGTCGCGCTCATGCCCAAGACCGTCACGCGCGTCGCGCACTGCATCATCAATTGGCTCGAGCGAATGGGCGTCTCGGCCACCAAGATCGAGGGCTGGCGTACGTTTGTCGACGGCGAAATCTACTCGTTCTCCGAGAAGTTCAAGCTTTCGGCGGGCCACATTTCGTCCATGCTGCTCACGGTGGTCATCACCATGTTGCAGCTCGCGTTTTTCTACCTTGTGCCGTATTTCCTGATGCTTGCCTTTGGCCACCACGAAGTCGACTTTTTCTCGGTCATGGCCGCGAGCGCCTTTGTTCAGCTCCTGAGCTCTGCTGTTCCCCTGCCCGGTGGCACCGGCGGCGCCGAGGGTGGCTTCGCGCTGTTCCTGGGTCATTTCTTTGGCTCGGCGTCGACCGCCGGCTATCTGTTGTGGCGCCTCATTACGTTTATTGCGCCGACCATTTTGGCTGCGCCCCTGCTGGGCCTTAAGAGCGCCCACAACGAGAGCATCCATGCGCGCTGGGATCGCGTGATGCGCAAGCTCGGCCGCACGCCTCAGACGTCCTCTGCGCCCACTAAGCCGCACCCCACGAATGCTGTTACCGTTGATCCCAAGAAGCACGCTCAGAAGGCTTCTGGGGCCGCTAAGCCGGCTCATAAAGCCTATGTGCGCCAGACAGGCGATGGTATTCGCGTATCTCCGTCGGCACTCAATAAGAAGAAGCACCCTAAGTCGCAGTAGGGCAGTCGTGCGTTCTTCATGATGCGGGGCATATTTGTGCTGTATGAGGGATAATCCTCTTACGTAGATTATCTCTCATCTGTTGATGAATGCCCGTATATCGAAGGGACACGCCCATGGCCACCAGCAAACCGCGTATTGATCGCCGCATCGTTCGCAGCCGCAATGCCATCCTTTCTGCGTTTGAGCGCCTGTTGATGGAAAAGCCGCTTGCCGACATTACGGTGAGTGCCATCGCGCGTGAGGCAAATGTCGACCGTAAGACCTTTTACGTGCACTTTGGTACGGTTGATGGCCTGCTCGATGCCATCGCCGTTGATGTGGTGGAGATGATTGCCGACTCGGTTGAGAAAACGCTTGCTTCCATGGACGGCGACACCAACGAGCGCGCCCTGGGCGCGGCGGCGACCTTCTTTAAAACCGTTAACGAGGCGCTATGCAACAACCTGGTGCTCAATCGTCAGCTGATCGAGAATATTCCGCTCGATGATTTTATGGCTCGTCTTCGCGTGCCGCTCGAGCACGAGATTGCCGAGCGCGACCTGCTGCCCCACGGCCTCAAGGACGAGATGTTCGACAATTATCTGGCGTTTTTACTTTCGGGCATTATCGGCATTTACCGCACGTGGGCGCTCTCCGATGGCTCGGTGCCCATCGAGCGCATCTCGGAGGTCGCTAACGATCTGACGCTGAACGGACTATCGAGTCTGGAATCTCGTTTCGAATAGCACTTGTGCCTTACCCCCCCCCTGAGTTGCGGGGGGGTGGAGGGAGTATAATAGAGAAAGGAGCACA
>CAUDCB010000102.1 GCA_958447915.1 uncultured Collinsella sp. | reverse complement strand
AGGGAACATACCTGATCAATGAGTCGATTTCCTCGCTCGAGCGGCGCTTGGCCTCCGAGGGTTTTATTCGTGTCCACCGCAGTTATCTGGTCAATTTGGAAGACGTGCATAATGTCGAGATCGGTTCCACGGGTCTTATGGAGCTCAGGCTCGATCGTGTGGGCTCGACGGTGCCCGTTTCACGCCGTCGCGCCGCCGAGGTCAAATCGCACTTGGGGCTAGCGTAAGGGTCGGTGCGTTATCGTTTACCGCCGCAGGTTTGGCATGACCGTGCGGTGGGCATAATGGGTGACATCGAATGAAATCGAAAGGATCATTATGCCCGCGCTCATTACGCATCATCTGTTTGGCGAGGAAAGCATCGACCGTCTTCCGCAGGGCGTCATCACGTCCGACGAGGAACACATCGCTTTTATCCTGGGCAACCAGGGTCCCGACCCGTTTTTCTTCCACATCCTGACGCCGCGCGTTTCCGACTGCACGCTGCTGGCGCAGGTCATGCATCGCTCGCGCATGTCGCGTCAGTTCTCGTGTCTGCGCGATGGCGTGTCGCACCTGCTGCCGCGCGATGCCAACCTGGGCCGTGCGTTTGCGCTGGGCCTGCTTTCGCACTATGTGCTCGATCGCAATGCCCATCCCTTTGTCTACGAGCAGCAGTTTGGCATTGTCGAGTCCGATCCCGAGCTCGAGGCTTCGGGCGGTCAAGTTCACGCCGTGCTCGAAAGCGACTTGGACGTGCTGATGCTGCAGCTCAAGCGCGATGGGGCAACGGTCGAGGATTATCCGCCGGCGGGCGAGATCGTTACCACCGATCGCATCAATCGCGTTGCCGGCGTGCTGATGAGCTATGTTGCCGGACGCGTGTACGGTATCGACATCCCGGCGGGGGAGTACGCCGGCGCTGTAGCCGACATGCAGCTGCTCTACCGCACTATCGAGCCGGCCGGTTCGGCCAAGACGCGCGCGATTGCCCTGCTCGAGGGCTTGGTGCACGATTATTCGCTGCTCGACGGCCTTGCGCACCGTGTGACGACCGAGCTGCCCGAGCGTACCGGCAACCTGGGCCACTTGGCATGGAAGAACCCCTTTACTGACGAGGTCTCGAACGAGAGTTTCCCCGAGGTCTTTGACCGCGCGCTGGTCGATTACGAGTGCATGGTCGCCCGCTTTATCGAGACCGGCGATATGGAAGCCGTGACCAACCACGTCAATTACAGCGGTCGCGTGCTCGGCGCCGACGAAGAGTTCGACCGCGAGGAGTAGGGCTCGTGCGTGCCCCTTTGCCGAATCCTTACCGGCGCCTCTGGACAATTGGGGTACGATGAACTAACTGTATATCGGGCGAATACGAAGGGGCCCTGTCCATGAAATACACCAAGCTCGAGCGTAACTGGGTTATGTACGATGTGGGCAACTCGGCCCTCGTGCTGCTCAATACCTCGGTGGTGCCCATCTACTTTAACGCCATCAATACCGGTGCTTCCTCGGCAGACCTGGTGGTCGCCTGGGGCAACGCGCAGACGATTGCCTCGCTAGTCATTGCCATGCTCATGCCCATTCTGGGCGCGCTTGCCGATTACGCCGGCAACAAGATCAAGTTCTTCTTGGGCTTCTTCCTCACGGGCCTGGTCCTTTGCCTGGCGCAGGCTATCCCAATGTCCGCCATGGCATTTTTGACCGTGTACGTGCTGTGCACCATCGGCCTTAACTCTTCTATGACGTTCTACGACGCCATGCTGCCCGACATTACCACCGACGAGCGCATGGACGCCGTGTCCAGCTCGGGCTATGCCTGGGGCTACATCGGTTCCACCGTGCCGTTCATCATCTGCCTGGCGCTTATCATGGGTGGCCCCGCTCTTGGCGTCCCCACCATGCTGGCAACGCGTCTGTCGTTTATCATCACCGGTGCCTGGTGGCTCATCTTTACCCTGCCGCTCATTCGCACCTATAAGCAAAAGTACGGTCGCGAGCGCGGTCCCCAGGACACCATCGGCCACATCGTGGGCGGCGTGTTCTCCGAGGTCGGACATACCATGCGCGAAATCGCCCACAACAAGACCGTGCTGGTCTACATGATCGCGTTCTTCTTCTACATCGATGGTGTGCACACGGTCATTTCCATGGCAACCAGCTACGGCTCGGCTCTGGGTATCGATTCGACCCAGCTGGTGCTGGCGCTGCTCGTCACGCAGTTTGTGGCCTTTCCGTCCGCCATCATCTACGGCAAGCTTGCCGGTCGCGTGGGCACACTCAATATGATCTTGGTGGCCGTCGCCGCCTACATGGGCATCGTGCTCTTTGCCGCGTTCTTCCTAAAGACCGCCTTTGAGTTCTGGGTGCTTGCCATTATGGTCGGCCTGTTCCAGGGCGGCGTGCAGGCGCTCAGCCGTAGCTACTTTGGCCGCATCATCCCCAAGGAAAAGTCCAACGAGTACTACGGCTTCTTCGATATCTTTGGCCGTTACGCAAGCGTTATGGGCACCTTCCTGGTGTCGGTTGTCACCTCGCTGACCGGCAACCCGTCGCTGGGCGTCCTTTCTATTGGCGTGCTGCTGGTTGTTGGCTTTGTGCTGCTGGTCCGTCTGTCCCGCATGGCTCAGGCGGCGGCGTAAGGCAACCGGGCTCAGTACAGCAATTGTGCCTATCTGCAGTACTCTTTTGGAAGTAGCCGCATAAATCATTCTGACTTCTGAGCAATGTTTAGCCCAAGTGGGTATGATGGAATCAGCTAGGTCGCGGGGCGTCGCCTGTGTTTGGCGGCGCCCCGTTTTTGTGTTGCAAGGAGGGTAAAGGTATGAACGCCACGGTTGTGATCCCAACATATTGGGCGGGCGATGATACCCAAGCAAACGCTCCCGGCACCTACGATCACTCGACGTCGCTCAATGCCGCCAACCCGGAACTCGATCGCTGCCTGACTTCACTCGAACAGGTGCGCGACATTCCGCGCATCATTCTCTTGGTGGTCTGTCCGGTTTCTGCCGCGGCCGACGTATCCCATCGCGTGCACGAAATCGTTAATGCGCATCCCACACTTAAGGTCACCGTCGTTACCAATACTCAGGCTTCGCGTGTTGCCGACCGCGTGGCACAGATTGCGCCCAAAGGCTCGGGCGAGTGCGTGAGCCTGCGCGGCTACGGCGCCATCCGCAACATGGGTCTTGCCTGCGCGGCGGTGCTGGGGCACGACGCGGTTGTGTTTTTGGATGACGACGAGACCGTCATCGATGCCGACTTTATGAAGCGTGCGACCTATGCGCTGGGCCAGCAGACGCGTCAGGGCCTGCCGATTTTAGTCAAGAGCGGATACTTTTACGATCGCGACGGGTCGCCGCTGGCTCCCACGGACAAAGTGGGCATTTGCCATCGCTGGTGGACCAAGCGTATCGAGTTCAATCGCTGGATGAAAAAGGCGCTCTCGGGCACCCGCATCTCGCGCTCCAATTACGTATGCGGCGGCCTGATGGCCCTGCACGCCCGCGCCTTTACGCGTGTGGCCTTCGACCCGTTTATCACCCGCGGCGAGGATCTGGACTACCTGTTTAACATGCGCATGTTCGGCTATGACGTGTGGTTCGATAACGAGTGGGCCGTGCGCCACCTGCCGCCCGAGTCCGAGAAGCGCTCGCCGCGCTTTATGCAGGACGTGTACCGTTGGTACTACGAGCGGGCCAAGCTGACGTTCGCTGCGCACCAAAAGGAGCTCATTCCGGTTACGGCCGCATCGCTCATGCCCTATCCGGGTCCGTGGATCTCGCGCGAGCTCGACGACCGCGTGCGCAAGACCGCCATGGTTCGCAGCATGTTTACCCGCGAGCACGAGGGGTATCTGCGCATCTGGCGTCATGGTATTGACGAGGCCAAGACCTATGCCCGCCAAAACGCCGCAAGCTACCTGCGTTTTCAGAGTTTCTGGCCCAAGATCATGGACGAACTTTGGCGCGACGCACAACTGATTAGCATCCTGGAGGGGGCTGAATGATCGACCGCCGCGCCCAGCGCGATAATTCAATTTCAATCTTTCGCATCATCGCCGTTGTCTGCGCCGTTTGCGTGTTGGCGTACTTTATCTTTGCCCTGGCGACTGGCATTGAGCCGATTGCTACGGTGATTGCCTGCGCGCTGCTGTGCATCTTCCTGTGCATCTTTATCTTTTTGACGCTCAATCCCGATTCGGTACGCTCCCAGTACACCGAGGAGACGCTCTCGGTTGCTTCGGCCATGCTCGAGGACATTAAGGGCGGTCTGACGCAGGAATCGGCGCTTTTGGTGTGCCGGCGTATCCTGCCCGAGACACGTGCCATGACCGTTGCCATCACCGATGAGGGCAACGTGCTGGCCTGCGCGGGCGAGTTCGAGGAAAAGCTGCTGCCCGATTCGCCCATCCACACGCTTGCCACGCGCTACGTCATTGAGCACGGCATCGTGCAGTCGTTCAACCGCGTGGTGGACGTGGTGGGTTCGGACGGTTCGCACAACCATGTTCCCGCCGGTATCATCGCGCCCATCAAGGTGGGCGATCGCACCGTCGGCACGCTCAAGTTCTACTACAAGACCCCGCGCGCCGTAGACCGCACCCAGTATGCGCTCGCCTCGGGTTTTGCCGAGATCCTGTCCACGCAGCTCGCCATCCACGAGCTCGAGGTGCAAAAGGAGCTCACGGCCCGTGCCGAGGTTCGTGCTCTGCAAGCGCAGATCAATCCGCACTTTCTGTTTAACACGCTCAACACCATCGCGTCGTTTACACGCACCGATCCGCTGCGTGCCCGCGAGCTGCTGCGCGAGTTCTCCTCGTTCTATCGCGCCACGCTCGACAACTCGGGGTCGCTTATCCCGGTCTCGCGCGAGGTTGCCCAGACCAAGCGCTACCTGACGTTTGAGAAGGCGCGCTTTGGCGAGGACCGCGTACTGGCGACCTTCGATGTCTCCGAGGATGTCGAGGACACGTTGGTCCCGGCCTTTGTAATCCAGCCCATCGTCGAGAACGCCGTGCGGCATGGCATGGGCGATGACGATGCCCTGCGGATCGACGTGACCGTCCATCAAGACGGCGACGACGCAATCCTGATTGCCGTAGCCGACAACGGCGTGGGCATGGACGAGGGCACCGCCGCCAGGCTGTTTGATGAGCGCTCCGCCCGCCCCGATGCCAGTTCCCCGCAAGGCGGCGGCGCCGGTGTGGCCATGCACAATATTTCTGAGCGCATCCATCGCTTTTATGGACCGCACTCTTATACGCGCGTCGAATCGGCGCCGGGCAAGGGCACCAAAGTGCTCCTGCACCTTGATTTGTCAGAGAGCATCTTTGACATTCAAGAGTAAAATAAAAGGCTATGGGCTCAACGCCAAGCGGCGGATGCCCGGCGTAGTTTGTTGACGAAAGGTTTAATCCCTATGCTGCGTGCGATGATTGTGGATGATGAGGCCCCGGCCCGTTCGGAACTTCGCTTCTTGCTCGAGCAGACGGGCAAGATCGGCACGATCACTGAGGCGTCGAGCGTCCGCTCCGCCATTGAGATGTTGATGGAAAGCCGCGTCGATGTCGTATTTCTCGATATCTCGATGCCCGGTGCTTCTGGTCTGCAGCTTGCCGAGGCACTGCATAAGCTTAAGAATCCGCCGGCGATTGTGTTTGTGACTGCGTATAGCGATCATGCCGTCGAGGCGTTCGACGTAGATGCCGTCGATTACCTAATGAAGCCGGTTGAGGAGGCACGCCTGGATCGCGCGATCGAGAAGGTCATGCAGCGCGCCAAGCCCGTCACGGACAGCAAGGCCACCATCGAGCGCATTCCGGTGGAAAAGGGCGGCCGTAAGGTCCTCATTCCCGTGGATGACATTCGCTTCATCATGGCCAAGGACGATTACTCCTGTATCTATACCGTCGATGATCGTTTTCTATCGACGACTTCGCTGGCGCAGTTCGAGGCCAAGCTTTGCGACTTTGGCTTCTTTCGCGTTCATCGCCGCTATATCGTCAACTTGGCGTGCGTCACGGATGTCGAGACGGTGCCCTCGGGCGCTATCCAACTGGGCATTACGGGCGTCGACGAACGCGTGCCGGTTTCGCGCCGCCGCGTTGTGCCGCTCAAGAAGGCCCTGAGCCTCTAGCACACTGGCCCCGCAGCCCTGTAGACCAATTGTCTGCGGAGCCGTGGGGCTTTTTGTATATACGTCGAATCGGTTTTGCAGAAGGGATCTCATGAACAGTGCAGGCGCCAAGCGCATCGACATCATCTCGGACACCCACGGCTATCTTTCGCCCGCGCTTCTGGACGAGCTCAAGGGCGCAGATCTAATCATCCACGCCGGAGACCTCACGTCAGAGATGGATTACGAGCATCTATGCACCATCGCCCCCGTGCGAGCGGTCCTAGGCAACAACGACTACTACCGCGACTACGGCCCGGATGTTGACCGTCTGGCCCTCTTTACCTACGAAGGCCTCAAATTCGCTGTAGCCCACTACCGCGAAGACCTGCCCGTGGGATCCGTAGACGTAGCCATCAACGGTCACACCCACGTAACCAAAGAAGCCCAAGTGGGCCGCTGCCTGGTCCTCAATCCCGGCAGCGCCAGCTACCCCAGAGGCAGCCGAGGCCCCACCATGGCCAGAATGCTCGTCAAAGACGGCCATGTCATAAGCACCAAGTTTATTGATTTAGACTAACCGCAACAAAAACGGGGGATGCAGATCGCGTCTCCCGTTTTTCTTTCAGCAAAAGGCAGAGCTTCAGCGACAACCTTAGACAACCCCGCCGAGGAGAACGGGGACCTCGAGCCGCGGAAGCGGCGAGGAACAACAACGACTCGAACAAAGTGACGGCAGGGAGGGTCTCCGGGGCTGGGGGCGGGGGGTTAAGTTTGTCGCGAGTTCCGCACGCAAAGGAAAGCACTTAATGTGCTTTCCGTC
>CAUDCB010000101.1 GCA_958447915.1 uncultured Collinsella sp. | reverse complement strand
CTAGCGCGATATTTCAAGGCGCTTTTGAGGAAGAGTGTTCCTGATGACTGGGCATTTAAGAACGTCCAATGACTAAGTTGCAGGTGGTTGCGGTTGTGTTACACTAACGCTGCGTATATGACGCAATCATCTCGATACAGATCAATGATGTCCGTCGGTATTTGACGGAGCTAGACTGTTTAGCCGCCCTGAAGGTTTATGCAGGGAGCATGTGATCACAGGGCTTGAAAAGAAAGTTGAGCAAACACTGTGTCTGATCAACAGCAAGAAAACGAAATAACGACGACGGCCGCTCCCGCTGCACCGGCTACGTCGGACCAGGTCGTGAAGCCTGCGCCGGTGCAGGCTTCGGCTCCTGAGGCCTCCAAGGCTGCCCCGGCAGCCGCGCCCGCTGCAGTCGAGAGCGCCGCGACCGCACCTTCCGCCGCTGGCGATGAGGCCGCGCCTGCAAAGCCTAAGCGTACGCGCCGCGCATCCAAGCCCGCAACCGAGGGTGAGGAAGCTGTCAAGCCCAAGCGCCGCACCACGCGCACGACGCGAACCAAACGCTCCGTTGCGGCCGACCCCGCCGCGTCGATTTCCGACGAAGTTGCACAGGCCCGCGCGCTGGCGCAGATTAGCGAGGCTCAGGTCGTGCGTGCCCGTCGTCGCGCTGCTGAGCGTGAGGCTGCGGCGTTGACCGAGCTGGCGGCTCCGAACGCACCCGAGACGAATGCGACCGCCGAGGTGCGCGTAACCGACCAGTCGGCCGAGAAGCCGGCTACCCGTACGCGTCGCCGCGTCGCCACCAAGGCTCAGCAGCCTGTTGAGCAAGGGGCTTCCGATGCCGCCGAGGTTGCGACTCGTCCTGTAGCGGGGGAGAGCGCGCAGTCCGCTGAGCTTGTAATGCCCGCTGAGGCCAGTGCGGCTCCCGTCGTCGACCCGGCTCTGCGCCCGCATCGTCGCGGCCGCAAGCCCAAGGCCTTCGTGGAGGCCGAGAAGGCGGCTGCCGCTGCGGCTGCAGCCGCAGCTCAGGGCGCTGCGCTGGCCACCGAGTCTACGTTCGTTGCCGACGCTCCTGTCCAGGACGCCGCAGCCACCGAGTCCGCTGCCGAGGGCGAGTCGGCCGATGTCCGCCCTGGTCGCAGCCGTCGTACCGCTTCCAAGCGCTCGACCAAGGCCAAGGGCGCAAAAAGGGACGCGTCCGAGGATGCCGCCAATGAGGTCGCCGAGGTAACCTCTGACGTCGCTCCCGAGACCGAGAGCGCCGATCAGCCGGCAACTGAGAAACCCAAGCGCACGCGCAAAAAGTCCGCAAAGGCCAAGGTTGCCGAGCATCAGGCCGATGCCGGTTCCGCCATCGATGGCAAGTCTGACGGCGAAGCCTCGGACAATGCCGATGCTGCCGCCGCCGATGGCGCTACGCCTGCCGGGTCCGACGACGGCAACCGGCCCAACCGTCGCCAGCACAAGCGCAATGACGACCGCAGCGACCGCAAGGACGAGCGCAACAACGACCGCCGCAACCGTCAGCGCGATCGCAAGCAGCGCAATAAAGAGCGCAATGCCGCTCCCACCGAGCCCACGCTTTCGCGTGAGGAGCTCGCGGCCATGAAGGTCGCCGAGCTGCGCGAGAAGGCCAAGGAGTTCGAGATCGAGACGACCGGCAAGAAGAAGGCCGAGCTCGTCGAAGAGATCTACACCACCGCCGCGAAGGCCGAGGGCTTCCGCGACATCAAGGGCATCCTGCAGATTCGCCCGGATAGCTCCGGCATTATCCATGCCCACGGCTACATGAAGTCCAATGACGACGCCTTCGTTCCCTCCTATCTCATCCGCTCCGCGCGTCTGCGCACGGGCGACGTGATCGAGGGCTCGCTTCGCCCCTCGCGCGGCGGCGACAAGCGCGCCGGTCTTGCCAAGATCACGACCGTCAACGGTCTGGACCCCGAGCAGATCCGCAATCGCCCCAAGTTCGGCGATCTTACCCCGGTCTATCCCAACGAGCCGCTGCGCATGGAGCACGGCAAGGATTCCATCACCGGTCGCGCCATCGATATCGTGTCGCCGATCGGCAAGGGCCAGCGTGGCCTGATCGTGTCGCCGCCCAAGGCCGGCAAGACCACGATCCTCAAGAAGATCTGCCAGTCCATCTCTATCAATAACCCCGAGGTGCACCTCATCTGCCTGCTTGTCGACGAGCGTCCCGAAGAGGTCACCGATATGCAGCGCTCCATTAAGGGCGAGGTCGTGGCCTCGACCTTCGATATGCCCGCCGACAACCACACTCGCGTGGCCGAGCTCGTGATCGAGCGCGCCAAGCGCATCGTGGAGCTGGGCGGCGACGTCGTTGTGGTGCTCGATTCCATCACGCGCCTTGCCCGTGCCTACAATTTGGCCGCGCCCGCCTCGGGCCGCATCCTTTCGGGCGGCGTCGATTCGGCGGCCCTGTATCCGCCCAAGCGCTTCCTGGGCGCAGCCCGCAATATCGAGAACGGTGGCTCGCTCACCATCCTGGCTTCCGCCCTTATCGATACCGGCTCCAAGATGGACGAGGTCATCTTTGAGGAGTTCAAGGGTACCGGCAACATGGAGCTCAAGCTCGACCGCGACCTTGCCGACCGCCGCATCTTCCCGGCCATCGACCCCGTTGCCTCCGGTACGCGCAACGAGGACCTGCTGGTCGACGAGCAGATGCGCCCGTTTGTCTTTGGCTTGCGCCGCATCCTCGCCGGTATGAACAATACCGAGCGCGCGGCCGCGTCGTTTATCAAGGGCCTCAAGGGCACCAACACCAACCAGGAGTTCCTGGTTCGTTCGGCCAAAAAGCACAGCGACTACGAGCAGACGTTCTAAGTCGCTCGCCGCACGCTAAAACCGCTTATCGCTCTTTTGAGGGGCCGGGGTTTATACCCCGGCCCTTTTGCATGGCGCCTTCGAAAACATTTTTTGAACTTGGGACCGGTAGCCAGCGGTTTTCTCGTTTCAATCCGGCATCGCCGCTTGCAATCGGGGGTGTGGTTTCGCATAATAGCTTTTAAGCTTCGCGACGGAAAACGCAGATGAAACGAACCTTATACCGTTGCTTTGGGGCTCTGGCCCCGCTTCATCTTCTCTCGCGCAGCCAACTGAATGATGCGATTTGGGTGCTGGAAGATGGGGAGAGCTCATGGCTTCTTCTGATGCAACACAACGAGCAGTCCTTGCTGGACTTTCCTGCGGAATCGGCCTTGCCGCTCCCGTGGTGATGTATGCTGCCACGCTGCCGTTTTCGTCGGTGAACGAGACGGTCGTCGCGGGCGCCGTGCCGTTTGCCGTGGGTGCCGTGGCGGGCGTGGGAATCTATGCCGCCTCGCTGGGCATTTCTGAATATCGCGCTCAGCACGCCGAGCGCCTGTTCGAGCCCGACGCCATGGGCGGTGCTGCTCAGTTTGGCCGAACCCACAACGAATTCAAGACCGCCTCGATCCCGGCGCAGCAGTATGCCGCCCCTCAGACCGCTTCTTCCGCATCGTTTGGTGCCGAGCAGCCTTCATCGGTCTTTTCCGGTCTGACCGGTGCCTTCCAGCGCCGCCGTGCCGACGACGGCGTCCCCACCATCTCCCGCGCCGCAGACGCCATGAGCGAGGCCGACGCCTGGTCCATGATCGATAGCATGCTCGACGACGATTCGCCGGTCAGCTGCGATCCCACGCGCTCACGCGACGTCTACCAGGTCGCTATCGACGAACTCACCTACGGCGGGCAGACCGGCTCCTATAACCGCGACGACATCGCTGCCGCCGCGCGTGCCGTTTCGGGCTCTCAAGCCGCCCCTGCGGGCAGTACGGCCGCCTTCGTGGCGCTTGTGGCTAACGCCGCCAACAACGCTGCCAACAACGCTGCAACGGCTCAGTCCGTTACGTATGACACCGCCGTTCCCGTGAATCCGGTATCAATGCCTGATCCCTTTGCCAGCGAGCCCCTGGCTGCCGACGATGAGGAGACCATTGCCGCCCGTCGTGCTGCCGAAAGCTCGCTGTGGGGCGCTCCTGCCCAGCAGCAGGCAGCTGGGGCGGTGCCGTATAACACCAACATCGCCAACATGCCCATCATCAGCGACGCCTCTGCTGCGGCTATCGATCTCGATGACCTTGACGAGCCGGTCATCTCGAACGACATGCCGTATGTAGTCGCTGCCCCGGTCGATGTCCCGGCCTCCGCGTCCCAGTCCGTCGCTGCCGATGAGCCTGTCGATGCGACTCCCGAGGAAGACGTCCCCATGGCCGATTATTCGGGCCACGAGGGCATGTGGGCAGCCGCTGCCGCAATTTTGGACGAGGTCGTCGAGCCTGCTCCCGTTGCCGCTCCGGTGTTTACGAGCGCTCCTCAGTCCGCTGCCCCCGCTTACGTTGGTCGCCACAGCGCTGTGTTCCCCGAGGACACCGCCCGCATCTCGCGCGACGGTATCGAGCGTGCCGAGGCCATCGCTGCCGTCATCATGGAGAACCGTCGTCACGAGCGCGTCAATCAGATTCTCGAGGAGGAGATCGACCGCCTGCAGTCTGCAGCGGTGAGGCGCACGGGCCGTGCCTATCTGAGTGTTATCGAGGGTGGCACCGCCAGCTTTGAGCCGCTCTGTGCGGAGGCATAACTTCTGCATGCTTAAACTCGATCGAAAATGGGCGGTCGCGACCTGCCTGATGGTGCTGCTCATCTGGGGCAATTCGATGGTTCCCGGCACGGGGTCCGGTTCATTGAGCCTGTCGATTATGGAGGCCGTACGCGGCTTTCTGCACGGCATAGGGCTTCCGTATGAGTGGGTGACCAACTTCGTCGTTCGCAAGTGCGCGCATTTTACCGAGTACATGGTGCTCGGCATTCTGGCGACGCACGCTTTCGATATCGAGGGCCGTCGTACCTTTGACGTGCTGCTTCCCACGGCGGTGTTCCTGCTGCTGATTCCCTCGATTGACGAGACGATTCAGCTTTTTGTGCCCGGTCGCGCCGGTATGATCACCGACGTGATGATCGACTGCTGCGGAGCGATGACGGGCGTTGTGCTTCGATATCTTCTACGATCGCTCATATGTGCCAAAAAGGCCGCCTAGGACACATTGCTTGGTCCTAGGCGGCCTTTCTTTGTTTGGGGGCTTATACGGGGCGTGGCGGCGTTATCCCGTAGGATGGGATTGCTGGACGTTGCGGCGCCCCTTTGGCGCGTCTACTGCTGAAGCGCGGCGGCACCCAGGGCCAGGCAGCCCATGATGCCCTGCTTGCCCTCGAGGCTATTGTTGACAATGTAGGTGTCGATATCATTGACCTCGGGCCTGACGATATAGCCGTTGAGCATCTCGGCGCACTTTTTGCGGGCGAGCGGCACGATAGGGGTGTGATCGGCAACGCCACCGCCGGTGATGATCTTCTGCGGGGCATAGCACAGCGTGTAGGTCATGAGCGCCTGCGCCAGATAGCCTGCGAGCAGGTCCATGGCCTCCGGGTCGCCGGCCATCTCTCCGGCGCTCTTGCCACCCCAGCGCTTTTTGACGCCGGGGCCGGCGATGAGGCCCTCCAGGCAGTTGTCGTGGAAGGGGCAGCCGCTGTGTTCGCCGATGGTGTCACGCGGGTCGCGCGTGACCAGGATGTGACCGGCCTCGGGATGCATTTAGTGCCGGGCCGTTCTTACCCGCGCGGCTCGATTTTATCACGCAGAGACTTGAGGTTCTCCAGCGCCGCGTTGAGCGTCTCGTCACGCTTGGCAAAGTGGAAACGAATCAGATGGTTGACGGGCTCGCGGAAGAAGCTCGATCCGGGAACAGCGCCCACGCCCACCTTAGACGCGAGGTCCTCACAGAAGTCAAGGTCGCTGCCATAGCCAAACTCCGAGATATCCATCATCACGTAGTAGGCGCCCTGCGGCACGTTATGCTCAAGACCGATGCTGTCGAGTCCCTGGCAGAACAGGTCGCGCTTGGCGGTATAGAGGTCAAGGACCTCATCGTAATAGCTGTCGTCGAAGTTGAGGGCGGTGACGACGGCTTCCTGCAGGGGAGCGGCGGCACCCACGGTGAGGAAGTCGTGGACCTTCTTGATGCGCTCGGTGATCTGGGCTGGGGCAATGGTGTAGCCCAGACGCCAGCCGGTGATGGAGTACGTCTTAGACAGCGAGCTGCAGCTGATGGTGCGCTCAAACATGCCGGGCAGCGTGGCCATGTACACGTGCTCGTGGGGCGCGTAGACGATGTGCTCGTAGACTTCGTCGGTGATGCAGTAGGCGTCGTACTTTTTGCAGAGGTCGGCGATAAAGGTGAGCTCCTCGCGGGTAAAGACCTTGCCGCAGGGGTTGGACGGGTTGCACAGGACGATTGCTTTGGGATCGTTGTCGCGGAAGGCCGCCTCGAGGACTTCACGGTCGAAGTCAAAGGTGGGCGGGTTGAGCGGCACATAGATGGGCTCAGCCCCCGAGAGAATGGTGTCAGCGCCGTAGTTCTCGTAGAACGGCGAGAAGATTACGACCTTGTCGCCGGGGTTCGTGACCGTCATCATGGCGGCCATCATGGCCTCGGTGGAGCCGCAGGTGACCACGATGTTCTCGTTGGGGTTGATCGGCATGCCCATAAAGTGCTCCTGCTTGCCGGCAAGCGCCTCACGCATGGCCTGGGAGCCCCAGGTGATGGAGTACTGGTGGTAAAGCGGCTTGGGGTCGGTGGCGATGGTGCTGAGGCTCTCGAGCAGCTGCGCCGGGGGATCGAAGTCGGGGAAGCCCTGTGAGAGATTGACGGCGCCGTACTTATTGGAGATGCGCGTCATGCGACGGATGACGGAATCGGTAAATGCTGCCGTGCGGTTGGAGAGTTCTTTCATGCCGGTCCTTTCGAGGATTTGCAGTGGGGCAAGTTTACTCCTATGGAACCGGTGGGATTTGCTCGAAACAGGCTCGAAAAACTCTTTTCAAAATTCTTGA
>CAUDCB010000100.1 GCA_958447915.1 uncultured Collinsella sp. | reverse complement strand
TGGCATGTCCCTTTTGGCGTGGCTGATTGCTTTGGGCTGTCTTGGAGAAAGCCCGTGAGGCGGCACACAGGCTAATCCTGCGTGTCGCCTCCGTACATGTAGACGATAAAGCCGTCGCCGGTGTCTTGGCTGTGATCCTCCAGGATGCGTTTCATGTTGAGGCGCTCGTAGAACTGCCAGTCAGAGTTGCAGTCGCTCATCAGGAAGAACTTGGTGCACCCGGCTTTGGCGAGTTCGGCGCGCGCAAGGTCGATGAGCTCGCGGCCGAGTCCCTTGCCCTGCCACTCGGGCACAATGATGATCAGGTTGAGCTGGCCCTGGGCATACTCGTTGCCCGTGGCGGCAAAGCGATCGGCCGTGGCCTTTTCGCGACTGTCGCCAAAGAGCGAGCCCTCGAGTTTGGCATCGGCGGTCTTTGCCATCTCGGTTGCCTGGGCGAATAGCTCGTCGTAGCAAGGCTTCCACGTCGGGTTTTTGCGTGGTTTGCCGTCTTCGAAGGTGCCGATGCAGCAGGCGGCGATGATGCGGCCTTCAGCTTCGGCAACGAGCGCGATAGGGGAGCGCTGCAGCTGCATGGCAATGTTGAAGCGCGCGCAGAAATCGGCAGCTTCGACGTCGCCGCGGTTGCGTAGCGTGTTGCACCACAGCCGGTTGTAGATGGCGGCGATACCATCCAGGTCGTCGAGCGTGGCGGCGCGCAGGGTTACGTTGTCAAGGCTCATGGAGGCTCCTTCCAAGTTGGGTCAGGCCATCTATGAGTGTGGCATGGCCGCAGGGCCGCCGCATCAACCATTCGGTAGACGACCCCCGATTCCACGGGGGCGGAGAGATAGTCATTGGGGACGTTCTTAAACGACTAGTCAAACAAGAGCGTCCCCAACGACTACTCATTTAAGTACGTCCCCAATGAGCGCCCCCAATGAGTGTGCAGCCAAGGTGATGCCGTTGTTTTGGCAACGACAGCGAAAACCCGCCAGAGCGAGCAAGGTGCCTTGAAACAAGGCGGCATTGACCTTTTGGTCATGCCGCCGCAGTTGAAAGGCAGATTGCCGCTCTGGCGGGTTTGCAGCGTCGAGCCGTTACGCGGGTTGGTAAACCCGCGTAACTAAACCCGCTCTGCGATCTCGTGGATGAGGTAGTCGGTCTTTTCCCAGCCTAGGCACGGGTCGGTGATCGACTTACCAAAGACGCCGCCGTCGACCGGCTGGTTGCCATCCTCCAGGTAGGACTCGATCATAAAGCCCTTGACCAGCTTGGAGATGGACTCGTTGCGGCGGCAGCTGTCGAGCACCTCCTTGCAAATACGATACTGCTCAAGCGGTCGCTTGCCCGAGTTGTCGTGGTTGCAGTCGATGACCGCCGCTGGGTTGGCGTAGCCGGCGTGCTCGGTGTAGCGCTCGGCCAGGCGCTCGAGGTGCTCGTAGTGGTAGTTGGGGTAGGTGCGGCCGTCGAGGCCAATGTAGCCGCGCATGACGGCGTGCGCGAGCGGATTGCCGTCGCACTCGACCTCCCAGTTGCGGAAGATGAAGCTCTGGTGCGCCTGCGCAGCGTAAATGGAGTTGAGCATAACGGTGGTAGAGCCGGCAGTGGGATTCTTCATGCCCACAGGCACCGAAATGCCACTCGACACCAGACGGTGTTCCTGGTTCTCGACCGAGCGCGCGCCCACGGCGACATAGCTCAGCAGGTCGACGAGGTACTGGTAGTTGGACGGGTAGAGCATCTCGTCGGCAGTGAAAAAGCCGGTCTCCTCGATGACGCGCAGGTGCATGTGGCGAATGGCCTTGACGCCCTCGAGCAGGTCATCGGGTGCCTCGGGGTCGGGATTGTGCAGTAGGCCCTTGTAGCCAGTGCCCTTGGTGCGCGGCTTGTTGGTGTAGACACGCGGAATGATGATGAGCTTATCCTTGACCTCCTCGGCGGTCTTGGCCAGGCGGTTCATGTACTCGAGGACCGAATCCTCGCGGTCGGCAGAGCACGGGCCGATGATGAGCACCTTACGTGCGTCCTCGCCGGTAAAGACCTTGGCGACTTCGGCATCGAATGCCTGCTTCTTGGCGGTAAGCTCGGCGGAGAGCGGCATTTCCTCGCGGATCTCCATGGGGATCGGCAACCTGCGTTTGAATTCCATGGCCATACGGGGCCTCCTCAATCAATTGATGGCATCGAGAACATTGTCGAATGCTCGGCATTATCCGCTGTCGCACGCTAAAGTGCAACCCCTCGCCGCCCCGAAACCTACCAAATAGGGACAGGTTTATTTTGGTAGGTTTTATCTGGGGAAACGCCGGCGGATGCCGGGAGGGAGTGGCGCTACGCGGGGCCCTATGGCTGTTGTCGGTTCCCCGGGAAACACCCTGTGGGCAAAAAATGGCAAATATGAGTACTGTTGCTATCGTAGTGTCATATTGCCGGCATAAGATAATAGACATAACAGAAAATATGTTCATTAACCTTAACACATATAAGCCCGCTATAGAACTATTTGAGTAATTTAGGGGCGCTTGCAAGCCGTGCGGGCAGCATATGGGGCTGTTTTGGCTGTTACTAAAAAGGTAACAGTACTCATATTTGCCATTTTTTGCCCACAGGGGCTGGAAAGGACCGTCAATTCGGCTCCAGGGGATGCGGTCCAAGGGCCGCAGAACGAAAAATGGGGGCGCTGGTTGTCCTGCGCCCCCATTCTTTGGGTATTGCGGTTGTTTGCCGCCGGTTGTTACGCCGCTTCGTCGAACTGCGAGTTGTACAGGTCGGCGTAGAAGCCGCCCTGGGCGAGCAACTCGTCGTGCGTGCCCTTCTCGACGATGTCGCCGTCGCGGATCACCAAGATCACGTCGGCGTTGCGGATCGTGGACAGGCGGTGCGCGATGACAAAGCTCGTGCGGCCCTGCATCAGCGCGTCCATGGCGCGCTGGATGAGCTCCTCGGTGCGGGTATCGACGTTGGAGGTCGCCTCGTCCAGAATCAGCGCCGGGCGGTCGGCCAAAATGGCACGGGCAATGGTCACGAGCTGGCGTTGGCCCTGCGAAAGGTTGGTGCCTTCCTCGTTGATCATAAAGTCGTAGCCGCCGGCGAGCGTATGGATAAAGTGATCGCAGCGTGCGGCGCGTGCAGCGGCTTCTACCTCGGCATCGCTTGCATCGGGGCGTCCGTAGCGGATGTTCTCGCGGATGGTGCCGTTAAACAGCCAGGTATCCTGCAGCACCATGGCAAACTCGCCGCGAAGTGCCGCGCGGTCCCAGTCACGCACGTCGACGCCCTCGACACGCAGCGAGCCGCCGTCCACGTCGTAAAAGCGCTGCAGCAGCTTAATGAGCGTGGTCTTGCCGGCGCCGGTGGGGCCGACGATGGCGATGGTCTGGCCGGGCTGCGCCTCGCAGCTAAAGTCGTGGATGATGGTCTTGTCGGGCGTGTAGCCAAACTTGACATGGTCAAACTCCACGTGGCCGGGGCGCTTCTCGGGAATCTGCGCGTCGGCCTTCTGCTCTTCCTCGGGCGCGGCCAGGAACTCAAACACGCGCTCGGTGGCGGCGGCCATCGACTGCATCGTGTTGCTCACGTTGCCCAGCTGCTGCACCGGCTGCGTAAAGTTGCGAACGTACTGGATAAAGCTCTGAATGTCGCCGGGCGTGGCATTGCCGGTCAGCGCGAGCTGCGCGCCTACCACGACGACGCCCACGTAGCCCATGTTGCCCACCAGACTCATAAGCGGCATCATCAAGCCCGACAGGAACTGCGAGCGCCAGCCGCTAATAAAGAGTCGGTCGTTTTGGCGGTCGAACTCCTCGATTGAGGCCTCGGCGCGGTCGAACACCTGGATGACGTTCTGGCCGGCAAAGTCCTCCTCGATAATGCCGTTGACGGTGCCAAGGACTTGCTGTTGCTCGCGGAAGTACGGCTGCGAGAAGTGAATCATCACGGTCAGGATAATCGCGGCGGCCGGCAGCGTGAGCACGGTGACGCCGGTAAGCGGCAGGCTGATCGAAAGCATCATGACGAGCACGCCGATAATCTGCGTCACCGACGTGATGAGCTGCGTCACACTCTGGTTGAGCGACTGGCCGAGCGTATCGACGTCGTTGGTGATGCGACTGAGTACGTCGCCCTTGCTGTGGCCGTTGAAGTAACTCATCGGAACGACGGCGATTTTGGCGGCGATCTCCTTGCGCATGCGATAACAAATTTTTTGCGTGACGCCGGTCATGAGCCAGCCTTGGATCAGGCTGCAGGCAGAGCTCGCCAGATACAGACAGAGCAAAAAGCCGAGCGTCTTGGCGATCCAGGCAAAGTCGACATCGCCGGTGCCGTTGACCTTGGCAACCAAGCCCTCAAACAGCTTAGTCGTAACCTGGCCGAGCACCTTGGGCCCCACAATGTTAAAGATGACCGAGCACACGGCAAAGGCGACGGCGGTAAACACGGCAATCTTGTGCTGGCCGATATAGCCGAGCAGCTGCCTCATGGTGCCCTTAAAGTCCTTGGCCTTTTCGCCGCGGCCCATGCCACCCATGCGGCCCATGGGACCGCGCTGGCGGGTTGGCTTGGGAATCTGAGTCTTGGTTTCGTCTGCCATTAGCGCTCGCCTCCTTCCATAACGGCTTCAATCTCTTCTTGGGTAAGCCCCAGCTCCTCGGCGGAAAGCTGCGACTGTGCGATCTCCAGGTACGCCGGGCAGCTGCGCAGCAGCTCCTCGTGCGTGCCGGTGCCCACTACGTGGCCGTCGTCGAGCACGATGATCTGGTCGGCGTGCATGATGGTCGCGATGCGCTGGGCCACGACCACGAGTGCGGCGTCGGTAACGTTTTTGGCCAGCTCCTCGCGCAGGCGCGCGTCGGTCTTGTAGTCGAGGGCGCTAAACGAGTCATCGAACACCACGACCTCGGGCTTTTTGGCCAACGCGCGGGCGATGGCCAGGCGTTGGCGCTGACCGCCCGAGACATTGGAGCCGCCCTGGCTGATGGGGGAGTCGTAGCCGCCCTCGCGCTCGGCGATAAAGTCTTCCGCCTGGGCGACGCGTGCTGCCTGGCGCATATCCTCGTCACTTACCATGTCGCCGGCAAACTTGAGGTTGCTCTCGATGGTGCCCGAGAACAGGCGCCCCTGCTGCGGGATGTAACCGATGCGGCGGCGAAGCTCGGAGAGGGTCATATCGCGCACGTCGACGCCGTCGAGCGAAATGCTGCCGCCCGTCACGTCGTACAGGCGCGGAATCAGCTGCACGAGCGTGGACTTGCCCGAACCCGTGGAGCCAATGATGCCGAGCATCTGACCGGCGTGCGTGGTGAAGTTTACGCCGCTAATGACGTCGGCGCGGGCATCGGGATACTGGAAGCTCACGTCGCGGAAGGTGAGCTCACCGCGCGGCGCGCTGGCTGCGGGCAGTTTGGGCGAGGCAGGGTCGTTGATGCTCGTGGGGCAGGTGATGACCTCTTCCACGCGCTCGGCTGCGACCTCGGCGCGGGGCAGGATGACCGAAACCATGGTGAGGATCATAAACGCCATGACGATCTGCATGGTATAGGAGATAAACGCCATCATGTTGCCGACCTGCATCACGCCGTCGGACACGCCCTGGGCGCCAAACCAGACGATAAGCACGGTGATGCAGTTCATGACGAGCATCATGAGCGGCATCATAAAGCTCATGGCGCGGTTGGTGTAGAGCTGCGTGGTCATCAGGTCGAGCGACGCCTTGTCAAAACGCTCGAGCTCATGCTCCTCGCGGTTGAACGAACGGATAGGCATAAGGCCGTCGAGCAGCTCGCGGGCGGTAAGGTTCACACGGTCCACAAAGCTCTGCATCTTTTTGAACTTGGGCATGGTGAGGCCCATAAGCACGCCGACGACGGCCGAGACCGCGATGATGGCCACGGCGATGGTCCACTCCAAGCCGGTGTGGTTGGCCAGGACACGCATGACAGCGACGATGCCCATGACGGGGGCCATCAGGCACATGCGGATGAACAGGGTTGCGGCCATCTGGATCTGCTGAATGTCGTTGGTGCAGCGGGTGATGAGCGAGGCCTGGCTAAACTTGCCCACCTCGGCCGGCGAGAAGTGCATAACCTTGTTGAAGGTCTCGCGGCGCAGGTCGCGGGCGATGGAACAGGCGGTGCGCGAGGCCACGGCACCGGTCAGGATGGTGGCGACGAGCGACACGAGGCACAGACCAAACATCGTGGTCGCCATGCGGCTCAGGTAGGCGTTCTGCACGTCAGCGGGGTCGATGCCCTGCGCCTTGTACTCGTCCTGTACATAGCTCACGGCGCGCTGGGTCACGATGGAGCCCGACATGGAGCCCATTTTGTCCGCCATTTGGTTGGCGCCCTCGACGAGCTTGCTTTGGTCTACCAGACCGCCCTCGACACCCAGGCGCACGCTCTTCATGGTGATCTTACCGCCGTCGGCATCAATCTGCTTTTGCATGTTCTGCGCCGCTGCGGCCTTCTGCTGCATCTCGGCGAGCTGCTTGGGCGTCATCGCTGCCATTTGCTCGGGGGTGGGCATGGCCTGGGCAGCGTTACTGTCTTTCTCGCTGGACGAGCCCATCATGTCGCCCATGGAGTTGGCGTCAATGCCCTGGTTGAGCGAAAGAACGACAGTCTCGGGCAGGCTCATAATGTCGGCAATCTTGCCTCCATCGGCACGCTCTTCCTCGGTGCCCTTGTACGTTCGAATGCCGTTTTTGTCAGCCTTGCTAAACACGGCCTCCACTGCCTTGGCGTCCTTGGCGCTCATAAAGAGCTTGAGGTCATCGAGCGATTCGGCGCGAATGGTGTCGGGTACGGGCGAGGCGATGCCGCCTTGCTGCACGCCCACATCGACGATGTCACTCATATACGTAGGTAGCGCTAGGTCGGCATTGCAGCTGATTACGATAAGCACGATAGCCGTGAGTAGCGCCAGGATATGCTTTTTAAAGAGCTTGAGAATCCTCACTCGGCATCTCTCCTTTCTTGATTGCGATCGATAATTTCGTTGGCA
>CAUDCB010000099.1 GCA_958447915.1 uncultured Collinsella sp. | reverse complement strand
CACCCAAGCGGATTCCCCGCTTCATCAATTGAAAGCAGCTGCGTGAAGTTGTACTCGTACGTCACGAGCTTTACAACCGGCGAAATCTCCTCGCGAATCGAATCATCGGTGATCGTTGTAGGATTGCGCGTCAAAAACATCCAGATACACCCGGCTGCCGCCACGGCCGTAACGGCCAGCAAACCGCCAAAGACAAGTTTTTGCGTTATTGTTGTAAACAAGGTATTTTTCGTCATCCCGCTTCGCCTTTCTTTAATTAAGCCGACTTTTTCATCATCTGCCATCGCGAGCATGGTGGCACGGTTCATTCCGTGAATGGCTCAATGCAAAGCGCGACCGTTCGGAGAAAACGGCCGCGCTTTCTTTCCAATTTCCGCAAGCTATTCCTTGACGCTGTAACTCGACACTGTCGGCGCAACCCTCGAAGCGTCAACCTCGCTCATTACTTCAAACTTCACCTTCTCGCCAGGCGCCCAAGCAGATGTATCTGCGTAGCATTCTTCCGCCCTCACGCCATCCGCATCGTAAAGAACAACATTTAGAAAAACGTTTTCGAACGATATATCAGAAGTGTTTTCAACGATTGCAGTGTATGTATAGAGACCGTAGCCATCATCGGTTTTCTCAAAGTTCGCCGATGAGAGCAGACCGTTGATAACCTCATCGTTATGCGTCTTCTCCTCCACGGTCCTACCGTTCTTGATCAGCTCATCAAACGCATCTCGATACTCGTCATCGACTGTCAAGTCATACCGATCAACCAGCTTCTTAAGCTGCGCAGATCGTGCGTCATAGGCCTTTTCCCATTCGTCGTAGTACTTGGAATCCGATGCCGCATATTTCCTGACGACATCAAGCTGATTATCAAGCAGGTTGAGATAGGCGATGACGTCTTCTTGCATCTTAGTATCTTTAAACAACGCCTTTTTAAGTTCTTTGTCGTTATCAATCTCGGTTTGAATTGCCTCTTTTCGCACTTTATTCGAGCCCAGATCAGCATCCTCTCCAAGCGATTCAAGATAATCCGACCGCTTTTGATAACCTTGAGCAATCACGGCCATTGCACGATCGTCGGCATAATCAGGCTCATCTTTTTTCTTCTCAGCCTGCGAACAACCGCTTAGAAGAAGCGCCCCACAAAATACCGTCGCAAATAGCGCGATTGCCACAGCCATCCCATAACGCCTTTTCATCTCGTCCTCCTTAAAATACAAAACAAAACACGATATATAGCCCTCGTCAAAAAGCAGACGAATTGGCAACGCGGTGGCACTATTTGGTTCAAGGGCGTGAACTGGATAAACATCGAGGGAAGGAGTGGGCTCTGTGTAATAAACTCCCCTCGTCAAAATGTCTAGTTAAAGAGGACGGACAGACGGCAAACGGTCATATCAGTTCGTGTCCGCCCGTCTCCAACGATCAAACGTCGATGCGCTAACGTTCAAAAGCATTGCGGCCTCTTGCCTCGTAACCTCACCTTCTTCGAATGATTTGATGACATCGCGGTAGCTATCCGGACGTTCGAGCGTCGGTCTCCCAAATCTCACACCCCGCAGACGCGCCGACGCGATACCCTCTGCCTGGCGCTGCTTTATGTTTTCGCGCTCCACCTGAGCCACGTAGCTCAAAACCTGAAGCACTAGGTCGGCAATAAAAGTCCCCGTAATTCCATTGGGTTGTTCGCGTGTATCAAGCAATGGCATATCGAGCACCACGATGGCAACGCGTTTGTCCGTCGTTAGGCGACGCCATTCATCGAGAACTTCACGGTAGTCGCGACCCAATCGATCGATACTCTTAATCACCAGAACGTCCCCTTCGCGCAGACGACGAAGAAGACGCTGGTACTGAGGACGCCTGAAGTCCTTTCCACTCGCTTTGTCAGCATAGATCAAATTCGTTTGGACCGGAAACCGCTCCAGCGCATCCAGTTGGCGATCCAGGTTCTGATCTGCTGACGAAACTCGAGCATACCCATAGATTCTGTTTTTCATGATTGCCCCTATCAGCCGCACGATGGCAGCCTCAGCTCATCTGAGAGCCCACTCACAATAGGGCGTGCAAATTTCGCAAATGGGTTGAACCCATTTTCGGGCTCCAACGTAAGCTATTCAAGCACCGCTTCAATAACGCACGACGCCAACCTTATACTTTGAAATGAAATTAATCTTTTTTAATTGAGATTAACTAGAATAAAATGAAATTAATCTGAGACGCTAAAGGAGGATATTGTGGAATACCTCGAAAACCCGTTTACCCCTAGCTTTGGTGAGGTTCCTGCCCATCTCGCTGGCAGACAACAGATTATTCGGGATTTGGACCGTGCCTTCTTGAGTCAGCGAAGACGCCCGGAATTGACCTCGATCTTCTCAGGCGCGCGTGGAACCGGTAAAACCGCTCTCATGTCGTCGCTCGCGACAAGGGCGGAATCCCACGGCTGGATAGCGGTAAAGACGACCGCGCTCTCGGGAATGCTTGAGGAAATCGAGATCGGGGCAAAACGTGCTGCAGGCCATCTCATCGACCCGTCTAACAACTTCGAAGTCACCGGTCTCGGAATCGCGCCGCTCGGCAGTATCGAGGTCAATCGCGTTCACGATGCCTTGACTTGGCGTTATCGCATGAGCGACATCATCGACCAGCTCAACGAAACGGGCACCGGCCTGCTCGTCACGGTTGATGAGGTCGACCCGACGCTCGACGAGATGATTCAGCTCGCAGCCACGTATCAGCACTTTGTGACCGATGGGAAACGCGTCGCCCTACTCATGGCGGGACTTCCTAACAACGTCTCGACGTTGCTGAACCACAAGACGGTCTCGTTCCTTCGTCGCGCCCAGCAATATCATCTGGGGCGTATCGCCGACTACGATGTACGCGAGGCCTTGATTCGCACAATCCAGGAAAACGATCGCCTGGCAGATGCTGAGGGAATCGATAGAGCCGTTCGCTCGATCTCTGGTTTTCCCTTCCTATTGCAACTCGTAGGCTACCGTGCCTGGGATCTCACAAGCAATTCGAAGGAAATCTCGTCACGCGACTTTGACCTGGGGATCAAAATCGCGCGCGACGAGATGGACGACCGAATCCTCGCGGCAACCTATCGGGAACTCACTGCAGAGGACAAGCGATTTCTCATCGCCATGCTCGATGACGAGGAAGAGTCCACCACCGCTGACCTTGTCGAGCGCCTTAAGCGTTCGCCGCAGCAGGTCTCCCGCTACCGACGCCGCATGATAGACGCCGGCATCATTGGAGAACGCGGGCGCGGAATCGTCGCTTTTGAATTACCGTTCTTCCGCGACTATCTCGCAGCTCAATGCGTGAAATAGGCATCGGATGTGACAAAGGGACCGTCCCTTTGTCACATTCGGTTATAGGTAGCGGCCGGTGATGCTTACGGAGCAGGCTGCGATGTCGCCCGGTGTGCCGGCGCAGACGATTTGCCCGCCGGCGTCGCCACCACCCGGGCCCATGTCGATCACATAATCGGCGTTACGGATAAGGTCGAGATCGTGCTCAATCACGACAACTGTGGCGCCCTTGGCAACAAGGCCGTCAAACACGCTCAACAACACCTGAACATCGAGCGGATGCAGGCCGATCGTGGGCTCGTCGAACACGAATACGGCATCATCCTGCACGCGGCCCATCTCGCTCGCGAGCTTAAGACGCTGCGCCTCGCCGCCCGAAAGCGCCGGCGTGGGCTCACCGAGCGTGAGATAGCCCAAGCCCAGGTCGTGCAAGGTCTGCAAGCGCGCCTGCACCTTTTTGAGTCCCACTGTGGCGTCGAGGGCCTCGTCCACACTCATGTCCATGAGCTGCGGCAACGTAAGCAGACTCCCGTCCTTGCCCTCGCGATGGATACGCGAAGCCGCGTCTGCATAACGTGAGCCGCGACATGCCGGGCAGACAATCTCGACATCGGGCAAAAACTGCACGTCGAGCGATATCGAGCCCGTGCCGTCGCACGTAGGGCAGCGCAAAGCGCCAGTGTTGTAGCTAAAGGCGCCCGCCTTGTAGCCGGCTGCCTTGGCCTCGGGCGTACGGGCGAAGGCGCGACGTAGCTCATCATGGATGTCGGCATAGGTTGCCACCGTCGAGCGCACGTTGGCACCGATGGGCGTAGCGTCAATCAGGTTTGCGCGGGCAATGCCTTCGGCATCGACCCAACGCACATGTTTTGGCAGGCGCTCGCCGGCCGCCTGCGCCTTAAGCGCCGGGATGAGCGACTCGAGCACCAACGTCGTCTTGCCCGAACCCGAAACGCCCGTCACCGCGACAAGGTGGCCGCGCGGGATATCGACTTCGAGTGGTTTGACGGTATGGATGGCATCGGTCGCCATGCGGATATGGCCTAGGTCGAACATTTCGTCGTCAGCCACCTGCGGGCGCAGACGCTTGGGGTCCGAGCGCAAGAACGGCGCGATGCGGCTGCCCTGCGATTGTTCGACCTCGTCCACCGTGCCAGTGGCAATCACATTACCGCCGCCTGCTCCGGCAACGGGGCCCATCTCAACCAGATAGTCGGCTTCCGCTAGTACGCGCGTATCGTGGTCGACAACAACCACGGTGTTGCCGTCATCCACCAGATCGCGCATTACGCCCACCAAGCCGTCGACATTGGCAGGATGCAAGCCGATCGAAGGCTCGTCCAGCACATACAGCACGCCCGTCGATCGGTTGCGCACCACGCGGGCAAGCTGTACGCGCTGGCGCTCACCCGTGGAAAGCGTGGCGCCGGCGCGGTCGAGCGAAAGGTAGTCGAGACCCAGATCAACCAGGCGACGGGCCGTGCTCAAAAACGAATCGCAGATATCCGTCGCCATGGGCTGCATCTCGGTCGGCAAGGATGCGGGCACTCCGCGCACCCACTCAATCGCCTCGCCCAGCGTCATGGCCGCCGCCTGCGCCAGATTGATACCGCGCACCTGGGGCTGGCGCGCAGCCTCGGAAAGACGCGTGCCTCCGCAATCGCGGCACGGTCCCTCGCGCAAAAAGCGCGCAACGCGCTTAAGCCCCTTATCGTCCTTAACCTTGGCGAGCGCATTCTCGACGGTATAGACGGCGTTGTAATAGGTAAAGTCGAGCGGCGTGGCGCCCTCGCCATTTTTGGGAACGTAGAGAATGTGCTTCTTAACTGCCGGGCCATGGAACACGATGTCGCGCTCTTCAGGCGTGAGCTGGTTAAACGGCACGTCGGTACGCACGCCCATCTCGCCGGCCACCTGCTTCATCAGGTCCCACATGAGCGTGCCCCAGGGAAGCACCGCGCCCTCGTTGATGGTCTTTGACTCGTCGGGCACCAGGCTCGCCTCGTCCACCTCGCGCATGACGCCGGTGCCGCCGCAGGTAGAGCACGCGCCGCCACTGTTAAAGGCAAGGTCCTCGGCACCCGGCGCATAGAACTCGCGGCCGCATGCGGGGCACGTGAGCGATAGGCCCGCGGCCACGTTAAGGCTCGGCTCCACACGCGTCCCGCAATGCGGGCACACGTGATGGGCGCAGCGGCTAAAGAGCAGGCGCAGGCTGTTGTTGAGCTCGGTCATGGTGCCAAAGGTCGAGCGCACGCCTGGCACACTAGGACGCTGATGCAATGCGAGTGCCGCCGGCACGTGCAACACCTCGTCCACCTGAGCATGCTCTGCCTGTGTTAGCCGACGGCGGGTATAAGTGCTGAGCGCCTCCAGATAACGACGCGAGCCCTCGGCATACAGAACCCCCAGCGCCAGCGAGCTCTTGCCCGAACCCGACACGCCGGCAATACCCACGAGCTTTCCCAGCGGAATATCGATATTGATGTCCTTAAGGTTGTGTACGCGCGCACCGCGCACCTCGATAGCTTGCGGGCTCATCTTCTGTTCCGTCACCTTTATCACCCTACTCATGCCATAAAATGCGGTCGCGGATGTACTCGCCCAGCATGGGCACGGTAAACCGGACCAGGCCGTATCCGGCAGCCTCGATGACGCGCTCGCGAATCAGGCTTGCGCGATATTTACTCGCCCAGCTCTGAGTGCGATCGCAGCGCTCAATGATATCCGCCATGCGCGTCGGCTTACCCTCGTCAGTAGCCATGGCCTCGATAAAGAGGCGTTGCGGACTGCGCAATCCATAATACAGAGGCGCGTCAACCGCTTCGTAGAACTCGGAGACGGCATCCGCATGGCCATCCTCGACATCGCGCCTTTCAATGACTTGCGAGCCACGCCGGACAGCAGACCGCCACATGTAATATCCCACCAGCTGAACCATATAGGGATGCCCCATGCTCTTGTGCGCTGCAAGGTCCGCCGTCCCCGCATCAACGCAAAGACCGGCACACTCGACCGTCTGGATATACGAATCGCGCACCTTGGGCAAAGAAATCGTCCCCAACGTACGCTGCTGGGCACGTCGCAAAAACGTCACGCTCGGCTCTTCGAGCAGATCGTCAACCATGCTGGGCAAGCCGGCAAAGACCAGCGCAAGACCGCGCTGGTCGCTATCGGGCAAGCCCGTGGCATCCTGGTCTCCGAGCACCTGCTGATAGAGAACGGCAAGAGCCGCCAGTTCCTCGATAGACGCAGATTGAGCCTCGTCAATCGCAAACAGAATACCCTTGCTTGGGCCGAGTTTCTTGAGACGTTCGTTGACCAGCCCCCGTAGCGTCTCACCCTTTGCCCGAGCCGCCTCGACCGACATCCGACCAAACGACGGCCCAAACTCCATTGACGTCACAACGGGTTTATTCGAGCGAAGCGCGTCGGCCAGGCGACCGCACAAGCCAAGCGAAGCAGAATCGGAGACAACCGCCCATCCGCGCTCATTGGCTAGACGTTGCAGCTCCCGCAGGAGAACCGTCTTGCCGCAGCCGCGGTTTCCCGTAATGAGCATGAGCCTGCCCGGCGCTCCGGCGCCGTTATCGAGCCCTTCCTCGAAATCTTCGACGACCGACTCGCGACCGATGAGCATCGGAGGCCGCTTGCCTGCCGTTGGCTTAAAGGGATTTGGATTCATGTCGGCCTCCTCGGATCGGTAAACCCTGGTAATAGTTATACC
>CAUDCB010000098.1 GCA_958447915.1 uncultured Collinsella sp. | reverse complement strand
GACTCCGGCCTGGACGTCGACGCGCTTTCCACCGTCAGCCACGGCATGGACGCCTACCGCAAGAGCTGCGACGGCTCCATGCTCATCATCACGCACAACACGCGCATCCTGGAGCACCTGGATGTCGACCGCGTCCACGTTATGGTCAAGGGCCACATCGTGCGCGAGGACGACGCTTCGCTGATCCCTTGGATCGACAAGAACGGTTTTGAGGCCTTCGAGCGCGAGGCCGCCGAGCAGCGTGCCCAGGTCGAGGTCGCCGCTGCCGAGCAGCAGGCGTAAAGGGGCGACGCAATGACCAAGAACCGCACCGAGGTCGCGGACATCGACCGCAGCCTCTACGACTTCACCTACGGCGAGGAGGGATTCGAGCGCCTCGACGCCGGCATCACGCCCGACATCGTGCGCGAGATCAGCGCCAAGAAGGACGAACCGCAGTGGATGCTCGACCTGCGCCTCAAGTCCCTCGAGATCTTCAACCGCTTCCCCGACCCGACGTGGGGCCCCTCCATCGAGGGCCTGGACATGGACAACATCGTCACCTACGTCAAGCCCAACACCGACCAAAAGCACGACTGGGAGTCGGTGCCCGACGACATCAAGAACACCTTTGAGCGCTTGGGCATCCCCGAGGCCGAGCGCAGCTACCTGGCAGGCGTCGGCGCGCAGTACGACTCCGAGCTGGTGTACCACAACATGCAGGACACCGCGTCCAAGATGGGCATCGTCTACTCCGGCATCGAAGAGGCCCTGCACGATCCGCAGTGGGAGCCGCTCATCCACGAGAAGTTTATGACGCTTATCCCGCCCACCGACCACAAGTTTGCGGCCCTGCACGGCGCCGTATGGTCGGGCGGCTCGTTTGTCTACGTGCCCAAGGGCACTAAGCTCGACTTTCCGCTGCAGAGCTACTTCCGCCTCAACGCCAAGGGCGCCGGCCAGTTTGAGCACACGCTCATCATCGTCGAGGACGATGCCGACCTGCACTTCATTGAGGGTTGCTCCGCGCCCAAGTACAACGTGGCCAACCTCCACGCCGGCGCCGTCGAGCTCTTTGTGGGCAAGCGTGCGCACCTGCGCTACTCGACCATCGAGAACTGGTCCAAGAACATGTACAACCTCAACACCAAGCGTGCGCGCGTGGACGAGGACGGCGATATCGAGTGGATCAGCGGCTCCTTCGGCAGCCACGTGGGCTACCTCTACCCTATGAGCGTGCTCAACGGCCGCCGCGCCCGCTCGAGCTTTACCGGCATCACCTTTGCCGGCGCCGGGCAGAACCTCGACACCGGCTGCAAGGTCGTGCTTAACGCCCCCGAGACCTCGGCGACCGTCGAAACCAAGGGCATCTCCAAGAGCGGCGGCATCCAGACCTTCCGCAGCTCCATCGTGGCCACGCCCAAGGCCGAGGGTTCCAAGGCAACCGTGAGCTGCCAGTCACTGATGCTCGACGACCAGAGCCGCTCCGATACCATCCCCGCCATGGACATCCGCGCCAAGAACGTCGATATCGGCCACGAGGCCACCATCGGCCGCATCGGCGACGACAAGGTGTTCTACCTGATGAGCCGCGGTATCTCGGAGGAAGAGGCCCGCACCATGATCGTCAACGGCTTTGCCAACCCGGTCTCCAAAGAGCTGCCGCTGGAGTACGCCGTCGAGATGAACAACCTGATCAAGCTCGAGATGGAAGGAGCGATCGGATAATGAAACAGGAAACCAACACCGCTGCTACCACGCTCGAGCAAGTTAATGCGATGCCTGCTGTCACTTGGGGCTGGCTCAAGATGAACCAGACCAAGCTCGAGCTTTCCGACGAGCTTGTCACCGCTCCCGCCGAGGCCGTTGAGGTCGAAGGCCTGGACGAGCAGTTTGCCGGCTCGGCCGACGCCTTCGACGCCGCCATGGAAGCCATGGCCGAGCGCTACCCCGAGCGCCGTGCCGCTGCCCCCGGCGACGCCGCCGACCGCGCCCGCATCACGCCCGAGACCGAGCTCGACGTGCCCGCCACCTCTGTCTACCAGGCCGGCGCCATCAAGCTCGAGGAAGAGCTCTCCCCTGCCGAGGCCTTCGAGACCGGCATGGGCGAAGCCGCCTACACCTACCTGGCCGACCACACCACCAAGCGCATCGTCATCGATGTGCCCGCATACCAGCACACCACGGTTACCGTGCGCGTGAGTGGCGTCGACGCTGCGGCCGCCATCGCCGCCATCGACGTCGTCGCCCGTCCCCAGTCGACGCTCGACCTGCAGATCGCCTTGGACTCCCCCGTTGCCGGCGAAGGCGTCGTGGGTTCCGCGCTGCGCGTGTGCGCCCACGAGTACGCCACCGTCAACGTGACCTGCACGCAGACGCTCGACGACAGCTGGATCGCACTCGACGACACCGGTCTGTTCCTGGACGAGGGCGCGCGCGTCAACGTGCAGCACACCGTCCTGGGTGCCGGCGCCAGCGCCACCGGCCTTGCCGGCGACCTGCTGGGCGATACCGCCAAGGTGACCATCGATACCGATTACCTGGGCGCCCGCGAGCAGGTGCGCGACTTTAACTACGAGCTGCGCCACCGCGGTCGCAAGACCGAGTGCGAGATCGACGCCAACGGCGTGCTGACCGGCACGTCCAAGAAGGTCTACCGCGGCACCATCGACCTCGTGCACGGCTGCAAGGGCGCAACCGGCACCGAACGCGAAACCGTGTTGCTGGCCAACAAGGGCGTCGACAACAAGACTGTCCCCGTCATCCTGTGCGACGAGGACGACGTCGCCGGCAACCACGGCGCCACCATCGGCCACGTCCGCGACGAGCAGCTGTTCTACCTCGCCTGCCGCGGCCTTGACCAAAACGCCGCCGAGGATCTGTTCATCCGCGCCAAGCTGGAGGACGCTGCGCTTTCCGCCACCGATGAGCGCACCCGCGCCGCCGTTGTCCGCCTGGGCAACAACCTGATCGACAACTTTGAGGAGGAGCTCGCATGATCGACACCGAGCACGTTAAATGCGACACCTGCACTGCCCCCGAGCCCATGGAGCTCGACGCCAGCGACGAGGCTTCGCGCGGCTGGCCCACTGTGGACATCGAGACCAACCCCTACAAGGGCCAGTTCCCGCTGTTCCAGCAGCACCCCGAGATCGCCTTTCTCGATAGCGCTGCCACCGCGCAGCGCCCCGCCTGCGTGCTCGACGCCGAGCGCGACTTCTACCAGCGCATGAACGCCAACCCGCTGCGCGGCCTGTACTCGCTATCCGTCGAGGCCACCGACGCTATCGCGAAGGTGCGCCAGCAGATCGCCGATCTCATCGGCGCTTCCCAGGCCAACGAGATCATCTTCACCCGCAACACCAGCGAGTCGCTCAACCTGGTCGCCAAGAGCTTTGCGCCCACGGTGCTGGAGCCCGGCGACGAGGTCGTCATCACCATCATGGAGCACCACTCCAACCTGATTCCTTGGCAGCAGGTCTGCCGCGAGACCGGCGCCAAGCTCGTCTACCTCTACCCCACCAAGACCGGCCAGCTCACCACCGAAGAAGTGCTTGCCAAGGTTGGCCCCAAAACCAAGATTCTGGCCGTGGGTCAGGTCTCTAACGTGCTGGGCGTCGAGAACCCGGTCAAGAACCTCGGCAAGCTCGTACACAAGTACGGCGGCTACCTGGTCGTCGACGGTGCGCAGTCGCTGCCGCACATGCCGGTCGATATGGCCGATCTGGGCGCCGACTTCTTTGCCTTTAGCGCGCACAAGGCCATGGGCCCCATGGGTATCGGCGTGCTGTGGGGCAAGATGGACCTGCTCAACGCCATGCCGCCCATGCTTACCGGTGGCGAAATGATCGATTCGGTCACCGAGCAGGACGCCGTCTGGGCGCCCGTCCCCGAGAAGTTCGAGGCCGGCACGCAGGACGCCGCCGGCATCTTCGCCACAGGCGCCGCCCTCGACTACCTCGTCAACACGGTTGGCTACGAAAACATCCAGGCACGCGAGCAGGCACTTGTCCACTACCTGATGAGCGAGCTCATGCAGCTCGACTTTGTCCAGATCATCGGCTCCATCTATTGGGACAACCACCACGGCGTCGTCAGCTTTAACGTCAAGGGCATCCACCCGCACGATGTCGCAAGCATCATGGACATGGACGGCGTCTGCATCCGCGCCGGTCACCACTGCGCGCAGCCGCTGCTTACCTGGCTGGGCGTCGAGAATCTCGCCTGCTGCCGTGCCAGCGTGGCCTTCTACAACGACAAGGCCGATATCGACAAGTTCATCGCCGGCCTGCATCACGTTTGGAGCACGTTCAATGGGTAATCTGTACACCTCCACCACGTTTATGGAGCATAACTCGCACCCTGACTACAAGTACGAGATGGACGCCCCCACGCACGAGCACGACGGCATCAACCCCAGCTGCGGCGACGAGCTCACCTTGCAGCTGCGTGTCGAGAACAACGTGATCGAGGAGGCCTCGTTTACCGGCCACGGCTGCGCCATCAGCCAGGCCTCGGCCGACATCATGGCCGACCTCATCACCGGCGAGACGGTCGAGGAGGCACGCCGCCTGGCCGGGCTCTTCCTGGCTATGATACGCGGCAAGCAGCTCTCTGAGGAGGACCTGGAAGACCTGGACGAAGCCGCCCAGCTCCAGGACATCTCACACATGCCCGCCCGCGTCAAGTGCGCCGAGCTCGCCTGGCGCACCCTCGACGGCATGCTCGAAGGGCAAGCTAACCAGTAGCGGATGTCCCAAATCCAAGCTTTTTGATGGCCGAGCCGCCCAATACGGGCGGCTCGACTTGCTTTGCACCTGTCGCGAAAGGGTCCCGTGGGTTGCAGCGTGCATTTTTCCGAATATTCAGCACGCCAAGTTGCGTGCATACAAATCGGGGGCGTTAACCAACGTCTCCAGGTGCTTTTATAGGGCGTTTTGGAACAAGCATCACTGTCTGACGGGACGCAAGCGTGTGTTTCGGGGCATACCGGCAGACAAAAATAGCTTCTTGGCCCCGCATACCGCAAGGTTGCGGCGGCACCGGCAGCACCCCAATGCTGAATATTCCGCTTTTTGCACGGTGCAGACGGGGGTAGGCACGGGCAAACCCGGACTGAGCCCTAATTATATGCAATAGGTCTAAGGTTTTATACAAATCAGGGACGTGCCTGCCCCTACCAGTCTTTTGAACAGCAATTCCGGCGCACGAGCGGCTCTATACCAGATCCCCGCCAGTCCTCACCGCCGCTCGCGCACGAGCGCGCACGATACGCGCAACGGTACTTTTGCCAACACCCGTATACCGCTCAATCTGACGCACCGTAAATCCGGCATCATGCAATCCAAGAATAACGATATTGCGCTGCGCCGACGATGCGGCTTTAACCTCGTGGAGCGGAACCCCGAGACCCTTCGCCAGCTTTTCGGCAAAGGCGTGCCGCTCCCACTCCGTCTCTTCCAGATCGGGCATCGCAGGCTCGCAGGCATCGGGCGTCGAAAGCGAATAGGCAATAAAGGCCTTGGCAGAACCAAAAAGCTCAAGCACGCAAGACGGGTCGGAAAATCCCCTCGTCATATCGTTGTCATAGGCCCGTAGATACTCGACAAAGCTGCTCCACGCATAGCGCTCGATTAAGCTGATGCCAGCCTCCTGCGGATCGGCGTGCACAGAGCGAACAGCCCCCATCACCTGCGAGTCGATATCGAGCGAGTGGCGCTCAAAACGTTCACGAAATAGACAGCCCGAGCGCCCAGTGCGCTTATTGAACCGACGGGCATACGTCAACAGCAGCCGCTGCATGGCTGCGCTCATTTCGTCCTCGTAATCCAAAAGCACCAGATCCACGCAGTCGCTCATGAGACACCACGCCACAATCGTCACCTGGGCCTCGCGGCAGCAGTCGCGCATCAGCTCCAAAAACTCCCGCCGGTCGTCATCGGTCTCAAAGATGATCTGTTTTCCGATGCCACGGGCCGAAACATGGTAAAAGCCGGTGACCGTTCTCCAAACGCGCTGCATGGCGCTCCCTTCGCCGGGATCCGCTCCCCATCAAATACAGCACGATTGAAGCGTGCCGTCAAAACATTCACGCAAAACAATACACTCGCGCGGCCAAAGGCAGTAAACAGGCGGCGAACGGCACCGTTGCAACAGGTCAACCCCTGCAACGCTTGCAAGAGCTGACCAAAAGCTTGCCCAAGACGGACCCCCTCTACGGAAGTTCGCGACCACAGAACATAGAGTTAAATCGCTTCAATTGAAAGTTCCGCGCTTCTCGCTACGAAAACTGAGCCGTTCGCCGAATATTCCGTGCATTTCGCGGTATTATAGGGGCTGCATGTCATGTCCCTTTCGAAGGGTCGCCCGGCAATCGCCAGCCACGACCCCCAGACGGGACGCCAACACGATAGAGAGGAGAGGCATGCAGTACTCACAGGAAGTGGAGAACATGTGCCCCGTTGCCAAGGGTGCATACCACGGCCCCGCACCCATCCCCGAGGAGGGCAAGTGGGTCCAGGCTAAGGAGATTTCCGACATCTCCGGTCTTACGCACGGTGTGGGTTGGTGCGCACCTCAGCAGGGCGCCTGCAAGCTCACGCTGAACGTCAAGGACGGCATCATCGAGGAAGCCCTCGTTGAGACCATCGGCTGCTCGGGCATGACCCACTCTGCCGCCATGGCTTCCGAGATCCTTCCCGGTAAGACCATCCTCGAGGCCCTCAACACCGACCTCGTCTGCGACGCCATCAACGTTGCTATGCGCGAGATCTTCCTGCAGATCGTTTACGGCCGCAGCCAGACCGCGTTCTCCGAGGGCGGCCTGCCCGTGGGCGCCTCCCTCGACGACCTCGGCAAGGGCCTTCGCTCTCAGGTCGGCACCATGTTCGGCACCAAGGCCAAGGGCGCTCGTTACCTCGAGCTCGCTCAGGGCTACGTCACCCGCATGGCTCTCAACGACAAGAACGAGATCATCGCGTTCGAGTTCCTGAACCTCGGTAAGTTCACCGACGCCGTCAAGGCCGGCAAGACCCCCGAGGAGGCCATCGCTGGCGCTATGGGCCACTATGGTCAGTGGGAGAACGCTGCCAAGTACATCGACCCGCGCAC
>CAUDCB010000097.1 GCA_958447915.1 uncultured Collinsella sp. | reverse complement strand
GGCGTATTCCACAATGCGGCGGCTCTTGGCGATGGAGATGGGCTTGATCGAGATGGCGGAATCAGCGGCGAAGGTCTTCTGACCCGAGCGCTCGACAAGCTGCGAGAGTTCCTCGACCTCGGCAGCGCCCTCATCGAACTCAATGCCGGCGTAGAGGTCCTCGGTGTTCTCGCGCACAATAACCAGGTCAACGTCGCGGAAGCGCGAGCCATCGCCCGGCTGCGACAGGCAGGGGCGCACGCAGGCGTACAGGTCAAAATGCTTGCGCAGGGCCACGTTGACGCTGCGGAAACCCGTGCCGACCGGCGTGGTGATGGGACCCTTGATAGCAACTTTGGTCTCGGCAACCGCATCGAGCACATGTTGGGGCAGCGGCGTGCCAAACTCGTCCATGACGCCGGCGCCGGCCTCCTGGACGTTCCAATTGATCTGGACACCGGTGGCCTCGACCACGCGGCGCATAGCCTGCGTAATCTCGGGACCGATACCGTCACCGGGAATCAGGACTACATCGTGCGCCATAATCTGTTACTCCTCGTCTTCGGCGTCGTCAGATTTTTTAACGCTAGCACGCTTCTTCTTTTTGGAGAGATCCAGGCCAAAACGTTTAACAAGCATTTCGCAAATCTCGCTCGAACGGGCCTTGAGATAGCTGCCCTTACCGTTCTCGGCATCGAACTTAAGGCGCAGCGCAAGCTTCTCTGCGACCTCGGCGTCGATCTCGCCCTGGCAAAACTCGTACAGGCAACCGAGCATGTCGCGATACTCAAGGTCGCCGTGGTAGCACTGGATGGCCTCGTCCAGGATGGGCCAAGCCTCGCGCGAACGCTCGACACTCGTGGCACCCCACACGCACAGCAGGCGGAAGGCGGCATAGCGCAGCGTGGAGGAGATCTCGTCGAACAGCGCGGTCTCGGCACCCTCAAAGGCGTCCTCCATCTGCTCGGGGCAGGTGGTGGCGAGTGCCGCCAAGGCATCGAGGGCCTCCCAGCGGGTCTGCGCCTCGGGGCGATCGAGCGCCTCGATCAGCGCGGGCACGCAGGGCACGACGCGCTGCGGATCGCGCTCGGCAAGCAGGTGCAGCACGCGGGCGGCAAACTGGCGGATGCGGCGCGTGGGGCAGCCGAGCTCCTGGACCAGGCGGTCGACGGCGTTCTCGTTCTCCTCTGCCAGCTGGAGCTGTGCCAGCTCCTCGTCGGTGAGCTGTTCGTCTTTGTTTTCTGCCATAGTTACCTCTTCTTACTATTTCTTAGCGTGCTTGCCAGCACCCTTGCTGTCATCGGTGACCGAGATGAGCTGTCGGTCGGCCGCACCATTGCGACGCGCACGGCGGCGTTCCTCGGCGTCGCCCGCATCGGCGGCGGCGCGATGGGCCTTGTTGACGTTAAAAACCTCGTCGTGCTTGCGCCACGGGCCGACGGACTCGCCAAAGCTCATCTTAAGACCGGCGATAAAGCCGCCGAGCCAGCCGATCGGCGCAAACTGCACCAGCGGGAACAGCGAGAACACCCAGGTCAGCAGGACGACTGCCGCCGCTCCTGCAAAGTTGGCGATCCAGTAGTCGCGCTTGGTGATGACGCGCTTTTCGCACGCCCACTGGCCGCACAAAAAGCCGATGTAGATCGCAAAGAGAAAGAGCACCAGCGCAAGCACCACGAACGTCCAGCTCATGGGCGCTACTCCTCGTGATGATGGTCGCAGCAGCACTCGTGGCCGTCATCGTGACCGTGACCGCCGCAGCACTCGTGGTCCTCGCCGTGGTGGTGGCCACAACCGCACTCGTGGTCGTCGCCATGCTCGCCGCAACCGCAGCCGTCCTCGTGGGCACCGTGTTCCTCGGGGCGATACTGCGACCAGTCCAAACCGGCGGCGATGGCGTCGGCCTCCTCCTTATAGAGGACCGTGATGGCCTGGGTGCCCAACTTGGCACCACCGATGGCGTCGAGCATGTCGTAGAGCGTAAAAGCGACGTCGGCGCCGGGCAGCGCAAGCTCGCGGTCGTCGGCATAGGCGAGCGCCAGACGCAGGTCCTTAATGAAGTGCTCGACCATAAAGCCGGGCTTGTAGTCGCCGTCGAGCGCCTTGGGGGCCAGGCTCTCCATGGCGCCGGACTTGCCGGTACCGCCCAGGATCATCTGGCGGGTCTTCTCCAGGTCAAGGCCGCTCAGCTCGGCAAATGCCATGGCGTCTGCCATGCCGACCATGCAGGCGCCCAGCGACACCTGATTGGCGAGCTTGGCAGCCTGGCCTTTGCCGGCGCCATCGAAGCAGCAGATGTTGGCCGCGAAGGTGGCAAGGATGTCGCGGACCGGAGCGATGTCGTTCTCGGTGGCGCCCACGATAGCCGTGAGCGTGCCGGCGATAGCTCCCGACTCGCCGCCGGTGACGGGGCAGTCAAACGCCATGCGGCCGGAAACCTGAGCGGCCTCGGCAATGTCGCGCGCCAGCTCGGGCGAGCTCGTGGTGAGGTCGATCAGGACCGCGCCGGGCTTAGTGCAGGCGAGCAGGCCGTCGCCCGCCAGGTAGAGCTCCTCGACCTCGGAGGGATAGCCCACCATGGTAAAGACGACATCGGCGTTAGCCACGGCATCGGCCGGCGTATCGGCCCAAGCGGCACCGCGCTCGATAAGCGCGACAGCCTTGGACTTGGTGCGGTTGTTGACCGTGACGGGATAGCCGGCATCCAGGATGTGACCGGCGATGGGGGCACCCATGATTCCGGTGCCGATAAATGCGACGGAGAGCTTGTTTGCCATGAAACCTTTCCTTTTGGGTTGGGTGTTGTTACCAGGTTGAATACTCGATGCCAGCGTTTGGGCAGTGAGTTGGGATCGATTACGGCCGCGTTACTTGCCTACTGACCGCGCACGCGGCGGGCAATGCGGTCGGAAAGCGACGCCTTGTCGGCGCGGTTCTTACCCCAAAACGCGCAGGCCACCATGCCGGGGCCCACGTGCGAGCCAATGGTGGGACCCACGGAGCTGCGAATGATCGTGACGTCGGCGCAGCCCTCCTCCTTGCGGATAGCGGCTTCGAGCCAGTCGCCGTCCTTTTCGGCATCGGCCGTCATGATGGCGATGGGCATGGTGCGGTCGGGCACGTAGTTCTCGCGGAACGACTTGAGGATGGACTTGAGCGCCTTCTTGCGGCCGCGGTTGACGCCGATCAGCGACAGCGAGCCGGCAAGGTCGTAGGAGAGCTCGGGCTTGACATCGAGCTTTGCCGTGAGCTGCGCCGCCGCGGGCGGAATGCGGCCGCCGGCAGCCAGTGCGTCGAAACTCTCGAGCGTAAAGTAGCCGTGGACGTAGGTCTTTGCCTCGTTTGCCCAATCGACCAGCTGCTTGGCGGTCAGTCCCGCCGAACGCTGGCGCACGGCCTCGAGCGCCAGGAGCGCGCCGGTCGCGCAGGGCAGAGCGTTGTCGACCACGTACAGCTCAAAATCGGGATACTCGGCACGCACGGCATCTGCCGCCTGACACGCGGAGTTGTAGCTCGACGACAGCGCCGAGGTAAAGCACAGGTAGACCGTGGGCGTGCCCTCTTTGGCGCACTCGGTAAAGAACTCGATATAGCGACCCGAGCGACACGGCCGAGGTGGACACGCGGGCGCCGGCACGCATGCGATCGTAGAACTCCTTAGGCGTGATGCTCGACCAGATATCGTCCGTGCGCTCCTCGCCATCGATGATAAAGGGGAAGCCCAAGATATCGACATCGAGGTTCGCAGCGACCTCGGGGCTAAAGTCGCAGCAGGTATCGACGACGATGCGGCAGCGGTCAGAATGGCCGGTAGATGCAGCCTTGTCCATCAAAGCGACTCCTTACGTAAAAAAGGCGACCACCCGCATGGGATGGCCGCCAACCGTTAACTCATGCAAGTTAACGTATTTTACTCGTCAAGTGTTTCGATACGGGGCTTGATGATGCCATATCCACCATTCTTACGGTGATACACCACATTGATAAGGCCGGTCGTCGCGTTCTCGAACACGTAGAAGTCGTGGCCGAGCAGATCGGTCTGCACCAGCGCCTGCTCCTCAGTCATCGGGGTGACGTCGATAACCTTCTCGCGGACGAGCAGGTCGTCCTCCTCCTCGGGCAGCAGCAGGTCGGCCAGATCCTCGACGCGCTCGACCGGTGCAACATCCGCGGCGCTGGCACCGCCCTGGCGGTTGTCCACGACCTTGGTCTTGAACTTACGCAGCTGGCGGGTGACCTTATCGGCGGAGAGGTCGATGGCGGCGTACATATCTGCACCGTGCTCGGCAACGCGAATCACCGAACCGCGGGCACGAACCGTAACCTCGACGATTGCCGGGTTGGGGTTCGAGGGGTTCTTCTCATAGCGAAGTACAACGTCGACCGTCATGGGCTCGATATCGAAAACCTTGAGCGCCTCGCCGATCTTCTCATCCACATGCGCACGCAGAGCATCGGTTACCGTCGTCTTGCGTCCAGAAACCTTGATATCCATACGTGGCTCCAATCTGCCTCGGGGACTTACTGTACTGGCTATGTACCCATTGCCATGCATTTAATCACGCGGATTCTCAAAGACCCGAATAACGATTGCTTGATACCGCATACCGAAGTCTCGCACTTTTCCGTGGCAAAGTGCGCTATGGGAGGGCGTCGGCGGCTTTGTATTTGGTCCCGAAAATTGGCTTTGACCTGCTGGTTTTATAGGGATGAAAAAGCCGGGCTTCCCTATTGGGGAAGCCCGGCAGTGCGTGTTGAAACCGTGAAGAGGTGTCCTTTCCAACGTATAGGAGACACCACCCCTAGCAATAACTAGCTATTGAGTTTGTTAATGTCGTCGTCGGTGATGGTGCCTTCCTGGCTGGACGATTTGTCCTCGGAGGATGCGGTCTCATTGTTGGAATCGGAGGACTCGCTGCCGGAGGACGTGGTCTCACTGGACTCAGAGTCGCCCGGCTGCACGTTAGCGCCCGAAACCGTCTTAGTGGTGAGGTCGTAGGGAATCTGGCCGTACCAGACGCAGTGGACCGCCTCGAGCGTACCGTCGACCGTGATATCGTCGAGGGCATCGCTCACGGCACGGCACAGTTCGTCATTGGACGAGAGGCCCGCAACACCAAGCGTCGAGGGCGCCTCGAGCGCACCGACATAGGAGACCTCGCTCATCAGGCGTGCAAGATAACCGCCGGCTGTGGAGTCGCAGATCACATAGTCGACCTCGCCGGACTCGAGCGCCTCAAAGCACTCGTTGATGTTGGAGTAGGTCTTTTGGTTGGCGGTAATGCTCTGCTTGGCAAGCGCCTCCTGCGAGGCCGAGGACATCTGGACACCCAGGGTAGACGTGTTAAGGGTATCGGTGGAAACGCTTAGCGACCCACCATCGCTGGTTTTACCAAACACAGAAGCGGCATCGTACAGGCAGGTGCCGAGCGAGCTAACGTCCCCGTCTGTGGAGTTGATCTCGCCGATAAAGATATCAGCCTTTTTGTCGCCGAGCGCGGAACCTGCCGAGGACGCATCGACAAAGGCGACCTTAAGGCCCATGCGGCTTGCGAGGGCGCGGGCGGCGTCGACCGCATATCCCGTGAGCTCGCCGTCGGCGCCCTGCATGGCCTGCGGCGCATCGGAAGTATCGAGGGCAACCGTCAGGGTTCCGGGAGTGACCAGGGCATCGTCCGACACCGCCGGCGTGACTGTCTCGTACTCGATCTGGTCGATCGTGGGAGTCGTGAACGTAGACAGAGGGTTGAACGCGCATCCGCTCAGGCCCAAAACGGCAATGACCGCTGCGGTCCCAGCACCTAACCGAGCCGCGTGCATCAAGCTGCCCCTCACCATGTCCACTACCCTGCCTTCTGTGTCGTATACAATCCGTGCGTTGCGCGGAATATCAGGTTGTTCCCACCAGCTGACCTGGTATTTGACCCCACACTTGCGCACCGGGGTGTTTGCTCGGGAGGCCGCAGCCACCTTCACGACTGACCCGCTCGCCCGCGAGGCGGTATTGCCCCAAAGAAAGTAGAACGGACGGTGCGGCTTACATCTAGGACGCGCCATGATCGCGCCGCGCGCACGCGGTCGCTTACGTGGATCCCTTTGACCGCGTCTGTCTTGGACTAGGACGGGCATTTCGTCCGTCCGCAACCACAGCCTGGCAGGAACGTAGCGCATTATAGCTAAGTTCAAGCTAAAGTTTAAGGTTAAGGGCGTCATTCGCATCGTGCGCACAGATTTTGCAGGTCGGAGTGGGCTATTCGTGCCCCTATGAAGCCCGGAGCTCCCCTACGGGGAGCTCCGGGGCGCCCTTCTTAGGGTGCCGTGGCCAAAAAATGGCAAATATGAGTACTGTCACCAATTTAGTAACAGGTAATTTTGGCCTCTCGGACAGGTTTTGCGCTCAGTGCCGCCAACTTGATGCTTAGTTATTCTACATTTGTTTATTATCTTCTTACTTTACGCCACCTCCGAGTCTTAAATTCCCTGATTTTGCTGTTACTGATTTAGTGACAGTACTCATATTTGCCATTTTTTGGCCAGGATATATTATTAACCCCCTATTTTCGTCGCGAATTAGACCGGCTTAAGCCCAAAACACGCCCGCAGCGTGTTAAGCAACGCCTCTTGCTTCTTCCTGCGGGCATCGACACGATTCCGGTACCGCTTTCGCATACGCTGGTGCATGCGCCATGCGAGCGCTTCCATCGCTTCCATGTCGCAGAGCATTTCGTTGTTGACCGTCGCGACCTCGATTCCCATAGTAATCAAGCCCGTGTTGCGTTTTTCATCATGGATACGTCCCCTCCGGGAGGAATGGCCCAGCTCACCGTTGTATTCAAGGTCAAACCGGGCTGTTTCCTGATACGCATCGCAAATTGCATGCGGCATCCTTGAGATTGCCTGCGCGCGGTCATCGAACTCGATCTTGTAGTCGGTCTTAAAAGGACCGCAGGCAAACCCACCATAGGAAAACGGAAGCGAAAACAGGGCGAGCATGATGCACTCCATGGGCGAGCGCAGGTTTTCTGACAGGTAGGGGCACAGGCGCAGCAGCTGTTTAGCGGCACTCCCCTTGCATGCGGCAAGGTAATCTGCCAGGCGATCGGGTGTCAGCACCGGCGAGACTTCAAAGT
>CAUDCB010000096.1 GCA_958447915.1 uncultured Collinsella sp. | reverse complement strand
GTCTACGATTTCGGCAGCAAGGAGATCGTCGCCTGGTCCACGTCGCTGCATCCCAACATGGCCCAGCAGCACGAGTTGCTCGACCAGCTCGTGTCCAAGATGCCCGAGGGCTCCAGGCCGGTCCTGCACTCGGACATGGGCTGGCAGTACCAGCAGGCCGGGTGGTGCAAGCGGCTGGAGGAGGCCGGCGTGGTGCAGAGCATGTCCCGGAAGGGCAACTGCATCGACAACGGCGCGACGGAGCAGGTGTTCGGCTATATGAAGGACGAGTTCTTTCGCGGAAGAAAATGGCCTTGCTTCGAAGACTTCAAGAGAGACCTGGACGAATACATCATCCATTGGAACACGAGAAGGAGGCAGGTTAAACTGAAGGGACTGACCCCGGAGGAATTCCGGAATCAGTCCCTATGTGCGGCGTAGGCCGCTTATTAGCCCGTCCAAGAATTGGGGCGCAGTTCACATTTGGGACGGGGCTTTTTTGACTGCTATTATTGGTGACGATTGTTGTGACCAGCTAAAAGAGCTCCGTCCCAAATTGACTACCGAGAGGATCTGCCATGGAGCGCATCGCGAGTTTTTCCGTTGACCATCTGCTGCTCGAGCCCGGCGTGTATGTGAGCCGCATCGACCACGATCCGGCGACCGGCGCCGCCGTCACCACCTTTGACCTGCGCCTGACCACGCCCAACAAGGAGCCAGTCATGAACACGGCCGAGTGCCACACCATTGAGCATCTGGGCGCCACCTTCCTTCGCAACCATGCCGAGTGGTCGAGCCGTATCGTCTACTTTGGGCCCATGGGCTGCCGCACGGGCTTTTACCTCGTCGTTTTTGGTGAGCTGACGAGCGAGGAAATCTTGCCGCTTGTGCGTGAGCTGTTCGAGTTTGTTGCTGGCTTTGAGGGCGATATCCCCGGCGCTGCTCCCGAGGAGTGCGGCAACTACCTGGACCAGAACCTCCCCATGGCCAACTGGCTTGCGCGTCGTTATCTCGACCGCGACCTGGCCGATATCGACGAGAAGCACCTGCACTATCAGCAGGCATAGGGCCGCCCTCTGCCTCCAAACCGTTCACACGGAGATATCGACCGTTTAACTGTTTAGAAGTGTTTATTCGAGGTCATTAGCACTAGCTCGCTTAAACTAGTCCTCAGAGTGATATTCAGGCAAGGCTCCTGAAGCAGCATCTGTCGACATTGATTGTCGGATTCTGCTTCGGGAGCCTTGTTCTGTTTAGGGGGGGACACATGGAAATTGTTAAACGAATTAATACCAGCGCTGTCCTCTGCGTCGATGGAAATGGCAGACAGTTGGTTGCATTCGGCCGTGGTCTGGGGTTTAAGAATGTCGGAGACGAGGTCCCTCTTTCGGAGATTCAACGAACGTTTTATAACGTTAGCTCTCGCTACATCGCTCTCGTTGACGAGGTCCCCGACGAGCTTCTCGAGCTTACCTCGGATGTTATTGATATGTCGACAGGTTTGCTGTCTTATGAGGTGAGCCCTAATTTGCCGTTTATCCTTGCGGACCATATCGCGTATGCGGTTAAGCGCAAAGAGCAAAATATCGTTGTCCGCATGCCTTTATCGTTTGATGTCCGCCAACAATATCCCGTCGAATTTAGAATCGGCGAGTATGCACTTAAGATAATCAGGAAACGTCTTAACGTTAGGCTTCCAGCTCATGAGGCAGTTGGAATTGCCATGGCGTTTATCAATAACATGGCCGATTCGGACTCATGCGAAGTAGTTAAAGAGTTTAGCGTGGATATCTACGATCGTGTTCTGGAGGAGTCAACCGTTGCTGTTGAAAATCGGCTTGGCATTCAAGTTGATCGGGAAGGTTTCGATTACGCAAGGTTCGCAACCCATCTTCAGTACTTATTCAATAGGTTGAACTCTGGCGAAAGCATCGTGAGCGACAACCGCAAGATGTACCTCTCGCTCAAAAAAGAATATCCGGTGGCATCAATGTGCGCCGATGATATTGCTTCTGTTCTCAGCCGACTGACGGGGCGGGAACTTATAGACGAAGAAAGACTCTACCTCATGATGCACATCAATCGAATTGCATCGAAAACAAGGTAATTAGTTGGCAAAGGCGCGCGCTTTGCTGATGGTTACATATAAAACTCAACATGGGAGAAATGGTATTTATGGCAGATACAACCAAGCTCGCTGCCGAGATTCTCGAGATGGTGGGCGGCGCAGACAACGTTACATTTGTAGCTCACTGCATGACTCGTTTAAGGTTCAACCTTAAGGACGAAAGCATCGTAGACGATGCAAAAGTCAAGGCGATTGATGGCGTGATCGACATTCGCCATTCCGCGGGGCAATATCAGGTGATTGTGGGACCTAAGGTCGATAAGGTCTATGAAATCGTTGCCAAGGAAACCGGGATTGATGCCGGAGATTCCGAGGCAAGCGAAGGAGAGACTAAGGGCTTTCTGGGAAAGCTAATGAAGCTCATCAGCGGCATCATGATGCCCGTTCTTCCTGCCTTGATCGCATGCGGAATGATAAACGCCGTCCTTAGTATTCTGACGACGGCGGGTGCTGTTTCCGCCGAGAGCGGAATATACACTCTGCTGTACGGCATGGGAAATGCCTGCATGTATTTTCTGCCCGTTCTTGTCGGATCATCTGCTGCTCAGTTCTTTGGAACCGATCGATATATCGGTGCGGTACTCGGTGCAATCCTGATTTATCCGACTTTCGTTGCTGCGGCCGGAGCGGGCGATGCGCTGGATTTGCTCGGCATGAAGTTCACAATGGTGAGCTATTCCTCCACGGTGTTTCCTGCTATCGTGGCGGCTTGGTTCGCATCCGTTCTTAATAAGTGGCTGCGGGCGGTTCTTCCCGATGTTGTGGCATTTGCGCTCGTCCCGTTCCTGACGGTTGCTGTTGCCGCCCCCGTCTCGCTCCTTGTGATCGGCCCCGTTATTCAGCAGGCGAGCTCTTTGCTTGCGACTGCAGTGCTGGCGGTCTATCAGTTCAGCCCCGTCCTTTGCGGCGTTATTCTCGGGCCGATATTCGGTCTCGTTATGATCCCCCTTGGACTCCATTGGGCCCTGATCGTGCTTTCCATCAACAATATTATGACCGTCGGCTCCGATCCTATCCTTGGACTTCTCTGCTGCAGCATGGGTGTTGTCGGCGCTTGTTTGGCGTTTGCCCTCCGCTCGAAGGACCCGAGTGAAAAGAGTCTTGGGTTCAGCTGTGCCATTACGGGCTTTTTCGGGATTACGGAACCGGCGCTGTACGGCATCATCTTGGAGCACAAGAAGATCATTATCGCTTCCATGGTCGCCGGAGCAATCAGTGCTGTTATCCCGGCGATTTTCAACACCTGTACGTTCGTTATGACGTCGAGCGGCATTTTTAGCTTCCCCGGTTATATGGATCCTTCTGGTGATATGAGCAGCCTCATCGGCGCAATTCTTTGCAATGTCGTCGGTTTAATTCTTAACTTCGTTCTCGTTTACATCCTGTATCGCCCTGATGAAGAGGCAGTAGTGGAGTAGACAATTATTTGGGATGTAAGCTGCCGAAAACCCCGCGGCAGATTGCATGTGATGGGCTTGCCGTTGATTCACGCGAGCCCACCCTCATTTTTGGAGTGACTAGCTATGACAATTACAGCCGATATGACGTTTGGCGAAATCGCGCTCCTTCCTGAGTTCGCTGGCTTTGGCGAGCACCTTATGCTTTGCCGGCCTTCAACTTGGGAGCGCATGTGGAATAAACCCATCGTGTCTCATATGAATTCTGATGCTAATCCATATGAAACTACTCGCGTTTTGCGTGGATTGAATCGGATTGTCGAGCTCGTGGATGACGGGAGGCAAGTTGCCTACGATATATGGGATGAAGCCGACTGCATCCGTGATCCGACTCGACGCAACACGAAACTGTTCTTCTTTCCCGGGAGACCCGGGGCTCCCTTTATCATTGCGGTTTCGGGCGGAGGTTATCAGAGCGTTTGTCATCAAATGGAAGGCTTTCCCGTTGCCCTCGAGCTCAACGATGCGGGCTATAACGTGTTCGTGCTGTCATACAGGGTGAGGGTCGAGCCTTTGATGCCGCGTCCAATCGACGATTTAAATCGAGCTGTCCGTTTTGTCTTCGAGAATTCAGCGAAATTTAATGTCGCAAAAAGTTATGCAGTTATCGGCTTTTCTGCTGGTGCGCATTTAACTGCCGAGTGGGGGACGGACAACAAGGGATTTGCGTCCTACGGATGCGAGGCACCCAAAGCCTTGGTCCTGTGTTATGCACCGATTGATCTTCGTGGCTTTGAGAACGCATCAGACAATAGATTTCTTGATTCGGTGTGCGGCGGGGCTGGTCGCGACTCGCTCGATGATTTCTGTATTAATCAGCATGTGTGGGAGCAGTATCCTCCGACATATCTTTGGCAATGCGCTGACGATGATATTGTATCGCCCGACAATTATGAAAAGATGGTCGATGCTCTGGATGCAGCTGGAGTACACCATGAGGGAGTCATGTATTCAGAAGGGGGGCACGCATTGATGAAGCCCCATGCGCCGGAGACCGACTACTGGTGTATGAGCGTTATTGAGTTTCTTAAAGATTATCTCGACTAGGAAGCTGCATGTCGCTTTTTGAGCGGGTGATTTCGTCATGCAATGTTTTCGGTATTGATCGTGGTCGTGGATGAATGATGTTCTAGAATGTTCATACTGTCACATAAACGAACAGGAGCGAACATGCATATCTACTCTGTATCAGATCCCGAGTTCAAATCCTATGGTCGCGTGTGGGACGACGTGCCGTCCAACCTGACCGCCCCGCTTGTCGAGGCGCTTGCGGCTACTCCCATTCCCGAGGGCACCAAGTACGTAGCAAGCGCGCCGGAGCTCGAGGGCGTCAAGGATGCCGATAAGCTGGGCTTTCTCATGTACGGCGGCCGCTCCTTCCAGCTCGGCTGGTGCAACGGGCACAACACACGCCTCAACTGCCTGGAGTATCACCGCGCCAGCGAGTTTAACCTGGGCGCCCGCGACTTTATCCTGCTCGTGGCGCATCGCTGGGAGATCGAGGACGGCAAGCTCGACACCGCGTGCGTCAAGGCGTTCCGCGTACCGGCGGGCAAGGTCGTCGAAGTCTTCAACACCACGCTCCACTACACGCCCTGCATGGTCGACGACGGCGGCTTCCAGGTGATGGTGGCGCTGCCGGCGGGCACCAATGGCCCGCGCCCCGAGGCCGCAGCCGACATGCCCGCCGCCGGCGACAGCTACTGCTACTGGAAGGCCGACAAGTGGGTTCTCTGCCACGCCGATAGCCCCAAGGCTGCCGAGGGCGGCTACGTGGGCCTCGTCGGCAAGAACCTCGACATCGCCTGCGACTAGCATCTTCCGTCTCGATTTGTAACATCTAGCGGGCTAAATCGTCTCTACCTGTTACAGATTTAGACAAACTGCGGGGGGCTGCCCGAAAATCTCGATCTGTAACACCAAGCCCGGTTTTGGCTGCCTACCTGTTACAGATCGAGACAAACCGCCCCCAACCACCACAAAGGTGCCTATCCCCTTTGTGGTGGTTTGGGGCGGCGGTATCAGAAAGTGTCAGGCAGGGGCGGCTGCCGGGCCGCCGTGTGCGAAAAGAAGTGTCGGCCTGCGTCGTTGCCGTTGAGTAGCGCGCTGCTTACGGGGATACTGAAGCTACGACAAACAGCGTGTGAAAGGATCGATGTATGGCTTTCCGTAAAGACTTCCTGTGGGGCGGCGCGACGGCTGCCAACCAGTGCGAGGGCGCCTACGACGTGGACGGCCGCGGCCTGGCCAACGTGGATGTGGCCCCGCACGGCCCCGAGCGCTTCGCGGTGGTCTCCGGCCAGCGCAAGATGCTCGACTTTGAGGACGGCTATTACTACCCCGCGCAGACCGGCATCGATTTCTACCACCGCTACAAGGAGGACATCGCCCTCTTTGCCGAGATGGGCTTTAAGACCTTCCGCATGAGCTTGGCCTGGACCCGCATCTTCCCCAATGGCGACGAGACCGAGCCCAACGAGGCCGGCCTCGCCTTCTACGAGGACGTGATCCGCGAGTGCCAGGCGCACGGCATCGAGCCGCTCGTGACCATCACGCACTTCGACTGCCCCGTCCACCTCATCAAGGAGTACGGTGGCTGGCGCAACCGCAAGCTCATCGACTTCTATAAGAACCTCGCGACCACGATCTTTACCCGCTACAAGGGCCTGGTGAAGTACTGGCTCACCTTCAACGAGATCAACATGATCTTGCACCTGCCGTTTATGGGTGCCGGCCTGGTCTTTGAGGAGGGCGAGAACAAGGAAGCCGTCGAGTACCCGGCCGCCCACAACGAGCTCGTCGCCAGCGCTTGGGCAACCAAGATCGCCCACGAGATCGACCCCGAGGTCAAGATCGGCTGCATGCTCGCCGCGGGCAGCTGCTATCCCTACAGCTGCCGTCCGGGCGATGTGCGCCAGGCGCAGCTCGACAACCAGGACAACTACTTCTTTGTCGACGTCCAGAGCCGCGGCTACTACCCGGCTTATGCCGTCAAGAAGCTCGAGCGTCTGGGCATCGACGTCGGCATGACTGACGAGGACCGCGAGATCCTGGTCGAAAACACCGTCGACTTCATCAGCTTTAGCTATTACAGCACCCGTTGTTCCGCCGGTGCCGATAACCCTGATGTCGAGCGCACCCAGGGCAACGCCTTCGCCGGCGCCAAGAACCCCTACCTGCAGGAGAGCCAGTGGGGCTGGGCCATCGATCCGCTGGGCTTCCGCATCACCCTCAACGACCTGTACGACCGCTATCAGAAGCCGCTGTTTGTGGTCGAGAACGGTCTGGGCGCCAAGGATGTTGTCGAGGAGGATGGCTCCATCAACGACGACTACCGTATCGACTACCTGCGCCAGCACATCGCCGCGATGCGCGATGCAGTGACCGAGGATGGCATTGACCTGCTGGGCTACACCACCTGGGGCCCGATCGACCTGGTGAGCGCCGGCACGGGCGAGATGTCCAAGCGCTACGGCTTTATCTACGTCGACCGCGACGACGCGGGCAACGGCACCCTCAAGCGTTCCAAGAAGAAGAGCTTTGACTGGTACAAGCACGTCATTGAAACGAATGGTGAGGATCTGTCCTAAGGAAGCCGAGACACTCAACTTCAGAG
>CAUDCB010000095.1 GCA_958447915.1 uncultured Collinsella sp. | reverse complement strand
CCCATAGCCTTCTTCATGCGGCGGTTGAGCCACCAACCGATGAGGAAGAAAATCGCCATGGGAAGAATGAGCGTGAGCAGGTAGTAGGTCATCAAACACGAGTTTTTATCGGGAACGACCGACTCCAGCGAGGCGCCAGATTCAAGCACGCGATCGGTAAAGCCCGCGTCATTCGGAACACCGGTCGTCTTGTAGGCGATGTTCTCGTCCTCGCCCTTCTTGGTGTAATAAATCGTGTAATCGTCCGTGTTGTACTCGACCTTGTCGACACTCTTCTTATCGAGCGCTTTGACAAACGTCGAATAATCGGTCTTCGTAATCTGCTGCGTGTGACCGATGTTGGGGAACAGAACGGTCGAGAGCACGAGGTAGACGACGAAGGCGATGAGCACGTAGAGGATCATATTCCGTCTACGTTTGTTGTCATCCATCTCCATCTGCTTGAACTCCATCTACTGGGGTTGATAATGATTTCTAGAATACCCAACCCGGACGGCGATAAACCGACGCCGGGCACGAAAGGACAGAGATGGCATCACTGGAAGTCGGCAAGGTTCAAATCTATACGGGCGACGGCAAGGGCAAGACAACGGCCGCGCTGGGACTCGCGCTGCGCGCCACGGGCTATGGACTTAACGTACTCATGCTTCAGTTTGCCAAGAAGCTGCACTGCGCCGAACATGACGCAGCACCTCGATTGGGGCTACGCATCGTACAAGCCGATCGCGACACGCCCGAAGCCTGTGCCGCACAGATCATGGAGCTGGCGCGCCAGCAGATTAGCCAGGTCGACGTGCTGATCTTGGATGAGCTGGGAGAAGCCATGCGACGAGGCTTTGTGACGCGCGAAGATGTCGAAGCGTTGATCGCGATGAAACCGACCACCACGGAGCTCGTGCTCACCGGCCGCGGCCTGCTGCCACTGGCCGATCTTGCCGACCTGGTCACCGAAATGCGCCCCATCAAACACTACTTCGACGAAGGCCTCCTAGCCCGCCAAGGCATCGAATACTAGCCATTGCGGACGTCCCCAATGACTAGGCGGTGGCGCGGCCTAGCCAGTTGCCACTGTGATGGTAGACGGTGAACATCGTGGCGGTGATTACCCAGGTTACGGGGTAGACAAGCAGCAGGTGCTCAAGTGACGGATCGAACGGCATAATCGCAAACACCCAGATCACCCTGAGCACGACGGTACCAAAAATCGTGAGCAGCATGGGCTGCAAGCTCACGCCGGCGCCGCGAATGGATCCCGACGCGTTCTCGATAATCGAGAAAATCGCGTAGAACGGCGCGATAAAATGAAGAATCGTCGTGGTGTACGCCGAAATCGAAACATCGTCGACAAACAGACGAGACAGCGGACCCGAGAATACCAGCAGCACGGCAGACAGGCCACCAATGAGCATAAACGAAAGCACGAGCGACGTGTGGTATCCCTTTCGCATGCGACCGTAATTGCGCGCACCAAAGTTCTGCGCCGAGAACGTGGTGATCGACACGCCAAGCGCCTCGGTAACCATCCAGACAATGCCATCCAGGCGGCCCGAAAGACCCCAAGCCGTGGTGACATCGGCACCAAACGAGTTGACCGACACCTGAATCAAAACGTTGGAAATCGAATACGCAGCAGACTGAAAGCCAAGCGGCAGACCACACGAGATCATGCTCTTACAAATGCCAGGATCAATGCCGAGTTTGGACAGTGAAAGCCGCCACGCACCCGGTGCGTGCATCATACGAATCACGATCATCGCGGCGTTGGAGCAAATGGTCAGCGCCACCGCGATGCCGCAGCCCAGAGCCTCCATATGAAGCACGGCAACGAAGATGACATCCAGCACCGCATTAACAAGGCAGCCGGAAGCGATGATCACAGCGGGCCCGCGCGTGTCGCCCACGGCGCGCAGCAATGCCGTTCCCATATTGAGCAGCAGCGCTGCAACCATGGCGGCAAAATAGCAACGGGCATAGGCCACGCCCTCGGCCAATAGTTCATGCGGCGTGTTCATAAGCACCAGCATGGGCTCAACGAACACTATGCCAAGAATCGAGAAGGCGATGCCGCCCACCAGCGCGAGCGTCATGGCCGTATGGACCGATCGGCTCAGGCGCTCGTCATCGTGCTGGCCAAAAAACTGGCCCGTAATGACCGCGCAGCCGGCACCGACGCCAACGCAAAAGCCAATGCAGAGCTCGGTGAGCACCATCGTGGCCTGAATGCCACCCAGCGCGAGCTTGCCGCCAAACTGACCGACGATATAGGTACCGATAAGCGTGTATGCCTGCTGAAAAAACGAACTAAAGAAAATGGGAACGCACAGCGACAGCAGCTGCTGCCAAATGACACCCTGCGTTACATCGATAGCCGTAGATTTCTTAGCCACACGCCCTCCCCACTAGCGTACGTCATACAACAAAACGGCAATTTAAGACCAAAGCCAATACCAGCTTAGCACCGACCGATATCGGCCGAAACGCCCCAAACCAGAGCCCGGTGCGAAATATCTGTTTAGTGATACAAACCCGGCTGGTAGTGATACTCATTGCTCACATGCGGACACAGCTGCCAAAAGGCGACAGCACTTGCCGCGGCCACGTTGAGCGAATCGACCCCGTGCGCCATCGGAATTCGCACGGCTCGGTCGCAGCCCGCAATGGTCTTGGCGCCCAAGCCAGCGCCCTCGGTGCCCATAAAGATTGCCAGGCGGTCAATCTCCTGCAGCGCGGGATCGTCCAACGACACCGAATCATCCGTCAATGCCATGGCGGCACACGAGAAGCCGGCATCGTGCAGCGCCGCCAGCCCATCATGCGGCCATACGCGCGCCTCGCTGCCAATGCGCGTCCAGGGCACCTGGAACACCGTGCCCATGCTCACGCGGGCTGAGCGACGGTACAGCGGGTCACAGCACGTAGGGCTCACCAAAATGCCATCGACATTCAACGCAGCCGCCGAGCGGAAAATCGCGCCGACGTTGGTGTGGTCGACAATGCCCTCGAGGACGCACACGCGCACCGGGCGCTCCCCCGCCGCCTCGACGACGCCGCCCAAGAACTCATCAACCGGAATCTGACGTGGACGACGGAATGCCGCGAGCGCACCGCGCGTCACGTTAAAGCCCGTCAGCTGCTCCATAAGCTCCATGGAGGCCACGAACACGGGAACCGGACCCGCGCCCTCGCGCACAACCAGGCGCTCAAACAGCGGCATCATCTGGTCGAGCCAGCGTTCGCCCAAAAGAAAGCTCACCGGCTGATATCCGGCGCGCACCGCGCGCTCGATAACCTTGGCACTCTCGGCGATAAAGATGCCCTTTTGCGGCTCCAGCACGCAGCGCAGCTCGCGCTCGGTCAGTCGCACGTAGGCATCGAGCCGCTCGTCCTCGAGCGAATCAATTCGCAGTACCTCAACGGCATCAGTCATAGCAACCAGCCCGTACCTTTCTTAACAGCACATCTATACCAAACGAGGCGACGCTAAGCGCCGCCCCATGCATTCAAATAACCCGATGATACCGTTCACTCCAGACGATTTACGCCTCAACGCGACGATACGTCACGGACTCATAATCGACGCCCTCGTCGCCCTCGCCCGAGGCAATCGTGGCAACACCGCCACGCCGCGCAATCTCCCACGCGGGATCGGCGTCCAAGTCGGGAAAGTATGTGTCCACGGCATGGATGCAATGGTTGTGCGTGACCTCGGCCTCGACGCAATACGGCAAAAACTGCCGATACACCTCGCCGCCGCCAATCACCCACGCAACGGGTTCATCGGCTACGGCGGCCAAGGCCTCGTCAACGCTATGAACCACGTCGACACCCTCGGCAGCAAAGCTCTCGTCGCGCGTGAGAACGATATTGCGGCGATTCTTGAGCGGACGCCCACCGGGAAAACTCAGCAGCGTCTTGCGTCCCATAATGACCGGACAGCCTTTGGTGCACGCCACAAAATGACGCATATCGGCGCGATTGGACACCACCATGTCGCCCTCGCACCCAATACCCCAGTCATCGCACACGGCGACGATGGCAGAAAGCTTACTCGTCATGCGCGTCACCTACACCGCAATGGGGATGTTCTTGACCTGCGGGCCGTGCTCATAGCCCTCGACGATCAAATCATCGGTCGTAAACGCGTAGAAATCATGCACATCGGGGTTGAGCGTTACCTTGGGAGCCGCAAACTGCGGACGCTCGATAAGCTCGCGGACGATATCGACATGACGGTCGTAAATGTGGGCATCTGCGATCACATGCAGCAGCTCGCCAGCGATCATATCGACCGACTGTGCGACCATCATCAGCAAAATAGCGTACTGGCACACATTCCAGTTGTTCGCGGCCAAAATATCCTGGCTGCGCTGGTTGAGAATCATGTTGAGCGTCGGTTTGTCATCCTGCGGGCGCTGCGTCACGTTATACGTCACGCTGTAGGCGCACGGATACAGGTGCATCTCGGACAGATCGCTAAACACATAGGTGTTCGTCATAATGCGGCGGCTGTACGGCGTGTTCTTAAGGTCGTACAGCACGCGGTCCATCTGGTCAAAGTCACCCTCGACATAATGGCTCTTCTGCCCAATCTGATACCCGTAGGCCTTGCCGATGGAGCCGGTCTCGTCGGCCCACTCATCCCAAATATGGCTGTTGAGATCATGCACGTTATTGGACTTCTTCTGATAGATCCACAGAATCTCGTCCATAGCGGACTTGAGCGCCGTACGACGCAGCGTAAGCGCGGGGAACTCCTCGCGCAGGTCATAGCGCGCCGTAACGCCAAAGTTTTTAATGGTATAGGCAGGGGTGCCGTCCTCCCACACCGGGCGGACCTTTTGGCCCTCGGTCGTGGTGCCATGGTCCAAGATATCGCGGCACATGGTTACAAACTGTTGATCAGCTTTGCTCATTGACCCTCCTGTCAGTCGCCTACAAGCGAGATTCATTGTAGCCCAGGCGCACGCGGCCCCACAGCCCAAACATAAGCCCTCGTTTTCTGACATATGCCAGAAATTCCTTGCGCAAATCTACACGTTCGCTATCCTATTGTTGACATATGTCAGATAAGGAGCAGGTATGGCAGGAAGACGCGAAAAATTGCGCCGTGTTGGGATCATCCCCGAATACCGCGGCTTTACCCCCGACGGCCTTGCCAGCGGAGACGCCATCGATATGACGGTCGACGAGCTCGAAGTCCTGCGGCTGTGCGACCTGGAGGGCCTCAATCAGGAGGCCGTCGCCCAGCACATGGGCATTGCCCGCGCCACGGTAGCGGCAATCTGCAGCCGCGCGCATCGTAAGGTGGCAAACGCGCTGGTCAATGGACGGGCGATCGTCATCGAAGGCGGCAACATCGCGTACTCCCCCATTACCACGACAACGGCCGCATGGCCAGCAAAGGAGATCGGCACCATGAGGGTGGCAACCACGTACGACAACGGCAACATCTTTATGCACTTTGGCCGCAGCGAGCAGTTCAAGATCTACGACATTCAGGACGGCAAGGTGCTCAACGAGCAGGTCATGGGCACCGGCGGCACCGGCCACGGCGCCCTGGCGGGCCTGCTCGCCAACGGCGGCGTGGACACGCTCATCTGCGGCGGCATCGGCGGTGGCGCTATCAACGCGCTTGCCCAAGCCGGCATCACGGTGTACGCAGGAGCCCAGGGCAGCTGCGACGCTTGTGTCGAGGCCCTTATCGCCGGCACGCTCGCTCAGAACGGCGAGGCCACGTGCGGCTGCCACGGCCATGGCCACGAACATGGCGAGTCCTGCAGCTGCCACGGCCATCACGAGCACGAGGGCCACGAGGGCTGCGGCTGCCACTAACGGCACGGCACCGCGAGCTCGGGGCGCGACGCCGAACGCAGCCCAACAATCAAAGTCAACAACAAAGGCCACCCGGTAGCTTCCGAGTGGCCTTTGCCATATCAAGCTGAAATTAAAGCCCTATTTCTTATTGCGCATCTGCGCTTCCATCTGGCGCAGCAGCTCCATATCGGACTTGGGACCGCCCGTGCCCAGGCCGCCCATACCGCCCAGACCCATAGCGTCCAGGCCAGGGATATTGGGCATGCGCATCTTCTTGCCCTTCTTACCCTTTTTGCCCTTCTTGCCGCCGGCCTGCGCTTGATTGGCCATCGTGCGCATGCGGCCCATCATCTTGTTCATCTCGCCCCACTGCTTCATAAGGCTGTTGACCTCGGTGGGGGTTACGCCGGCTCCCTTGGCAATGCGGGCACGGCGCTGGCCGTTGATGATGGAGGGACGCAGGCGCTCCTCCTTGGTCATCGACATGATGATGGCCTCGTTCTTATCGAAGATGCCCTCGTCCAGGTTGCCGCCCATCTGGTTGAGTGCACGCTGGCCACCGGGAAGCATGCCCAGGATACCCTTCATGCCGCCCATCTTCTTGACGGCTTTCATCTGGTCGAGCATATCGTTCATGGTAAAGCCCTCGCGCAGCATACGCTCGGCAGCCTCGAGCTGCTCGGCATCGGCTGCCTCCTGGGCCTTCTCGATGATGCCGACGACGTCGCCCATGCCCAGAATGCGCTTGGCCATGCGATCGGGATAGAACGGCTCAAGCGAATCGGGCTTCTCGCCCATGCTCACAAACTTGATGGGCTTGCCGGTCACCTGACGCACCGAAAGTGCGCCACCGCCACGGGCGTCGCCGTCGAGCTTGGAGATAATCACACCGTCAAAGTCGGTGCGATCGGCGAAGGTCGAGACGACGTTGACGATATCCTGGCCGGTCATGGCATCGACGACCATCAGTACCTGGTCGGGCTTGACGGCCTTCTTGATGTCGACGGCCTCCTGCATCATCTGCTCGTCGATCTGAAGACGACCGGCGGTATCGACAATGACCACGTCGCGCAGGTGGTCGACGGCCTCCTGGATGGCGCCCTTGGCGATGTCGACCGGGTGCGCGCCATCGCCGCGGAAAACCGGTACGCCGATCTCGCCACCGAGCGTGGCCAGCTGGTCGGCGGCGGCGGGACGATAGACGTCGCACGCGGCGAGCAGCGGCGAACGGCCCTGCTTCTTGAGCAGGTAGGCCAGCTTTACGGCAGCCGTGGTCTTACCGGAGCCCTGCAGGCCCACGAGCATGATGACATTGGGGATGCGGTTGCTAAAGACGAGCTTGCTCTCGGTGGAGCCGAGCATTTCGGT
>CAUDCB010000094.1 GCA_958447915.1 uncultured Collinsella sp. | reverse complement strand
AACAACGGCAGGGCGACATCGATGGTTCCGTTGGAAAGGGCTTTGATCATTTGCTTGTTGTTCGAGAGTGCGATTGTTTTGACCGTAATGTCAAACTTGTCGTGCAACGTCGTTGCAAGCGAGGCGAGCGACCCTTCCATCTCGCCGTCGTCATTTTGCGTACAGTAGGGAAGTTGGTTTTTAAGATAGCCGAGCGTGATGGTATTGCCGTTTTCTTTGAGCCAGGTGGTCTCGGTGCCGGTGAGCGATGACGAGCCACTGTTTTGGGTCGAGTAACTCGTTTTGACTTCCTCGTTATAGCGCGGGTTATCGCGGGCGATGGTCGTCATGGCGGCGTTGATGTCGTTCATCAGGTCAGGGCGGCTTTTGGGAACGGCAAAATAGTAGTCGCTCGAGCCTACGTAGAACATGGGTGACGCATCGGGCGACGAAATGGTGTCGTTCATGATGACGGCGTCGACCTCGCCGTCTGCAAGCGCCTCAAAGAGGGCGCTGCCGGTGTCGATTTCTTTATAGGTGCAGGTAACGTCTTCGTTGGCGAGCCACTGCTGGCCGACGATAGTTTGCATAACGCCAGAGTTGCAGCCGATGGTGAGGCCTTGGAGCGCCTGAGGGTCACCCTTGGCTAGATCGTCGCGGTCGGGCCTGGCGTAGATATAGTAGCGCTCGGTGCCCTCGGGATTTGAGGAAAAGAGCAGCTTCTGCTCGCGTTCTGCCGAATACGAGATGTTGGGCATGAGGTCGATTTCGCCTGCCTCGAGCATGTCCATAAGCTCGGAGAAGGTGCCGCTAACGTATTCGTATTGCCAGCCCTTTGTGTAATACGAGAGGGTCTGGAGGTACTCGTAGCCCCATCCCGAGAGGCGCTCGCCCGGCGTGCCTTCCTGGAAGCCTTTGTTGTTGACGAGCCAGCCAACGCGGACCGTCTTGACCTGGTGGTCGGAGTCGGCGGCAAAGGCGGGGGCAGGCATGACGGCGCTCAGTACGGTGAGTACGGCAACCGCGACGGCTAGGGTGCGATATAGAGCCAAACGAAGGATGGCGGAAGGTTTCACATGTAATCCTATCGAGTCGAGACAGTATCACATAAGGATACCAGCTCAACCTGCCCACTCAGCCACCGCACCGCTAAACGGTCAGGTAGTCATTGGGGACGTTCTTGTTTGACTAGTCATTTAAGAACGTCCCCAATGACTAGTTCCGTTTGCGGGGGAGGCGTGGGACAATACCGAGCGAATGTGATTGGGCGTCTGGGAAAAGAGGTCGCGATGAACAAGTTGAGGACGCTTGCTGACGTGTTGCGCCAGGCTGGCTTTGCGCGCATCACGGGCCTGTTTCTCGTCTTCTATCTGCTGTGCTCGACGGCCGTCTGGCTGTCCGAGCCCACGACCCTCACGTTTGGCGACGGCCTCTGGTTTAGCTTTGAGACCGTATCGACGATCGGCTTCGGTGATATCCCGGCCGAGACGCCGGTTGCCCGCGCTATCACCGTCGTTTTGAGCGTCATCAGCATCTTCTACATCGCCATGCTCACGGGCGTGGCGGTGAACTACTGCAACACGCTCATCAAGATGCGTCAAAAGGACACCATGGCGCGCTTTATGGACGATCTAGAGCATTTGGAAGAGCTCGATCGTGACGAGCTCGCCGACCTGTCGCGCCGTGTGCGCGAATATCGCCGACGCCAACGCTAGAACGGGCGACGCGCGTCACGACGAGGGGGACTGAATATGAATATCACGGTATACCTGGGCGCGAGCGTCGGCAACGACCCGGCGTTTCTGCCTGCAGTGCGAGAGCTCGGCACGTGGATTGGCTCCAACGGCCACGCGCTGGTATACGGCGGCTCCAAGTCGGGCCTGATGGGCGCGCTTGCCGATAGCGTGCTCAATGCTGGCGGGCATGTGACGGGCGTTGAGCCGAGCTTTTTTATCGAGGCAGAGTTTCAACACGACGGTATTGACGATCTCATCGTGACGAGTGACATGGCCGAGCGTAAGGCCAAGATGATCGAGCTCGGCGACGCGTTCATCGCCTTCCCGGGCGGTACGGGCACGCTCGAGGAGATTGCCGAGGTCATGTCCGCCGTGTCGTTGGGGCATCTCGATGCGCCGTGCATCCTGTACAACCTCGGGGGCTACTACAACGATCTTAAGTCGCTGCTCGGGCGCATGATCGACAAGGGCCTATCGAGCCCGCAGCGCCAGACCGGCATCTACTTTGCCGACGACCTGCGTCAAATCGCATCGATTATCGGCGCCTAAGCCTTAGGCTCATCGCTCGTGCGGCACCCAACGGCACCGTTCGCGGCGTAGATGGTTAGCCCGCCCGAGGCCTGCTCGTCCTACAATAAAACGTATCTTTGTCGATTTGACCACGGGAGGTCCCGATGGATACCCTTGCAAAACCCAAAAACCGTGCGCTGTTCTTAGTGAGCGTGGCTGCGACCGGTGCGTTTGCGGGCACCGCGGTCTGGCTGTTCTTCTTTGCGATGGAGCGCGGTATCGACTATCTATGGACCGAGATCCCGCATATGCTGGGCGTCGCTTCACCCGAGCTCGCGAGCGGCCCGTTCGGGTTTTTGCCGTATCCGTTTTTCGTCTGCCTGCTGGGCGGCCTGCTGATCGGCCTGTACGAAAAGCTTACGGGCACCAAGACCGATGACCTCAACCAGGTGATGGCCAAGGTAAAGCGCGACGGCCGCTACCCGTACGACAACCTGGGCAAGCTTTCGCTTGCGGCATTGCTGCCGCTGCTGTTTGGCGGAAGCATTGGACCGGAGGCCGGCCTGACTGGCGTCATCGCGGGCCTGTGCAGCTGGGTCGGCGACCGCATGCGCCGCTTTGGCGCCGAGTTTAGGGAGCTCACGCTGTTGGGCACCCAGGCCGCGCTGACGGCGCTCTTTACCGCGCCCGTCTTTGGCTTTGTGGCGCCGCTCGCCGGAAGTGCTGACGGTCAGGATGCCAATGACGATGAGCCCGCGTCCGACGAGATCACCATCAAGCTGCCCAAGGCGCAAAAGACCGTGGTCTACGGCATCGCGATTGCCGGCGGTTTGGGCACCTACCTGCTGCTTGGCCAGCTTGTGGGCGGCGGCATGGGCATGCCCAGGTTCGAGGCCGCCGAGGTGGGCAACCTCGAGCTTGCCTGGCTTATTCCCCTGGCGCTCGTCGGCACGGCCTGTGGCTGGCTGTACTTTGTCTCGGAGCACGCGAGTGAGGCATTGGCTCATGCCGTGGGGGAGCGCCCTGTCGTCAAGGCCATGCTGGCCGGTTTGGCGCTCGCCATCTGCGGCACGGTCCTGCCCTACACCATGTTTGCCGGCGAGACACAAGCCGATGTGCTCATGGAAACCTACCTGACCATTCCCGCCGGCGTGCTTATCGCGACCGGTCTTGTTAAGGCCATGCTGACGCCCGCCCTCATCAACATGGGCTGGCGCGGCGGCCACTTCTTCCCGGTTATCTTCTCGGGCGTGAGCCTGGGTTACGGTCTTGCCGTCCTCACCGGCGCAGATCCGGTCTTTTGCGTCGCTGTCTGCACCGCCTCGACGATGGGTGCCGTCATGCGTCAGCCGGTCATGGTCGTGGGCCTGCTGCTCATGTGCTTCCCGCTCAAGGGCATCGTCTGCATGATCATCGCCGCCGTTATCGCCGCTGGCATTCCGCTGCCCAAGCCGCTGCGCAAGTAGCACAGTAGCGTGCGGTCGATACGAGCGCCCCAAGCCCGGCGTAAGGATGTAACAGCTGTCTGTCTGCTTCAAAACTCATTAAGAAAGAAGCCGCGCGAGGCCGTTTGTTTACGGCCTCGCGCGTTGCTGTTTAGAGCTTCCTCAGCACAATGGCGATGGTGTTGAGATATTCGAGCGCACCCGCTTCAACGGCAGGGCGGTCGCCCGCTGCGTACTCGTTGTCGCAAGCGAGCCAATCCGACCACACTTCTGCCGTGCAGAGCATGGGGCGCATCGAGATGATCTCAATGCCAGCGGTCGGCTCAATCATGGCACGCCACCAAGATATGTCGTGCATATAGTCGAGCTGCTCGGGCGTCCAGGATTTGAGCAGACAATCGGGCAGATTGTCGTGGCAATCTTGGACCATGCCTGGGATGCTCAGGTAAAGCATGCCGCCTTGCTTTACGTAGGGGAGCAGGCGCTCGCCCAGATAGTGTGGATCACGGCCGTAGTAGTTGTACGAGTCGATACTCACAACCGCGTCAAAATAGTCATGCTCAAATGGTAGCCCCTGTGAGACATCCGCTTTAACCGGGTGAATCGTGTCGCGCGAGATACCGAGCGAATCAAAGAACGCGCTGTTTTCCTGTGGGTCGCTCCACAGATCGACAGCGTACGTGTCCAACCCGTATTCGCGGGCGAGTAGGGCGCTGGTGATACCGGCGCCCGACCCAAGGTCGCAGACGCGGGCGTCTCGGGGGATTTCTGCATCGCGAAGAAGCTCTTCGCAGAGCTTGAGGGGGTTCGGACCCATAATCTTAGAGCGCACGAGTGTCGTGTCGAAGCTGCTGGCTTTTGGGAATAATTGAGATTCCTGGGTTTGCATTGTTCTTTCCTATCAGGTGCAAAAATGGCAGATGACGGAGGCGGAACGGCGCAACAAACTACGGCCGTTCGACGGCCGTTTTGCGTCTGTATGCGATTGACCGTTCCCTAAAGAACAATGACCAAAAAGACATCCCCTTGGATGATCGAAATTGGGCCAAGGCCCGTGATGTCTCCATTGTAGAACTAAGCGCACGGCTGGAGATATGCCATTTGTCACGGATTTGCGAACGTCTAGATTTCGCTCGGTATCGGCGCTATTTCCAAATCGCGAGCGCGGCGGTGCCCAGTACGATGAGGGCGAGACCGATGGCGCTGCGTCGGGAGAGTTTTTCGTTGAATGCCAGGCGCGCAAATAGTACCGATACGACAATCGATAGTTTGTCGATCTGCACCACGACGCTTACCTGGCCTGCGGCGATGGCATAGTAATAGAGCAGCCACGATGCTCCGGTCGCGATGCCCGATGTTGCGAGAAATGTGAGTTCGCGCCGGTCAACGTGCGCGACCTGCTCCAGTTTTCCCTTGGCTGCCACGATTGCCCATGCCATAACCAGTACCACGCAGGTGCGGATCGCCGTGGCCAGGTTTGACTCGACGCCTTCGATGCCGATCTTGGCGAGGACGGAGGTGAGCGCCGCGAACACGGCGGCGCCGAGGGCGTAAGCGAGCCAGGTCCGGTCTTGCTGCTGCTCGGGTCTGGCGGACTGCTTCTTATCGATTATTAAAAACGTGCCGAGGGTGACGACAGCGGTTCCCATGAGCTTAACCGCAAGGTTGCTCGTCTCACCAAAAAGCGCGATGGCGACCAGCGCGGCGAGCACGGTGCTCATCTTGTCGACCGGTACGACCGTATTGACGTCTCCGATGCTCAACGCCTTAAAGTAGCAGATCCACGAAGCACCGGTAGCGAGTCCCGAGAGGACGAGAAAGAGCCAGGATCTGGGTTCGATGCTGCCAATGGTTCCAATGGATCCAGAAATGCCCGCCATTGCCCAGGCGAAAACGAGCACCACGCAGGTGCGAATGGTCGTCGCGACATCGGAGTCGGTCTGCTTGATGCCGCATTTGGCCAAGATGGATGTGATGCCGGCAAAGAATGCTGACGCAAATGCTGCGACGACCCACGACACGGGTGCGGCGCCTCCTTGGATAATGGGTTTATCCTGCGAGTTTTATGGACATGAGGATACCGCTCCACCATGAAGGTTTGATATGGCCGCGGAGAGGCGGGGTCATGTTCCGGGGAGCCATTTGGTTAAGGCTCGAATTGAAGGTGAATGTTTTTCCGAGAAGTGAACGAGTAAATATGGACCCCTGGAGCATGCGCACTTTTATTGAATAAAACCGCAGGATTTTCAGGCAAAAACCGCAGGAATTAAGTCCTTAAAAATGTCGATGATACGGGGCGCTGATTTTACTCGTTCACTTCGCGGAAAAACATTCACCTTCGATATGCCGTCGGCTTCTCTTTGGTTTCCAAGATCTAAACGGCATGCCGTGAAGGGTGGTAACGACGTTGTTGCTGCTTCGTCTTATCTAGTAAATGAGGTGGGGTGCTGCCCAAGTCTTTTAGCTGTCGATTACAGGTCGCGTACTCGATAAACCTTGGTGCTGACGGTGCAGCTGATTGCACATAGCGCGAGGGCAAGTGCGGCGATGCCCGCGCACAGGCAGCCGAGGACGGCGGGATCGGGATTTGCCCCGGCAATCGACATGAGCCAGTTGCTGATGGGGTTGGAGGAGCTCAGCGTGGCCATGGCAAGGCATCCGAGCAGGGCAAACAGGCCAACGGATAGGCGCAGTGCCTCCATGTGTCCAAATCGAAAGAACAGCGGCTGCGCCAAAAACACCATCATGAGGGAGATGAGCATCGATGCTGCCGAGGCGATTGCGATCTCAAAGACGGCCTGTCCCGTCGGAGGGATGCCTGCATTATTGAAGAGTGGGATGGTGACGATGTTCAACAGTGCAGCCGCACATGCCATGATGGCCGAGAAAGCAACGATACACAGGTAGCGGGCACAAATAATGTCTTTGCGCGAGAGGGGCAGCGTCGCCCGATAGCGCTCCCAGCCATTTTGATTGTCGAAGCCGGCCAGCGAACTCATGACCATGATGGGCGACATGGCACTGACCGCGCAGGCGCCGGCGCTCATGCCGGAATCGCCATCCGATGCGTTAGCGAGGGTCAGTACGACGAAGATGAACAGGCCGACGCCCGCGATGCTCGGGACAAGCGTGCGGACGATGGCGAGTTCAGACATAAAGGCGCGTTTCATTTCGAAGCCCCTTTCAGCATGAGGCGAAGATAGTCATCAATGGTTGCCCGGTCGCAGGGAATCTCGGGGAAGGCCTCGAGCGCCTCGCGACGGTTGGGCACGAGCACGTCCACGCTGTAGGCGTGGTGGGCGGCGCGGGCGCCTTCGACGCAAGCCATAAGCTCGGCGGCCTGTGCTTGGGTACAGTGGGCGATGCCGGCGCGGTCGGTAATGTCCTCGCGCGGCAGGTCAAACACAATCGAGCCGTTATCGATGCAGATGACGCGGTCGGCCGCGCGATCGAGGTCGGACGTAATATGGCTCGAGAGCAGCACGCTGTGCTGGCCGTCGGAAACAAAGGCGAGCAGCTCGTCGAGCAGCTCTTCGCGCGCCATGGGATCGAGGCCCGCGGTGGCTTCGTCCAAAACGAGCAGCTTGGCATTGTGACTGAGCGCACACGCGAGCTGCAGCTTCATGCCCATGCCGCGGGAGAGGTCTTTGACCTTGGC
>CAUDCB010000093.1 GCA_958447915.1 uncultured Collinsella sp. | reverse complement strand
GTACGCGGAATAGATAGGAGAACCATGGCACCCAAAAACCTTTTGCCCGTCGCCGCGCTCTGCAGCGCACTGGCGAGCGGTACGCCTCTCGCCGCTTGGGCGACGCCCGCCACGGCAGACTCCTTACCGCAAGCTCTGAACCCCGTGGCGAATTCGTCGGGTATCGTCGCCTGCCAACGTTTTTCGCTCGCACACGCCACGGTCCGAACCTCGGGATGCCTTCACCGCAATACGGTCGACTCGATAGTCGTGGATATCAAGCGACCGGACAAGGAAAACGGCCCCCAGACAGGTTATGCCGTCTGCACATGGGAATCGGCTGCAGTCGACGCCGATGGCGACCCATGCGACCTAGAGCTGCGCATCGATATTGCCTCGGTCGATGACTCGGCGAACGGGGCGAAGGTCGTCTTCGACAGCACGGCATATGAAGAAGAAGGGGGTGTATGCCTGGGCTGCGTTCCCTCGAATGTCGATGGCGCGCAGCCCATCATCTCCTTTACGGCATCGCTGCGACTGACCAAGGCGGACACCGAAGCCATCGCAACGGGAGATGCGCCTTTGCTGTTCTACGCTGGCAACGCGGACGACCAAGAGACTCAAAGCAATAGACAGAAGGGCTCGCTTAACCTCACGCGCGGATCAGAACCCGCCCCCATCAATATCGATACCCAGGAGCCGGGCGTGCAGCACATTCTCGCCGATCCGGCGCTGCTCCAAATGACATGGCACGGAGTGGGGTCCGTCGGGATTGCTGCTCCTATATCGAGCGATAATGACAAATCCCCCAAAGACGAGGTCGCAGACGCTCCGACACATGTTGATGACGCAGACGATGCATCATCATCAGAAGACAACGCTGCGGCTCCTCTCGAGAAGCCAGACGGCACCGCCGAACTAGGTGATCCCCAACCGAAAGACGGCCTGGACTTTGCCGCTCCCCCAGATGTCGACGAAGGCAACTGTTGCATGATGGTCGCGCTCGACCACACGGAAACCGTCGATGCCGCAAGCATTGAGCCAGTCGCCGCCAATGCGCCCCGCCGCAAAAATATCCTCATCGCATTCCCCAATACCGTCGAGCTCGTCTTTTTGCCTTCGGGCGAAGTCGTCGCGCCTACGGCACTTACAGCAGTGGGAGCAAGGAGCGCATCGAACGATATCCAAGCTATCTCGGCACTTGATGCCGCAACGTCCGCCAAGTTACACCTTTATTCCGTTGCGGCAGACGGAACGCGAACCGAAGAATTCGACGGGACCAAGCTTTTGGTTCCGCGTCGCATCGGTATCCAAGAAGATTTCCCCTATCAAATGGAACTTGAAGGGTTCGATCGTGCACGAGATGCTGACATCATTGCCGCAGCCATCGAATCCCCGCAGCACCTCATGACGCTACGCTTCGACTTTAGCCCCGTCCTGTCCTAGACCGCTAACCGCCGCTTGACTCGGATGCTGAGCGCTCCCCTCCCCGTTCTGCTACGATTGCCGCGTTGGCATCAATTACAGGAGGGTTCATGCCGGGTTTAGGAACGATCATCAACGTCGCGCTTTTGATCGCGGGCGGTCTGTTGGGTCTCATGGGTGGGCGCTTCATTACGCCCCGCATCCAAGACACGCTCATGAAGGCGTCGGGGTTGTGCGTTCTGTTTATCGGCCTGGGCGGCACCATGCAAAAGATGCTCGTAATCGATGGAGAGGCATTGGCGACCACCGGCACCACCATGCTTATCGTCTCATTTGCCCTCGGTTCGCTCATCGGCGAGGCCATCAACCTGGAGGCCGCCATCGAGAACCTCGGCGAATGGCTCAAGCGCAAAACCGGCAGCGAAGGCGTCAACGAGTTCACCAACGCCTTTGTCTCGACATCGCTCACCGTGTGTATCGGCGCCATGGCCATTGTGGGATCGATCCAGGACGGCCTGCTCGGCGACTGGTCAACGCTTGCCCTCAAGGGCGCACTGGACTGCATCATCGTCTGCACCATGACGGCCTCACTTGGCCGCGGCTGCATCTTCTCGGCCCTGCCCGTTGCCGTATTCCAGGGCACGATCACGCTTTTTGCCGGCGCACTCTCCCCCATCATGACCACCGCAGCCCTCGACAGCCTTTCGCTTGTGGGCTCCATGCTCATCTTCTGCGTCGGCGTTAACCTTATTCGACCTCAGACCTTCCGCACGGCCAACATGCTCCCCTCCGTCGTCGTGGCGGTCATCTACGCCCTCCTGTTCTAAATCTATCTACGCAGTGGTATCTCGAACATCTGTTTGATGCTGTGCTATGATATGAGGTCACCGACACCATATAGGGAGAGGAGAGGGCGGTGGCCGACCAGGACGTCAAGATGCTCATCGAGCGCATTATGGCCGAGGCCCGGACCCATCAGTCCGCCCGCTTCTCAAACGAAATCTATGCTGACGAGCCGATTCTCAAGACCGGTCGTCAGATGCAGAACTTCCTCCCCGACCAGTACCGCAAGATGCGCGAGATATCACGCTGGCAAGAGGATCCCAAAGGCGGCGCGGGACGTTGGCTATCGGAGGCGGAGCTCTTTTACCGCCAAGGCCTGCTGATGGCCGACTTCGAGGACGATTGCCCCTACAACGGCACCTTTAAGTCGTACTTTCCCACCTACAATGCCATGAGCGATCGACAGTTGCGCGGCTACTTTACCTGGCGTGCTCAAGTGCGCCGCGGAACCGTCGAGGAAACGTCTACATCCTTTGCCTTTCTGTATCTCTATGAGCTGATTTGCGGCATTGGCGTCGACAATCCGCGTGACGGCTATGACAAGATCAAGGCATTTTGGGATGCCTATCGCGCCTTTGAACCTGGCATCGACCGGTTCGCACGCGTGTGGCTGCAGGACTACGCCGTGTTTCATGAGCTCGACCCCAAGCTGCTTCGCGACTCTAAAACCGTCGCATTCGACAACGCCCTCATCGAGCTGCGCCGCGCAGCACGAGACCTTGTACCCGCGCCGGCGCCGTCGGACCTGCCCCCCAAACGTCGCAAGACCTCCGAGCCCACGCTCCCCCTTCCGCCCAATGAGGCGCATGAGGAGCGGCTCATGGCTGCCATCAACGCGCTCTCGACGTACAACCTGAATAACTCACGGCTCGACCGTTCCCGCCATCGCGACCTGCGCCACGTGGCATGCGCTGTGTATGTCCGTATGGCGCGCTACTATGACACGCACCGAAAGACCGGCATCGTAGCGAGCTTGTTTGGGGAGGAGACGGCCATGCCCTACACCATGTTTGCCTCGGCCGTGTTCTTTGCGCCCGAGCGCCACGAGGACTGCGAATATCGCCTGGACCCCATTCACATCTACCGCTGCCAAAATGGCTTTTGGGAATGTATGCGCATCCACGGCAGCAGACAAAAAAGTAGCAAGCTCGGTGAGATAATGCGCGCTTGTGATCAGCGTCTGCGCTTGGCACTGGATCCCGGCCATCCCCTTAAGGAAAAGAAGGTCCCCAAATATCTGGCTAAGATTATCGATGACGAGATCACGGCATGGCTTTCATGGGATGCCGCGCATCAGCCCGTCAAGATCGATATCGACCTGAGCCAGCTGGGGCACATTCGGAGCGCCGCCGCACAAACGCGCGAGGCGCTTTTGATCGACGAGGAGCGCGAGGACGGCACGCTTGCGGATGCCGAGGTGGCAGTTGCCGAACGACGGGAAACCGAGCCCGTGGCCGACACGATCGCCGAACCAGTCGCGACGACCATGCGGCAGGACGAGGCTGGCGAGCCGACCATCTCCACCGAGCAGTTTGGCGTCGTAGCCCCACTCCTCGCACCAGCGCCCACGCCCGCCGACACCGCGCCCGCACTCGATCCCGCCGCAGACGCCTATCTTCGAGCGCTCCTCGAGCAAAACGCAGCGCAGACGGCATCGGCGGTGGCACAGTCGGGCAAGAGTGAGGACATGCTCGTCGATAGCATCAACGAAGCGCTCTTTGACCTGGTGGGCGACACCGTTATTGAATTTGGCTCAGCAGGACCGCAAATTATCGAGGACTACGAAGCAGACGTGAGAGGATACCTAGACCATGAGTGATACCGCATCCGCAGCACCCCGCGTGCCCAAGCGCGTCGCCGCCGTCATTCTCAACTCGCTCAAGGGCGGCGTTGTCCCGCGCATTGGCCTTCCCTATATTACCGTGGGGCGAGAGGTCGAGATCCGTGCTCTGCTCACCGACCTGAGCCTCATCGCCGATGGCGGCGCAAGCTTCCGTTTCCTAGTCGGTCGCTACGGCGCCGGCAAGAGCTTTTTGCTCCAGACCATCCGAACGCATGCCATGGGCGAAGGTTTTGTGGTCGCCGATGCCGACCTTTCCCCTGAGCGCCGCCTACAGGGTGGCCAGGGCCAGGGCCTCGCCACCTATCGCGAGCTCATCCGCAACATATCGACCAAGACGCGCCCCGAGGGCGGCGCGCTCAACCTTATCCTGGACCGCTGGGTCGCCTCGTGTGCCGACGCCGACGAGCCTGCCGTTAATGCCCAACTCGCTCCACTCGAAGAGATGGTCCACGGCTTCGACTTCGCCCGTATGCTCCGCCGTTATCGCGCAGCCGTCTCGGAGGGTGACGAAGAAGCTATGAGTCGCGTGACCAAATGGATTCGCGGCGAGTACCGCACCAAGAGTGAGGCACGCGCCGAGTTGGGCTCCTCGACCATCATCAGCGACGACGACTGGTACGACTACGTCAAGCTCATCGCACGTTTTTTGGTCTGCAGCGGCTACAAGGGCATGCTGGTGCTCATTGACGAGCTCGTGAATCTGTACAAGATTCCCAACGCGATCACGCGCCAATATAACTACGAGAAGATCCTGACCATGTACAACGACACGCTCCAGGGCAAAGCGCAGTACCTGGGCGTGATCATGGGCGGCACGCCAACCTCTATCGAGGATCGCCGCCGCGGCGTCTTTTCCTACGAGGCCCTTCGGAGCCGTCTCGCTCAAGGCCGTTTTGCGCGCGATGATCTCAAAGACATGCTCGCACCCATCATCCGCCTGCAGCCGCTCACCTACGAGGAGCTGCTGGTGCTCATCGAAAAGCTCATGCAGATCCATGCCGGCTACTTTGACTGGACGCCCACGCTTACCGAGAACGACTTGGTGGACTTCCTCAAGATTGAGTTTGGCCGCGTGGGGGCCGACACGCATCTGACGCCCCGCGAGGTCATCCGCGACTTTATCGAACTGCTCGATATCCTGTGTCAAAACCCCGATGCTAACGTGGCCGAGTTGCTGCAAAGCGTCGGTGGCGACGCGCTGGCGCCGACAGCCGCAACAGACGACACCGGCACCGCAAACGACGACCGTAACTTCGCCGAATTTACCATCTAACCTGCCAAAAAGGGACAGGTTTATTTTGGTAGGTTTTATCTGGGCAAACGCCGATGTTGCAAGATATCGAGCCGTTGCCCGTTGCGTTGATCAGCCCGTTGATGAGAGGAGGTCCCATGAACGCCTTTGACCGATATGCCCCGTTTATCCAAGACTTCATTTACTCCCACGATTGGGAGAGCCTGCGCTCCATCCAGGTTGCAGCAGCTGATGCCATCTTTAACACGCAAGATAATGTGCTCCTGACGGCATCCACGGCTTCCGGCAAAACCGAAGCGGCCTTCTTTCCCATCCTGACCGAGTTTTGGGAGAACCCGCCCGCAAGCGTTGGTGCCCTCTACATCGGCCCCCTCAAAGCGCTCATCAATGATCAGTTCGTCCGTCTCAATGACCTATGCGAAGAAGCCGACATCCCCGTCTGGCACTGGCACGGCGATGTCTCGCAGTCGCACAAGGCTAAGCTCATCAAAAAGCCGAGCGGCATCTTGCAGATTACGCCCGAGTCACTCGAGGCGCTCCTGATCCACAAGCACATGGCAATCCCGCGTATGTTCTGCGACCTGCGCTATGTGGTCATCGACGAAGTCCACTCGCTCATGCGCGGTGACCGCGGCGGGCAGACGCTCTGTCTTATTGAGCGTCTTTCGCGCATGGCGGGCGTGCAGCCCCGACGCATTGGCCTTTCGGCTACCATCGGCGACCCCGAGCGCACGGGTGCCTTTCTCTCGCAGGGAACGGGACGCGACTGCGTTATCCCCCGTTTTGAGGAGCCGCGCCGCATGTGGCGCATCTCCATGGAGCACTTCTACAACTCTGGCCCCCAGGCTCAGCAACGAGGATTCGTAGGCACGGGTCCACAAGAAGCCGAGGTGCTTACTTGCGAGCGTATTGAGACGGCGGCGCCCGCGGCGCTGCCCGCATCCGGACAAGACATGTGCCACAGCGGACAGCTTGCACAGGAAGAACGCCGTCAACGTCGCGAGCAGGCGCGGGGCAAGGCCGCTCCCAAAGACCGTCGCACTTCCTCGGCCCCCGAGGGCGAAGTCGACATCCCACGAGCGGCCGAGCAGGCGCTTCTCAACCCCACCGACACGGCACCCGACAACGCCGACCCCGGTATGGGCTATATCTTTGAACATACGCGCGGCCGCAAGTGCCTGGTCTTTGCCAACTCGCGCGAGGAGGCAGAGGCCGTGTGCTCCATGCTGCGCAGCTACTGCGAAAGTCAACACGAGCCCGACCGCTTTCTCATCCACCACGGCAACCTTTCGGCATCGCTGCGCGAGACGGCCGAGGAGCTCATGCGCGACGAGGAGCAGGCGCAGACAACCGTCACCACCTCTACGCTGGAGCTCGGCATTGATATCGGTCGCCTGGAGCGCGCGTTTCAGATCGATGCACCGTTTACCGTCAGCTCCTTTTTGCAGCGCATGGGGCGCACGGGACGCCGCGATCTTCCGCCCGAGATGTGGTTTGTCATGCGCGAGGAAGAGCCCGAGCCGCGCACGATGATGCCCGAGACCATTCCGTGGAAACTCCTCCAGGGCATCGCGCTCGTACAACTCTATCGCGAAGAAAAGTGGGTCGAGCCACCCGAGCTCGATCGACTCCCCTACAGTTTGCTCTATCACCAGACCATGTCGACGCTCGCCAGCACCGGCGAACTCACACCGGCCGAGCTTGCTCAGCGCGTGCTCACGCTGAGCTATTTCCACCGCGTCTCGGCCGATGACTATCGCGTATTGCTGCGCCACCTCATCAAGATCGACCACATCCAGGTCACCGAGGGCGGCGGGCTGATCGTGGGCCTCGCGGGCGAGCGCATCATCAACAACTTTAAGTTCTACGCCGTGTTCCAGGAAAACGAGGAGTTTACCGTCCGGAACGAATCGGCCGAGCTGGGCACGATCGTCAATCCGCCCCCGCCCGGTGAGCGCATTGCCATCGCCGGCCATTGCTGGATTGTCGAAGAAGTGGACTGGAAGCGCCATACCGTCTTTGCCACG
>CAUDCB010000092.1 GCA_958447915.1 uncultured Collinsella sp. | reverse complement strand
ACCCGGCACTTATATGGGTGCCGGGTTCTTTTCTGCAATGGATATTGAGCCGTTGCTGGTGTCGAGAGGATCGACAATGGTCCTGGGCGCACCGTCGATTAGCTCTCGTTGGCTTCATTGATGTGTTCCAAATATGAATGGATCCACCGAGAACCAATTGATTCGAGGTTTTCATTGACAGCACTTACATAGAGCTGATAAAGTACCAACTCGTGCCCGTACGGGGCGGAAATGAAAGGTTCAGGATACATGCGTACTCTAGTTACTCTTGCGTGCACTGAGTGCAAGCGCCGCAACTATACGACCACCAAGAACAAGTCGACCATGCCTGATCGTATGGAGATCAAGAAGTATTGCCCCTGGTGCCGTCACCACACGCTGCACAAAGAGACTCGCTAGTCTCTAGTCACATACGCCAGTAGTTCAATTGGTAGAGCATCGGTCTCCAAAACCGAGTGTTGAGGGTTCGAGTCCTTCCTGGCGTGCCAGTCATTATTCCGTAAGCTCCCAATTGGGGGCTTACGGTTTACTCATGTATAAGCGCATTGCGCGGAGGTAACCCAAATGGCCAACAAGAAGAACAAGAAGAAGGCTCAGCAGCAGGCGTCTGCCAACAACGCTGCCGCCAACTCCAAGGTTGAGGCCAAGAAGGCCGTTGCCAAGAAGAACGAGAAGGCTGCGAAGTCCAAGAAGAACGAGAAGCCTGGTTTCTTCGCCCGCACCAAGAAGTATTTCGCCTCGGTCAAGTCCGAGATGAAGCGTGTCACGTGGCCCGATAAGAAGGAGCTCGTGAACTACTCGGTCGTCGTTTGCGCTTCTCTGATCGTCGTCGGCGTCGTCATCGCTCTGCTCGATGCTGGCTTTGGCGAGGCTCTTGCTCTGTTCTCTGGATTGAGGGGCTAAACCATGTCTAAGCGTTGGTACGTCGTTCACACTTACTCTGGATACGAGAACCGCGTTAAGTCCGATCTCGAGCATCGCATCGAGACTATGGGCATGCAGGACCGTATCTTTGATATCGAGATTCCTATGGAGCGCGTCACCGAGATTAAAGAGGGTGGCAAGCGCGAGACCAAGGATTCCAAGATCTTCCCGGGTTATGTCCTGGTCCGCATGGAGATGGATGACGATGCTTGGACGTGTGTTCGTAACACGCCTGGCGTCACCGGTTTCCTGGGCGGCAACGGCAAGCCCGCTCCACTTTCCCGCGACGAGTACAACAAGATGACTCGTCGTCCCGGTAAGGGCGATTCGCCCAAGCGCACCTCGGTTGATATTCAGGTCGGCACGTCCGTCCGCGTCACCGATGGTCCGCTTACCGACTTTGATGGCAAGGTCTCCGAGGTTAACACCGAGGCTGGCAAGCTCAAGGTCACGCTGATGATCTTTGGCCGCGAGACGCCGGTCGAGCTCAACTTTAACCAGGTCGCTGTCATCGCTTAAGTTTTCGTCCGTTCGCGCGAGCGTGCTTCTTCTGTGACTGCTCATCTCAGGAGTGCTTCTAACACGTGCGTGCTTACGATATAGCAAGTACTTCACACTCGTGATTTGAAAGGAATGACCATGGCTGAGAAGAAGGTTGCCAACGTCATTAAGCTCCAGATTCCTGCTGGTGCAGCTAACCCCGCTCCTCCCGTCGGCCCCGCTCTGGGCGCTGCTGGCGTGAACATCATGCAGTTCTGCCAGGCCTTTAACGCCGAGACGCAGGACAAGAAGGGCGACATCATCCCCGTTGAGATCTCTGTCTACGAGGATAAGTCCTTCTCCTTCATCACCAAGACCCCGCCGGCGGCTCACCTCATCAAGAAGGAGCTGAACCTCAAGTCTGGTTCCGCTAAGCCCCAGGCCGACAAGGTTGGTCAGCTCTCCCAGGAGCAGCTCACCAAGATCGCCGAGATCAAGATGCCGGACCTCAATGCCAACGACATTGACGCCGCCAAGAAGATCATCGCCGGTACCGCCCGTTCCATGGGCGTCACCATCGCTGAGTAGCGATTTCTTATGGTAACGACGGGTGCTCCGACCTGGGCGCCCGTTAAATGTGTGCAATAGGGCACACGATACGATGTGGGAGGGCTCACGCCCGTTTAACCACAGGAGGTAATGCACATGGCTAAGCATGGTAAGAGCTATAACGCCGCTGCCGAGAAGATCGATCGCGCCACGCTCTACACCCCCCTTCAGGCTGCCAAGCTCATCAAGGAGCTCGACACCGCCAAGTTCGACGAGACCGTCGAGGCCCACTTCCGTCTGGGCATCGATACTCGTAAGGCTGACCAGAACATCCGTGGTTCCATCTCCCTGCCCCACGGCACCGGCAAGACCGTTCGTGTTGCCGTCTTCGCCGAGGGCGAGAAGGCCCGCGAGGCCGAGGCCGCCGGCGCCGACATCATCGGTTCCGACGAGCTCGTCGCCCAGATCCAGAAGGGCGAGATCAACTTCGACGCCGCTATCGCTACGCCGAACATGATGGCCAAGGTTGGCCGCATCGGTAAGATCCTTGGTCCCCGTGGCCTTATGCCGAACCCCAAGCTCGGCACCGTGACCATGGACGTCGCCAAGATGGTCTCCGAGCTCAAGGCCGGCCGCGTTGAGTATCGCGCTGACCGCTACGGCATCTGCCACGTTCCCCTGGGCAAGAAGTCCTTCTCTGAGCAGCAGCTCGTCGAGAACTACGCTGCCCTGTACACCGAGATCCTGCGCGTCAAGCCCTCTTCTGCTAAGGGCAAGTACGTCAAGTCCATCTCCGTGTCTTCCACCATGGGCCCTGGCGTCAAGGTCGATCCCGCTGTCCAGCGTGACTTCCTGGCTGAGTAACTGCTAGTTACTGCCTGAGCAAAGCAAGCATTGCTAAAGAAACCCGGTTCTGCCCTGCGCAGGACCGGGTCTCTTGCTTTTGAGTCAACGAAACCACCACGAAGGGGACAGGCACCCTTGTGGTGGTTTTACTTGTGTTGTACTTTAGCGCGATGTAGTACTACCCGAGGCCGAAGGGAGCCCAACATGTTTAAGAACACGCAACAGCTCCTAGGCCTAGCGCTACTAGATTGGATAGCGCGCTAGGGTTGTAATCTCGCTATAACGATTTGTTGTACCCGGGTGCGCTATCGTCTGCCGCTTTCAGGCGTGATGAGCGACACGGGTATTTTTCTATCTCTAGGCCTTCTCTCTCCTGAAAGCCATCTGTCATAAAACGGTCAATCAGGAGGAACATATAAGCCGCAAAATCACAATCTTTGACGCCGCCCTGTGCGACGGTGAGCAGTCGCCGGGCGCCAGCATGAATACCGAGGAAAAGCTCTTCATCGCCCGCCAGCTGGTGCGCATGAACGTGGACGTTATCGAGGCGGGCTTTCCCATCTCGAGTCCTGGTGACTTTCGCTCCGTACAGGAGATTGGCAAGATTGCGGGCGACCGATGCACGGTATGCGGCCTGACGCGCGCTGTCGACAGGGATATCGAAGTGGCTGCAGAGGCGCTCAAAACGGCCCAGAGGCCCCGTATCCATACAGGGCTGGGTGTGAGCACCAGTCACCTGCGCGACAAGCTCCATATGACTGAGGAAAGGGCAATTGAGTGAGCGATCCATGCCGTCAAACATGCTCGCAAGTTCGTTGACGATGTTGAGTTTTATGCCGAGGATGCCGGCCGCTCCGATCAGGAGTTTCTGGTCCGCATTATCGAGGCGGCCGTAAAGGCCGGTGCCACGGTCGTGAACATCCCCGATACGATGGGCTACAACATGCCGTGGGACTTTGGCGCCCGCATCCGTGACCTGCGCGGGCGCTGCGGGTGCGGCCGGTCAGCGTGCGGTCGACGTGATGGAGTATCGCGAGTACGAGATTGAGCGCATTGCGCGCCAGGCATTTGAGGCGGCGCGCAAACGTCGCGGCAAGGTGACGAGCGTTGATAAGCGCAACGTGCTGGAGACGAGCCGCATGTGGCGCGAGATCGTGCATCGCGTGCAAGACGAGGAGTACTCCGACGTGGAGCTTGAGGACCTGCTCGTCGACAACGCCGCCATGCAGCTCATCAGTCGACCGGCAGACTTTGACGTCGTGGTGACGGAGAACATGTTCGGCGACATCCTGTCCGATGAGGCGGCTCAGATTACCGGATCGCTCGGTATGCTTGCCTCTGCCTCGCTGGATGATGGCGTATCGCTGTTTGGGCCGAGCGCTGGCAGCGCTCCTGACATCGCGGGGCTCGGCGTGGCCAATCCGCTGGCTCAAATCTTGTCGGTGGCGATGCTGCTGACCTACGCGCTCGACATGGGCGAGCAAGCCGCGTGGATCGAGAGCGCCGTGGCGCGCGTGCTCGACGAGGGCTGGCGCACCCGTGACATCGCCGATGTCAACACCCCGGCAGATAAGATCCTCGGCACCACGACGATGGGCGACAAGGTCGTCGCCGCGCTGTAGGCGATGCCGATTCAAGCTGTCAAATATCTCAATCTGTAACATCTAAGGGGCAAAATCGTTCCTACCTGTTACAGATTGAGATTTTCGGCTGAGCATCCGTGGTCTGTCTCGATCTGTAACAGCTAACCGATTATTTGGGCCCTACCTGTTACAGATTGAGACAAACCGTTGGGACAGGTCGGACGAGTCAGCAAAACCACCACAAAGGTGCCGGTCCCCTTCGTGGTGGTTTTTAGCGCAACGAGGTGTTCCCAGCCGACCATACGGGCGGCCTTGCGCTCACGCTGCTCGATGACAGCGCATCTTTAGACGCGAAGTGCGGAACCGGGTGCATATACGAGCCGCGTAGCGTTACGAATTCATGGGAATGACCGTATCGCCAATTTGTACGCTTGCAATCTTGTCTGTGTCACAAACTTGCGAGAACGGCCAGGTCTTGTGGACATCAGTGGTGCCGTTATCCAGTTTATTTGCGAAATAGCCGCTGTGGCTGGTTGCGTCCTCAACATGACCGTCTTTGAACGTCACGATGAGGGGTATGTTGCCAACGGCATCCATAGACTCCTCCATGTTTTGAGACATCTTGCCGCTGTTGTTGTCGTGTTCGATGGAACGATCTATGTTGTAGCGGACTGAAACGCCAACGCAGGATACGGTGGCCTCTTGAATCGTCGCCTTGGTGCCGTTAAAGTTGACCGATTTGGGCGCGGGAATCGTAACGGATGTATCTTCGTAATTCAGCTGGAACTTAAGATCCCATGGGCCCGTAAGTATTTTCTTATACTCGGGAAGCTCTTTGCCAGCACGTGGCACAACGAGAGAGTTGATATGCGTGCGGACGGTCCTGCCCATAAGGCCGGGTGATTCAACGCTGAACTGTGCAAAGTATTGAATGCTGGAGTCATTGGGGTTCTTGTCAATGAGCCATGATTGGCCTTGGCCGCCATGCTCGCCATCAACGTATACGTTTCCATCGACACTTCCGGCGATAGTTCCGTTCTCGCCCGGCTCGGAAAGCTTTTTCAGGGCAGCGGGATCGTCGAACGTAAGCGTATAGGCGATGGTAACCATATCCTTGTCGCCCATGATGGCGTCGGCGGTCACGGTGACTCCGTTGTTGGAGCAGCTAGCACCGACGGGCCGGCCAATACGGTCGATGATCTCGGTTTGAGAAGCAGGTCCGTCAAAGATGTCGGAAAGCATGTCAGAAGGAAGCGGCAGGACGCCTGTTGCCATAGCCGTGCCAGCGCCTCCAATGACGATAGCGAGGACTGCCGTTACAGCGGCAATGCGAGCGACTGTTCTTACGGGATGGCGGGCGATGCGCGGCTTGCGTCGCGTGCCATTAAAGTTGCTTTGAGCGGTCGCCGCATCGCTTGAGGCGACGGACTGAGCAATCGAGTTTGCCATGTGCTGCTTCGCATTATCGGTAAACGAAATGTGCTCCAGGGCGTGGCGATAGTCATTCGAATTCGTAGTCATTGTGGTCTCCTTTCAAGGAAAGCCGAAGTGACGCACGTCCGCGGCTAAGGTGCTGGGCGGTTGCAGCTGGCGTCGCGTGAACGGCGTCTGCGATTTCCCTGATGCTCATGCCTGCGTAGTAGTGCAAAAAGATGGCGATGCGCTGTGCTTGAGGCAGGGCCGTGACAGCGGAAAGAATGGCGCAGTCGCGTTGCGCGAATTCTTGCTCGGTATGTGTTACGGGTGCGCAGAAATCGGGGAGCGAATCGAGGTCGACAACCGGGTGATTCGCGTGCGTACGGCCGATATCGCGACATGCGTTCAGTGCGACTCGGATCACCCAAGCACGTTCGTGTTCGAGCGAGTCGAACGGTTGAGTGCGTTGGAGAATCTTGATCAGCGTGTCCTGGCAGATGTCTTGAGCGTCGTCAGCGGATCCAAGGGCCGAATAGCACAATCGAAGGATGAGGTCGGAATACGTGTCGACCAAGCGCTTTGCTTCCCGCTCGATCTGATCGGCATCGCATCGGAGCGTGCTATTGCGGTTACGGCGTGCAGGCATAGTGTCACCTCCAATTGGTCGTGGTGGATATAGGGAAGGCGTCTCGCGAGGTCCCTCTACATACAACACGGTCGAGACTGCATAAGTTGACAAAAAAAGACGGCACGTGAGCGCCGTCCTTACAAAACAATGAGTGTTCTCGTTAATTACACAAGCACCGTGATGGACAGGTCGGACGAGTCAGCAAAACCACCATAAAGGTGCCTATCCCCTTCGTGGTGGTTGTTGGCAGTTACCAGGGGGTTCTGGCGGTTGAAGACTCGATTGCTTCGTGGCGTTTGAGCTCGCGGCGCATGGTTTGTGAGTTGAGCCAAGCGGCCTTCCAACCGCGCGTGGGGTAGCGCGCCTCGTCAATTTCGATCTTGGTATAGCCGCAGGCGTTGACAATCTTCGTTCCGCATGGGCGTTGGCGCTCGCGTTGAAAGTTGGGGCCGTAGCTTTGGTGCACATGCCCGTGAATCATATAGTCGGGACCCCAAGACTCAAGAGCCGCATTAAAGCACTCGAATCCTCGATGCGGCAGGTCGTCCAGGTCGCCCATGCCTGCGACGGGTGCATGGGTAAGTAGAATATCGCATCCGTCTACCAGTGCGATTTTTCGCGATAGCTTGCGCATGCGTTTTGCCATCTCGCGCTCGGTATACATGTTCGCGCCGTCGCGGTAGCGCATGGAACCGCCCAGACCCGCAATGCGAATACCTCGGTACACATATACGCTGTCCTCAACACAAATGCACCCGCCCGGTGCATGGCGCGCGTAGCGGTCGTCGTGGTTGCCACGAACGTACACAAGCGGTTTGTTGATGACAGTGACCAAAAACTCAAGATAGTCCGGATCCAGGTCGCCTGCGGATAGAATCAGGTCAACGTCCTCAAAGCGCTCCTTGCGAAAACATTCCCACAGGCAGCGCTCCTCTACATCGGCAATGGCTAGGATATTCATAGGGCACGGACCTCCGGCTCGTTATCGAGCTGCGGAATCGAGCCTATAACGT
>CAUDCB010000091.1 GCA_958447915.1 uncultured Collinsella sp. | reverse complement strand
CGCAGGTCAAAGGCCGGGTGCAGGCCTACTTTGGCGACTGCCCCGGCGACATTAACACGCATGTGCTCGAGCGCATGCGCCAAGCGCTCACTGAGCACGCAGCATATCCGTACCTTATGGGTAACGCGCGGGCCCGCTTGGCGCAGGCTCGCCATACGGCCGAGATTTCGGGTGCGGGAACTAAGCCGCTCATTAACCTGGGCGGCGACACCTGGGTGCTTTTCCCCTGGCTGGGCAGCTACGCCTTTTTGGCGCTCGAGCGTATGCTTAAAATCAAATGCGCCGCTGAGCTGGGCCTTCGCGGACTCGACCCGTCACGCCCGTACTTTATGCAGTTTAAGATGAAGGCCGACGAGGAGACGTTCTTTGAGGTGCTCGCCGCCGAGGCCGAGAAGGACTTCGACCCCATCGAGCTCGTCTATCCCGGCGAGGTGCCTTATTTTGATCGCTACGACGAGTACGTTCCCGAGGAGCTCGTGCGCAAAGGCTTCGCCGAAGGCGTGCTCGACATCGAGGGTATGAAGCAGCGCGTCCTCAGCTGGCGCGACCACGCCTAAGACCAGTCTTTTTTGGGACGGGGAGACTTACTTGTCGTGAAGGACGGTGCCGAGGAAGTCGGTGTCGAAGGGCACGGCTTCGGCAAAGGCATAGTCACCGTCGCTAGCGATGAGCAGGTAGTTCTCCTCGCCGCCGAACTCTGCATCGCCGCATGGGACCACCCAGGCGTGGGCGAATACCTCGAGTGCCGTGGCAGCGCAGTCGCGAAGGAACGTCACATCGCTCCCCTCGTTTGCGCTCACGATATTGGCGACGTAGACGCCACCGACATTTAGGCTGCCTCGCACCAAACGCAACGCTTCAACGGTCGCCAGCTCGCGCACGGGTTCGGCACCGCCAAAGCAATCGCTCACGACCACGTCGTAGCGACGATGGCCCACGCTCGTCACACCCAGATACGAGCGAGCCTCGGCGGTAATCACCCGCAAGCGATCGCCCACCGTGCGTTCCAGCTCGTCCAGGTAGAACCAACGGCGCGCCAGGCGCGTAATCTCGGCATCGTACTCAATGACATCCATGCGCAAGCTCTCGTGCGACACCAGCGCAAACTTGGGATAGGCAAACCCGCCGCCGCCCAGCATAAGCACACGGTCGATACCGTGACCATAAGCGTCACGCATTGCATCCTCGGCCTCAAACGCATCGTCAAACGCACGATAGTACGCAAAGACGGGCTCCGCCCAACGCTCGCCAACGTAGCTTGCGCTTTGGTAGACGCCGCCTTGCACCAACACGCGAATCTCATCGCCGCCCTCATCGTGCACGCGTTTCACACGCGCCAACCCATTGCGGGTTCGCGCAACCTGCAGACAGGCAGCACGAACAGCGACGGCGGCCGCACCAAGCGCCGCGGCTCCCAGAGCAACGCCGGCAACGACACCAGCAGAAACACTCGGCTTGTTCATTTAGAGCTCCTTTTGCAGATAGAGTCCATGGTCGTAAAAACCCAAATGGCGATAGTACTCGCGCGTACCAATCGCGCTGATCACGTTGATGCGTGCATAACCCGCATCCCGGGCAATCTCGCACGCACGCTCTACGAGCAAACGCCCCAATCCATGGTGCTGGGCTGCCTGGCCTTGATCCCCCACGCGCGCCGCCATGCCATACACGTGTACCTCGCGAATCATCGCCTCGTCCGGCATCGTCGGCAACTCGTCCGCATGTGTGGCAACAAAAGTACGATCGGGCAGCGACAGGCGCAAAAAACCCGCGATCTTGCCCTGCGGCGTCACCCACTGCAAAAAGCGCTCGTGCGTCACCGGCGTCTCGTACGCCACCTCCTCGTCAAGGGTCAGCTCATCCAAGTCGGCACCCGCCGTGCTGATCTCGCGATAGCGAATCTCGCGCACCGTCGCGCCTTCTCCACGAGCAGCCAGGCGGTTTTCGACGAGCTGACGCAGGTTGGGCTTCTTGTTGCCCACCATGATGTCATCGGAGCTAAAGTCGCGGATCATGCGACTGATACGGCAGAACGCCGGCGTCACCACGATGTCGTCGGCCAACACATCGAGCAGCTCTTCCTCGGAATAGGGGCGCCACTCGCCGCGCTCATAGCAGCCCACCAGACGCGAGCCCTCGATGAGCGCACACGGGTAAACCTTGACCTCGTCGGGCATAAAGGCCCCTTCGGTCATAAAGCGCTCGTAGTCGCGCTTGTCCCCCTCGGGCGTGGCGCCCAGCAGATTGAGCATAAAATGCGCGTGGATCTTAAAGCCAAACAGGCGCGCAAGCGAAAACGCCCGCTCGATCTGTGCCACCGAAATGCGGCGCTCGTTGATGTCGAGCAAGTGCTGGTCAAGGCTTTGGATGCCCATCTGAATCTTGGTGCAGCCCAGACGACGAATGAGCGTGAGCGCCTGTGGCGTCACGGCATCGGGGCGCGTCTCGATAACGAGTCCCACCACGCGATGCTTCGCCGTCTCGTTGAAGCGCTGCTGGCGCTCAAGCTCCTCCATCGTTGCCGTCTGCCACTCGGCGACCTCGCCCCACGGCGTACTGGGGCCGTACAGACGACGCACCGCGCGGTTGTAGCCGCCCACGGCAGCATCTACACGCTCCTGTTCGCCGGCAACACCGCTCGCAAGCTCGGCCTCGTCGGTCGCAATGCCGGCGGCCCGATAGCGCTCGCGACGCTCCGCCACCACCGGCGGCAGGGCATCGGCAGGAGCGTCATCGAGTAGACGCCCCGCCTCGGCACGACTGATGCCCGGACGCGCCAACATGGGATTTGCCGCCATGCCGGCGACGGCATCGTCATTGAGCGCACGGAAGAGCTCCGACATAAACCATGCTTGATACCCTTCTGGATAGTCGCTCCAGGTACCGCCGAGCACAATGAGCTCAATCTTATCGGTCGCATGTCCCATCTGCGAAAGCGCGGTCAAACGGGCGCTCACCTGCAGATATGGATCGAAGCAATTTTGCTCCGCACGGGCGCACGCGGGCTCGGCATGCAAATAGCTTTTGGGCATACGCAGGTCGTTGGGGCAAAACAGACAATCGCCCGAGCACGGCCACGGCTTGGTGATGACGGTAATGGTCGCTACGCCCGAAGCCGTGCGGCGCGGCTTCATGCGTAGCACCTGCAGCAGTTGACGCTCCAGCTCGGCATCGACATTCCATCCAGCCCAACGAGCCGGATCCTCACGTTTAACCCGCTGGTAGAACGGCAGCAGACGGCGCTTGGCCAGATCGCGCTTGTCGGCACCCTCACGGCGCGCCTCGGCATGTATCAGTTTGACGAGCGCCTTGTCGTCTACGGTCTCGCCGCGACGCAGAGCCTCGAGTATGTTCAAGATAATCTGTTCCATGCCCCCATTGTAAAGGCAAAGGCGCCGAAGCCAATCTCGGCTTCGGCGCCTTCATCAAAGAGCATGCCTATATGTACCGATCTCCGAAAACCGCTGTCACTCCGAATCAAACGACATGTCGCCCGAACCGACCTCAAAACGATACGTGGCAGACTTATCGCCGTTATCGAATTCAAGATCCAAAATGGTCTCGCCGTCGTAGCCAAGCGGAAGGAAATCGCTCTCGAAGTCGCCGCTTCCCAAGGTGAGGCTCGCCTTAAAGCCCGTCGAGTTCGGAACCGTCATCTCCACATCGCCCGAGCCCACACTCACGTCCATCGACTTCGCGGGGGCCTGGTAGAGCTCGAACGTCACATCGCCCGAACCGACCTCGGCATTCAGGGTATCGGTCACGGTGCCCGTAAACTCAATGTCTCCCGAGTCCAGCGTTACATCCAGATCATGGCACGCAATGCCCGCGACCGTCAGGTCACCCGACCCCACATTCGCCGTAATGCCCACCAGGTTATCCGCAACATCTCGCGGCAGCTCAATGGTAATTGTGCGGTCAATCGCGCGCTTATCATCGTAGTCGAACTGACTGATCTTGAGCGTAGAGCCCTTGACCTCAGCAAGGTTCCGGGTAGCCGCATCAGAAGCAGACGTTCCCTTCGCAACGCGGCCGCTTTCGATAACACGCACCGGGCCGCCAGAGACACATTTAACATCGACCGTCCCCGACGTCACGTCCAAGTCGAGCGATTGGAACGCGTCGGCATCAAACGTTTCGCTCGAAAGCTGCTGAGGTCGAGCGGAATAGTTACCGCTATCCAAAAGATCATCATCGTCAAACATATCGTCCATGCCAGACAAGCCTGGTACAACATCGTCGAGATCCCACGGACCATCAAAATGAATCAAAGTCCGCGAAACGCCAAAAACAAGCCCGATAATCAGTACAAACGCCCCGATGCCAACGCCCAAGCGTACCTTGGATTCATGCGAAAGCTTCATCATTCATCACCCTCTTTGGCAATCGGCTCAGCGGTGGTCGCGGTAGCCACGTCAGCATCAACCGAAGCGGAAACATTCTGAGCCCTAGTTGTCACCGGCGCCGGACCAACCTGGATATTTCCACGCGCCCAATCGCCATCGAGCGCACGCGCCACCCAGTGATAAATGGGAATCGTAAAGAAGATCAGCGCGGCAAAGGGACCGGCACCAAACGGGAACATCAGCAAAAAGAACAACATCCAGCACACGGCCCAATACGGGAACGACTGGAACGGCCCCTTCACCGGAGTCGAGCCAACTGCGCCGCCACTCGTCGCCTGCGCCGTAGCGGCATTGGCGGCCTGCGCACTCCAGCTTGCCGCCTGCGCCGCCTTGGCCGCGGCATCACTTGCCTGCGTTGCCGCCTCGGTGGCGCGTGCCGCCGCCTCATGGGTGCGGGCGCGCTCTGCCGCCTCGGCCTCGCGCTGACGGGCGCGGTCCTCGTTCTCAAACTCGATATCGTCCTCGATCTCATCGCTCGGATTGAGCAGCTCGTCCAGACTCACACCGTAGAGCTTGGCGAGCGAGATCAGGTTCTCGGTATCGGGCGAGCTCTCCGCGCGCTCCCATTTACTGACCGCCTGGCGCGACAGCCCCAGCTTTCGTGCAAGCCCTTCTTGGCTAAAACCCTTGCTGCGACGAAGGTCGGCGAGCCGCTGCGCAGTTTCTACATTCATGGTTCCTCCTATGTGATGCCAGCCGTGCCGCCGGACCGTTTTTGTTCTTAAGGCGCCTTGCACAGTTAAAAATCTATCCGCCACCGCCAAAAGCATGCCACCTATTCTAGTGAGATTTTTGACAACCGGCGGTTGCGGGCATACATGAGCTGCGGAAATGTGTCCAAACAAAGCAATGACCCGCAGCTCGGTTGTCCCCGTTGCGGCGTTAACGGTAGTATGGTCGTACTGTTTATTCCGCACCGCCAACGGAGGGAGTTCCGCGCCGTGAACCGCGATTTCGCCTCATCGCTCATTCAGCTCAACAATACGTTCTATCGCGAGCACTCCGCCTCCTTCTCCGATACGCGCCAGGCGCCGTGGCCCGGCTGGGTGCGCACCATGGACATCGCGCTCGAGCAGCTCGACGCCGCCACGATCGAGCATCCCGTCCGCGTCTTCGATCTTGCCTGCGGCAATATGCGCTTTGAGAACTTTGCCGCCGGCGGCGCACTTGCCGCCAAGGGCATCGACGGCGCAAACCCCTCGGCAGATGTCAGCTGCCCGTTTGAGTTCTATGGTGTCGACTCGTGCCAGGACCTGGCCATCGATGCCCACGGCCACGCCCTGCGCGTTCCCAACCTGCACTTCCAGGAACTCGATGTGCTCGACGCCCTCATGAGGCTCAACCCCGCCGAGACGCCCGATGCGCTCTTTGACGCCCCGCTCGCCGACATCTCGGTCTGCTTTGGCTTTATGCACCACGTACCATCGTGCGAGTACCGCGTACGCGTACTTGATGCCTTGGTGCGCCAAACGCGCCCGGGTGGCATCATCGCCATCAGCTTTTGGGAGTTTATGAACGACGAGCGTATGGCACGCAAAGCCGTTCGCGCTGAGGCCCGCGCCGAGCTCAGCCCGCCGTTTGAGGGCTACGATTCCGCGCAGTTCGAAGCCGGCGACCACCTCATTGGTTGGCAAAACGACCGCCATGCCTACCGCTACTGCCACCACTTTGACGATCAACAGATCACCGACCTGGTGCGCGGCGTTCGTACGTTCTACAAGAGCGGCGAGGTTCCCGTACGCGAGCTCGAGCGTTTCCACGCCGACGGTCGCAGCGGCGATCTCAACCGCTATGTGATTCTCAAGCGTCTGTAGGCACCGATGACTCGCCGCCGAGCCGCACCGCAGCGTTCGGGCAAATCGCCCCCTTCTAACCCATCGCCGGAACGCGCAGCCATGCGTTCCATACTTATGACCAAGGAGCCTCATGGGAGCCGTCCACGTTCGCACACCTAAAAACTTTGTGCTCGAGGAGCGCCTGGAGCGCTACGCCGATGCGATTGAGACGAACCCCGAGGCCTATGCCGGAGATTGGCGCGAGGCTTGCGCGCCAGTTGGCAGCAAGCCCTTCGAACACGTTCACCTGGATCTTGGCTGTGGCAAGGGAACGTACCTTGTAGAGCGCGCGGTCCACGAGCCAAACGCCCTCTTTATCGGCATGGACCAGGAACCCATCTGCATTGCCTATGCCGCACAGAAAATCTGCGAGCAGGAGTTGTCCAACGCACTCGTCCTGCCCCGAGGCGCCGCAACGTTGCCGCAGCTGTTTGCCGCAGGCGAGCTCGACGCCATAACCATCAACTTTCCCACGCCGCAGCCCAAGGCCAAGTACGCCAAAAAAAGACTCGTCCATGTCGACCATCTGATGCTCTACCGCCCGCTCTTTTCAGCCGGCGCCACCGTCACACTGCGAACCGACAGTAGGCCATTGCGCGACTACGCCCTGGGGCAGTTTGCCGCGGCCGGCTACGACACGCTTTGGGTAAGCGACGACGTCCGCCGCGACCATCCCGAGCATCCCGAGACCGAGTACGAGTGCCGCACGCGCGAGATGGGTGCCGTCGTCTACGGCATTTGCGCCACACCCGGCGCGCAGCCCAGTGACGATGAGCTCACGGCGGGGCGCATGCAGGAGCAAAGTCTTGCCTGCTACCTGCCCGAAAACCTCGATGAGCTCACCTATGTACCTCTGGGCATGGAAGAGGCCGTCGAGAACTTTAGAAACCGCGCCCGCAAAGGCAAGAAGCGCCTGCCGCAAGAATCCCAGGGGCCTCTGATGGTCGCGGCGTCGGTAAGCAAGCGCAAATAGGCGCCAGCAAACGACCCTCAAAACCTAAGTGAGTAGACTTTTTTGCAATAGCCAAGCACAACCCGCATAACGAAAACTAAAACCGCAGGTAGAGCCCTTGCGCAAAAGCCGTGTGCTCGAGATATCGCAAAAAGTCTACTCACTTAGCTGGCAACTGCGCCAAACGGCCGGGCAGAACGCCCATTTCCTGCATTTTCTTGCGCGCTGGCACCCTGCATCGTTGCTACGCCATAATAGTTGGCGGGCAAACGCGAGAG
>CAUDCB010000090.1 GCA_958447915.1 uncultured Collinsella sp. | reverse complement strand
AGACTGCACCGTATGCCTGGGATTTTATAAAGCTGTTGGCGTTAAAGCCTGGCGAGTCGGTGCTTGATATGGGGTGTGGGGCTGGGTCGATTGCCATTCCGCTTGCTCAGGCTGGGCATCCTGTGATTGCTGCTGACTTTTCCCCTGCTATGTTGGGCACGCTTGATGCTGGCATTGAGTACTATGGACTCGAGAATCGCATTACACCGCTTGAACTTGCTTGGGATGATGACTGGGATTTGGTTGGACCGGTCGCGAAAGCGGTAGATGTTGCCTTTGCCAGTCGTTCTGTCACCACGACCAACCTAAAAGGCGCGCTTGCCAAGCTTGATCGAACGGCTCGTCGGCGTTGTGCTGTCACGATGGTCGCCAACTCCAGCCCGCGCTATGACCTGCACCTGATGAACGCCATCGGTGCCTCGGTTACCTGCAGTAATGGCTTTGTGTATGCCTTTAATATCCTCATTCAGATGGGGGCGCTGCCGCAGGTTACATACTTCGAATCGCCCCGTCGCGATACTTTCGATAGCCTTGAGGCGGGCGTGGCGGACTTCTCCCGCATGCTCGAGCACGGTAACGAGGATAAGATCGACCGTCTGCGCGACTACGTCGCTCAGCATATGATTGAGAATCCCCGTGCTGGCGAGCCGGGGTCCAAAGGAGTGCCGCAGGGACGCTATATGCTCGACCATATCCGCAAGGTCCGTTGGGCGTTTATTGCATGGGAGCCGGTCTCTTCGAGCCGTCCATAGACCGCTTTCGGCCGTCGTACACGTCCGCCTGTAACCCGCGCCGTTCTCCCGCTCGGCATCCGCATTCTTTTTGAACTGGGCAAACACGCCCCACACCGCGCCGTTCCTGCGCTATCGTGGGACAGCTCACGTAGATTAAGGCCCCATCGCGGGGCGCCCCATAACATAGAAAGCGAGAACCCATGGCACTGACAGGAGCCCAGGTCAAGCAGCTTCGCAGCATGGCCCATCACCTCAACCCCGCCATCATCATCGGCAAGTCCGACATCAACGAGGGCACCGTCGAGCAGACGGTCGCCTACCTGGAGAAGCACGAGCTCGTTAAGTGCTCCGTACTCGATGGTTCCAGCCTTTCTGCCCGCGAGGCCGCCGAAGATCTCGCCGATCGCTGCCACGCCGAGGTCGTCCAGGTCATCGGCCGCAAGTTCTCGCTGTATCGCGAGTCCTCGCGCAAGGACATCGAGAAGATTAAGCTCGTCTAAGAGCCGACGATCCGGCGAGCCAACATACATCAAGCTTGCGAGCGTCCGAGCAATTCGGGCGCTCATTTTTTATCGCTCGACGAGCACGCGGTTAAGCCTGCCCTCTACCAAGCGCTCGTACAGACGCCGCGTCTCGGGCTCGGGCACGCCATTGACCTGCTCCCTCAGGTGATGCATATGCCCACTGTACAGCTCGACGATATCGCGTCGTCGCCCCGCCGCACCGTAGACGCGCATAGCGCAACGCACCATGTCCTCGCGCGCCGTCTCTTGCCGCAGCCCCGACTCCACCAGCCATACCGCCGACTGCAGGTCGTTTTCTTCTAGGGCGGCATTCGCGCCCCGAATCATGCAGTCGATATACTTCGATTCCATAATGCGCCGCATACGCAAAAAGTAGGTGGGATTACAGCCATTGGGAACATACAACGGGCCGGCGTAGAGCTGCTCGATCTTAAGGCACAGCTCGACCAGATGGGGTCCACGCGCACCCGTGCGATTTCCCAAAACTTCGCGGCTTATCTGATCAAACAACCGCACGTCAGTCTTGACGTAATCGCCGTTAAGCCCAATGCACTCGTTTTGGATCAGCACACACGACTTGCCGTCCGGTGTCGGCCCCAAGGCCGAACGCAGGCGCGATATCGTCGAGTACAGATTGTTACGAGCGCTATTGAACTCGGCATGGGGCCACAGCTCCATAGCCAGCGTCTCGCGGTCGACCAGTGCATCCATGCCCAGCGCAAGCCGCTCGGCAAGCGTCGCCGCTTTCTTGCGGCGCCACATCTTATCCGTGATGGGAAACCCGTCGCGCTCGGCGCGAAACGCCCCAAACATGCGAATCTCGATATGGCCAATCGCATCGACACCCTCGGCATCGCCGGCCTGGAACAGACGCTCGCCTTCGCCCTCAAAGTCGTCACGCAGCGAATACCGCGACAGCTCGCGCACCGGGAGCTTCTTTCGAATTCTAGCAGCCGGCTCACCCAGACAATGCATCGCAAGACGCGCAAACAGCCGATACGACGGATCCAAAATCCCCGGGCGGTTCATGGACATCCAGGCTGCAAGGTCGCTATCGCGGCCCGCGGAGGCCAAATGCAGCGCCACCATCCAAGCCTCGGCACCACCGACCTGCGTCCGACTCAAATCGAGCAGCTCTGCCTCTTCGCGCACCGATACCATCGATGTATTGCGTAAGTACGCCGCGCGCTCTAGCAGCAGTGCGTTGTCGCGTATGTATCCAATCGATTCCTCGGCAAGCCTGAGCACCTGCACCGCACGGAATTTGGCATTGACCGGACGCCCCTCGGCCAGCGACTGCCAGCCTTCCAGTATCAAGCCAAACAACTGGACTTGATTGTCACGCACGCGCACGGCAAAACGGTCGAGCTCATTGAATGCCTGCTCGTCGGTCACCGGCATGCCGGCAAGCAGGCGCCGCGCCGATAACACCATGCGCACCCAGATGGCGAGCGCTCGGATTCCACGCGCTTCGAGCGCCTCGAGCGTCAGGGCCATCTCGTCATCACGCTCATCGACTCCCGCATACGATCCATCAAATAGCTCCGTCAACATGCGGTCCGCCCGCATAAACGTCCCCACGATATCGAGCTCGCAATCGTAGGCCTTATCCGTTTTGAGCCCCGCGAGGATCTCGCCACCCTTCGCCCGCTCGGTCAGCCCATGCTTTATCTCGACATGTGCGGACAGCATGTCGAGTGCGGCACAAGACGCCTCACTTTCCAACGCTGTACGGCTTGCCGGAAGCCCCAGACCGCTATCTCCATAACAGGCGGCCGTAAACGCGTGTGCCACCTTCCACGACACGGGATCGAGCTCGCAAATCGCTTGCTCGCCCGCACGCTCGATAATTGAGGCCATATACCGCGCGAGCTTTGTATTGGAGACGCTCACCGCCGCCAGATAGATGCCGAGTGCCTCGTCAGGCGTCGGCTCCGAGGCCCGGTCATCTGCCACGGACTTTCCCAGCGCCGCGCGGCAGACATCCCCTCCATGCCCTGTCAGGGCCAGATCGACCCCATACTGCCCGGCAAGCTCCAACACCGCACTGCGGTCCAAAAACGCGTCGGCGAGGTCCATCGCGGTATCGCAGCGCCCCGCTTTAATCAATATACGCGCCGCCCGCACAACGAGTTCGGGGCGAATTTCGGCGACCAGCTTGCGCAATCGTAGGCGTGCGTTGTCCTCGGTACCCAAGCAGGTAAAGCTCCGGTCTGCCGGATCAACGCCAAAAATGGGATAATCGCGGACAAGATAGGACTGGTCAATCGCCGAAAGCCTAACACCGCAAGCCTCGAGCTCCGAAATATTGCCCTCACCCATTAAGACCATCAAGCATGCCACGCTAAACAGGGCGTTGTTCTCGAGCGACGCCAGATCAACAAGTGCCGCGCCGTAGATATTGACGATCTCGTTTTCGAGCATCTGGGCAACGTCTCCCTGCCCGTATAGTCCCGACTGCATAGCCGAGACGAGCTCGGGCACGCCCTGCGTAAGCTGATAGAAGTCGAGCGATGTGCTGATCGAAAACGCCGATGCCCACGCCGAATACTCATAGGCATGCACCTTGAGCATCTGCGCGTTGACTTTAATCGAATCGCCCAGTCCGTGAATCAGCTGGCGATTCGAAGGACGGCAACTCATAAAGACCCCAACCCCCATAGCACGCAGACTTCGGATTCGGTCAATCAGTTCCTCGGTCTCGCTCTGGCTGAGGTTAGGCACGTTATCGATTGCAATCAGGGAGTGCGGTTTGTCCTTAAGCTCTTCGGTAACGACCTCGAGCTGCATAAACACCTCGCGCCCAATGGCGCGGTCTGCCTCGATGATTCGCACGGGGCCTCGCGTCGGATCGCTTTTAACCTCTTGGGCATACTGCAGCAGCACCGAGGTTTTCCCAAAGCCATCAGGCGCGTAGAGGACTACGATGCCGGCCTTTCGGCCCTTGGCGATAAGTTCGTTCATCAAGCGATCGCGCCGCACCATATAGCTACTGCCCAGCGGCATAAGCTCGAGGTCGTCCGTATTGCCCAAATCGTTAACCATGCCCGCTCCTCAACTCGACCACATGGACACCGTAACGCTAGACCATATGTATCGCTAGATGAATAGAGCGATGCTACGGTTTAGGATGTTTGTTGGTACGCAAATGGCAAGTTTTTGTTCAGCGTGGTCCGATTGAAACTTATCCCCCAACCAATCAGTCTTTGCGCAGGTCAATGCGCTTGCCAGCTTGTCCCATCCTTTGGCAGTGTACCTCAAATGAACGCTGTTTAATTATGTTGCGCAACTCACCTAGCGCCAGCTACCGTCTGCGACCTTTTCATAGCATTTATGCATAGTATCTGTTATGGAATGAATCATGCTGCACCAGACGTACCCGTCAAGTTCGCGGCAAGGTTTTCGTCAAGTACACGGCGTACGCTCAGCAAAAAGGCCCCCGCAAAGCGGAGGCCTTCGGCAAAGCTATGTCGAGGTGATAGGCTTTCGCTACTCGCAGAGCGAAAGGGCGGCCTCGTCGGCAACGACAACGCAGTTGGTGTGCAGCTGCAAGATCGAGGCAGGGCACTCGGGGGTAACCGGACCAAAGCACATGTCATGCACGGCCTGAGCCTTGGCCTCGCCATTGGCGACAACCAGGATCATGCGGGCATACATGATGGTCTGAGTGCCCATGGTGTAGGCCTGACGGGGCACGTCGTCGATGCTGTCAAACAGGCGGCTGTTGGCCTGAATAGTGCTCTCGGTAAGGTCGACACAGTGCGTACCCTTGGAGAAGTGATCATCGGGCTCGTTGAAGCCAATGTGACCGTTGTTACCGATGCCGAGCAGCTGCAGATCAGGGTAACCGGCAGCAGCGACGATCTTGTCATACTCAGAGCAGGCAGCGGCAGCGTCGGGATTGGAGCCATCAGGCACATGCGTGTTGTTCAGGTCGATGTTAATGTGATCGAAGAAGTTCTCACGCATAAAGTAGTGGTAGCTCTGGGGATCGTCGTGCGAAAGGCCACGATACTCGTCAAGGTTGTAGGTGCTGACCTCGGCAAAGTCGACGTCACCCTTCTTGTACCAAGCGGCGAGCTGCTTGTAGGCGCCAATCGGGGTGGAGCCGGTGGCAAGACCCAGCACGCAATCGGGCTTGAGGATAACCTGGGCCGAGATGATATTGGCGGCCTTGCGGCTCATATCCTCGTAGTCTTTAGCTTTAATGATCTTCATTACGCGTCCTTTCTCGTACAAGAGAGGCAAGGCTCCCCTTACAAGCACTTGCCCGCGGCCCGCGTCGGCCGCAACCAACGTGTGCGGCCACCAGGGCGAGGTCGCGTAATGTATGTGTCTCGTGTCTACCCGCGTCGAGGCCCCTGCCCGTCCACGGTGACCCAAAGCCGTTTAGCTTCGGACAAATCCCATCTTGCCACGGAGGGCGCCCTCTTTCAAGGGCGCCCTCCATAAACGTGTTTGAATTGTAGGCTAAAGGCAAAGCGCCCTGCTAGCGCTCACGCGCGACGATGAGTTGGTCCATCTCCTCGACATGCTCGCCAACGGAGCCTTTGATGCTCGAGAACTCAACGGAGTTGCACACCAAGATGGGAACCGTCACATCGTAACCCTCGGCAGCAATTGCCTCGCGATCGAACTCGATGAGCACATCGCCCTTATGGACGATGTCACCCACTTGCGCATGTACAGTAAAGTGCTTGCCCTCAAGCTGAACAGTGTCCAAACCAACATGGATGAGCACGTCTAAGCCATCGACCGTGTTGAGCGCAACGGCGTGACCCGTGGGAAAAATGGCCTCGACCTTGGCGTCTGCCGGCGCAATCACACGCATGCCGGTAGGCTGAATCGCCACGCCCTGGCCCAAAAGGCCGGTGGCAAATGTCTGATCATTGACCTCAGACAACGGAATGACATCGCCCGAGATGGGAGCATCCAGCGTAAGGACTCGACCACGCATACCAAAAGACCTTAGGACTTTAGTGAACATGCTCCCCCTCGGACATACCAATCAAAATAGCCTTAACAGTTTACCACTTGGCACCCGTTTTTGACCATTAGGGAAGTTCGCGCTTGACAACCTCGACGATGTCGTCGACGACGCGCTGGGTCAGCTCGTGCGTCTCCGCCTCGGCCATAACGCGAACCAGCGGCTCGGTACCGCTCGGGCGCACCAAGATGCGGCCGCGACCGTTGAGCTCCTTCTCGGCGGCAGCGACGGCGTCCCAAATGGGCTGGCAATCGTCCAGGCCGGCCTTGTTGTCGGAATGCACGTTGACGAGTACCTGCGGGTACTTCTTCATGATGCCGGCAAGGTCGGTGAGGGTGCGGCCGGTGCGCTTGAGCACGGCCAGCAGCTGCAGAGCCGTCACCAGACCGTCACCGGTGGTGTTGTGCTCCAGGAAGATGATATGGCCGGATTGCTCGCCACCGATGACGGCGCCATCCACGAGCATGCGCTCAAGAACATAGCGGTCGCCCACGGCGGTCTGGACCATCTCGAAGCCCTGCTCCTTCATTGCGATGGAGAAGCCCAGGTTGCACATAACGGTCGATACGATCTCGGAATTGGCGAGCTTGCCGCGAGCGGCCAGATCGGAGCCGCAGATGGCAAGAATGTAGTCGCCATCGATCTCGTTGCCCTCGCTGTCCACGAACAGCACGCGATCGGCGTCGCCGTCGTGGGCCAGGCCGATGTCGGCGTGGGTGCGCAGCACGAGCTCGCGCAGGGGCTCAAGGTGCGTAGAGCCGCACTCAACGTTAATGTCTGTGCCGCAGTAATCGGTGTTGATGGCATGAACCGTGGCACCTAGGCGCTGCAGCGCGGCGGGCGTGGTCTGGCAGGAAGCACCGTGGCCGCAGTCGACGGCAACAACCAGGCCATCGAGCTTAAGGCCGTCGAGCGTGCTGATGGCATGATCGACATAGGCCTTGCGGGCATCTTTCATCTTGATGATGTGACCCACACCGGCGCCGGTCGGCAGCGTGTCGGCAGCCATGGCCTCCTCGGACATGACCCAGGCGCTGATCTCTTCCTCGACAGCATCGGGAAGCTTCATGCCCTTGCGGCTAAAGAACTTGATGCCGTTGAACTCCGGCGGATTATGCGAAGCGGAGATGACGATGCCGCCGTCGAGCTCATTTTGAACGGTGAGCAGTGCCACGGCCGGCGTAGGGATAACGCCGCAGCAGTGCGGACGGCCGCCCTCGGCCATGATACCGGCGGTCAGGG
>CAUDCB010000089.1 GCA_958447915.1 uncultured Collinsella sp. | reverse complement strand
CGCCCTTGGCGTTGATGGCCTTGACGACAGAGCCCTCCTCGTTTGCGGCAGTCGCAAAGACCTTGAACTTGGAGTTGGCAAAGATGTCGGTCAGGTCGACCAGGTGCATGCCATAGCGGGTGTCGGGCTTATCGGAGCCATAGGTATCCATAGCCTCCCAATAATCCATGCGACGCAGCGGCGTGGGCATCTCGACGCCCATGCGGCCGAAGGCATCGGACAGGACCTCTTCGAGCGCGCTCATGACGTCGTTCTGGTCAACGAAGGACATCTCGATATCGACCTGGGTGAACTCGGGCTGACGATCGGCACGCAGGTCCTCGTCGCGGAAGCACTTGGCAACCTGATAGTAGCGCTCGACGCCACCGACCATAAGCAGCTGCTTCAGGAGCTGCGGGGACTGCGGCAGAGCGTAGAAGTTGCCCGGCTGGATGCGGCTGGGAACGATGAAGTCACGGGCGCCCTCGGGCGTGGACTTAAACAGGGAGGGCGTCTCGACCTCCATGAACTCACGGTTGTGCAGCGCCTCGCGAATGGCAAAGGTGAAGTCGGAGCGCAGCTTGAGGTTGGCCATCATCTCGGGACGACGGAGGTCCAGATAGCGATAGCGCAGGCGGGTGTCCTCGCTGGTCTCGATACCGTCCTCGATCTGGAACGGCGGGGTAACGGACGTGTTGAGCACCTCGGCGTGGTCGGTCAGGACCTCGATCTCGCCAGTCGCGAGCTTGGTGTTGGTGGTCTCCTCGCCACGAGCGCGCACGACGCCGTGGATCTTGATGGGCCACTCGGGACGCATGGTCTCGGCGATCTTAAAGGCATCGCCGTCAGAATGCTCGGGGTCGAAGGTGAGCTGCGTGATGCCCTCACGGTCGCGAAGGTCGCAGAAGATAAGGCCGCCGTGGTCGCGGCGACGGCTCACCCAACCGGTGAGGGTGACCTCTTCGCCCACGTTCTCGAAGCGAAGCTCGCCGCAGGTACGGGTGTGCATGGAATGCTCATCGATGGGACGGGTCTGGCTCATACCAGTGATCCTCCTTTATGGATCTGTGCCGCCCCGTGTCGTTCCGGGCGGCGTCGTACAGATTTGCCCAGCCTGCGTAAACCGCGCAGCCAGACATGGCGTTCTATCTTATCGCACTCGCGTCGATGTGCCGCGAAAAAGTGGCTCCTGCCCAAAGACTTGACGGAGACGAAACAATTGACGCGCCGCGACACCCGCCCGCGCTCGTCACGTGCGACAATATGCCCCAATAAAACAGCACTCGGAAAGGCCCGCCATGACTGCACGCCTCATCGTTATGGATATCGACTCCACGCTCATCAACCAGGAGGTCATCGACCTGTTGGGCGAAGAGGCCGGCGTGGGCGAGCAGGTGGCACAGATCACCGAACGCGCCATGCGCGGCGAGCTTGACTTTAAGCAGGCGCTCGTGGAGCGCGTGGGGCTGCTCGCCGGCCTGGACGAGAGCGTGTTCGAGCGCACCTTTGAGCGCGTGACGTTTACCCCCGGCGCGCTGGAGCTTGTGCGCTCGGCGCACAGCAAGGGTTGGAAGGTCGGCGTCGTGAGTGGCGGCTTCCACGAGGTCGCCGACAAGATCGTGGCCGCCGCGGGCATCGACTTTTGCCTCGCTAACCGCCTGGAGGTCGTGGACGGCAAGCTCACCGGTAAGCTGACGGCAGACATCGTGACCAAGGAGTCCAAGCTCATTCAGCTGCTAGATTGGGCAGTTGAGTGCGGCGTCGACATGGCCCACACGGTCGCTATTGGCGACGGCGCCAACGACATCCCCATGATTCAGACCGCGGGCACCGGCATCGCATTTTGCGCCAAGCCCAAGACGCGCGAGGCCGCCCCGTTTGCCATCGACGAGCGCAACCTGATGCTCGCCATGGACATCATTCTGCGTGACTAGCCAATCCGTCTAACAACTGAATCAGTCTGTCCTATAGTTTCCGAACAATTTTGTCTTAGTGTTCGGAAACATACCCTTTGAGTGCTAGACTTTGCGCCGTCGAAGGGAACATATATGGATAAGCGAGATCTTGAGCAATTGCTGAGCGATGTTGCCGGCGGAGCAGTCACCCCTGCCGACGCCCTCACGCGCATCCAGACGGCTCCGACCGCCGATTTGGGCTTTGCGCAGCTCGATCTTTCGCGCGGGGTGCGCCAGGGAGCCGGCGAGGTTGTCTACGGTACCGGTAAAACCGCCGATCAGATTGCCGCCATTATCAAAGCGCTGCGCGATGCCGGCCAGGAGCGCATCCTGGTCACGCGCCTGGACGCCGAAAAGGCCGCCCGCACCTCGGAGCTCCTCGACAACGGCATCGACCTGGGATATGTCCCGGACGCACAGCTCGCCCTCGTGGGCGGCAAGCCCTCCCCTACCGGCAACGGACGCATCGTTGTCGCCTGCGCCGGCACGAGCGACCTGCCCGTCGCCGAGGAAGCCGCGTTGACGGCTGAGTTCTATGGCAACGAGGTCGACCGCCTCTACGACGTGGGTGTCGCCGGTCTGCACCGTCTGCTCGCGCATGCCGAGGAACTTGCCCAGGCACAGGTGGTCATCGCCATCGCCGGCATGGAAGGCGCCCTGGCGAGCGTCATCGGCGGCCTGGTGAGTTGCCCGGTCATCGCCGTTCCCACCAGCGTGGGCTACGGCGCGAACTTTGGTGGCGTGGCCGCGCTGCTCGCCATGCTCAACTCCTGCGCCAGCGGCGTCTCGGTCGTCAATATCGACAACGGCTTTGGCGCCGCCTACCAGGCAAGTCTTATCAATCATCTGAGCGCCGGCACGCCCTGCGCCCGCTAAGGAGCATCCCATGTCCAACCATCAGCACACGCTTATCATCGACGGAACCTCGGGCATCAGCGGCGATATGACCGTCGCGGCCCTGCTCGACCTGGGCGCCAACGAGGAACACCTGCGCGAACAGCTCGCCACGCTGCCGGTCGACGGCTTTTCGATCGCTGTCACGCGCGTAAACAAGCACGGCATCGACGCCTGCGATTTCGACGTCCAGCTTGCAGAGGGCCTCGAGAACCATGATCACGATATGGCCTGGCTCTACGGTAATGAGGCTGCTGTCGAACGCGAGCATGAGCATATGCACGAGCACGAGCACGAGCACGAGCACCATCATCACGACTATGTCGAGCACGACCACTGCCACGAGCACGACCATGAGAGCCATGGACACGAGGGCCACCATCACGCCCACCACCATCACCACCGTTCTTTGGCGGACGTCACCGCCATCATCGATGGCTCGCAGCTAAGCGATGGCGCCAAGCGTCGCGCGCTCGCCATCTTTACCGCGCTCGCCGCCGCCGAGGCCATGGCCCACGGCAAAACGACCGAGACCGTCATGTTCCACGAGGTGGGCGCCATCGACTCCATCGTCGACGTCTGCTCTGTCGCCATCTGCCTCGATGACCTAGGTATTGAGGACATCGTGGTCGAGTCGCTCTCCGAGGGTCACGGCACCATCCGCTGTGCCCACGGCCTTATGCCCATTCCTGTCCCCGCTGTCGTCAACCTGTGCCAAGCGGGCAATATCGCCCTCACGCCCGCGCCAGTCGCCGGTGAGCTCGTGACGCCCACGGGCGCCGCCATCGTCGCCGCACTGCGCACGTCCGAGCACCTGCCGGCCCGCTACCGCATCGAGGCCGTCGGCTACGGCGCCGGTAAGCGCCCCTACGAGGGTTGCTCCGGTACGCTCCGCTGCCTGCTCGTTCACACGGACGCATAGCCATGGATGCCCGCAAGGCAAAAAGCCGCGCCGCCATCGTCGCGGCGTTCTCCGAACTGCTGCGCGAAGAGGACTACGGCAAGATCACCGTCGGCGACATCATCACTCGCGCCCATGTGGGTCGAGCCACGTTCTACGGTCTCTTCAAGAGCAAGGATGACCTACTGTCCGAACTCGTGAGCGACATCTGCACCCACGCCCTCGACGACGATGGCACACCGCTCGATGATCCGCTCGTACAAGTCGAGCATATCCTCAACAACCTCTGGGAACGCCGCCAGGGCGTACGAGCCCTCGTAGCCGGCGCCGGCTCACGCGTCTTCGCCGACTGCTTACGCAAGACCATCATGTCACGAGCAGCCGAAACCGTCCCCACCGACCCAAACGGCGCCGCCGCCACCATGGACCGAAGCTTCCTACTACACCACATAGCCTCAAGCTTCGTAGGAATGGTCCAATGGTGGGCCTGGCACAACTTCCAAGCAGATAAGGCCGACGTAGCCAAAGACTACCTCTCAGCCATAAAGCCCCTCTTCAACTAAGTAAGAAGCTCATCCCAAAGCATCACCCCAACCCAGGGCGCCACGCATCCCAAAGTGTCAACAACAGCTCAACGCCCCTATCAGCAACAAGCCCCTCCCATCCAAATTCAGATATATGTTGGGTTGCTTGTTCCAATCCAACTGGATTCCCGCAGGGTCCGGCATAGGTTAACTTTCCGCCGCATTCCGCAGGACGCAAGAAGCTCCCGCCGCACGAAGTGCGCAGCGGGAGCTTCTTGCATGTCCGAGGACGCGGCGGAAAGTTAACCTATGCCGGACCCGGACGTTATATCAATTGCCTTCGACTAGAACATGCCCAAGAAGCCGTGCACAAACAGCGCGGCCACAATAGCACCGACAAACGGCGCGATGCCAGGAACAAGCAGGCCGTACTTCCAGTTGTTATCGGCCTTGTTCTTAATCGGCAGCACCTGATAGGCCATGCGAGGACCAAGGTCACGAGCCTGGTTCATGGCGAAGCCGGTGATGCCGCCCATGCCCATGCCGACAGCCCAAACGATCAGGCCGACGCAGATTGCGAGCATCAGAACGTTCTCGCCGGCGCGGCTAGCGGCAGCAAGGATGGCGCTGATGAACACGAAGGTGCAGATAGCCTCGCAGAAGAAGTTACGAGCATAGTTCGTGCCCTCGGTGGTGGGGTTGGTCGAGAAGATGTTGCGCTGGGCAATGGGGTCGACGACGCCCTCGGAAGCCTTGAACTCATCGGCATACATAAACCAAGCGATCACGGCACCCACAAAGCCGCCGAGCATATCGGCAAGCATGAAGGGGATGCAGTTGCCCCACGGCACCAGGCCGACGATGCACTGGGCAAGCACCATGGCGGGGTTCATGCACACAGCGCCACCAAAGACAAACAGGCAGACCGAGATGCCAAAGGACCAGGTGGTGATGGCAAACATATGGCCGGAGCCCTGATACTTGGTGCCCTTGAGCACGGTATCGCAGTGAACACCCACGCCAAAGACGATCATGAGGGCCGTTGCGCCGAATTCGCAGAGGAGTTTGGTAAGCATAAAACCTTATCTTTCTTGTCGGTTATAAACGATTCGTTTAAGCCGCGCACTAGTGCTGTGCGACAACAACACCCAGGCCATCGGGGATGACGGCGACCTTGGCATCGGCACCCTTCATCTCAAAGGCGAGCTTGAGCGCTTCCTCGATAGTGTTGACCGGCGTCATGTGCATATCCTTGAGCATCTGGTGATCGCACAGGTCGGTGACCATGATCACAGGGTGATGCGCCAGGATGCGGGCAAAGATCTGGCTCGTCCACTGGTCGGGCAGGGTCTCGTCCTTAGGACGATCGATGCAGGCGCGCTCAAACTCTGCCGGATCGTTGTCGGCGATGTTGTGATAGAAGCCCTCGCCGCCGTGACCGTCGGCACAACCGGCGACGTCGATGATCACACCGCCCTCGGGAAGCGTGGCCTCGGCAGCGCACATGCCCTTCACGGCCTGGTAGATGTTCTGGTCGAGCGGGTAACCACCGTTGGTGGTGATGGCGATCTCGCACTCGACGGGCTCAACGCCGGCAAGGCTCTTCACGAACTCGCAGCCAGCCTCGTGCGCCTTGTGGATGTCGCCGGCAAAGGAGCCAATGACCTCGTGCTTGCCGTTGAGCACCACGTTGAGCACAAAGGCAAGGTGAGCCATCTCGGCGGCGGCAAACATGTCCTCGCTCACGTGGTTGTGGCACAGGTTGCCGGCACGCGAGTGGGAATCGTTCACAAACTGACCGTTGTGGTTGTACATGATGGTCTTGTAGCTGGCGATGCCAGGCAGGACGGACTTGCGGCTACCAGAGAAACCGGCAAAGAAGTGCGGCTCAATAAAGCCCTCGGCAAGCAGCAGATCGCAATCGGCCGCAATCTTGTTGATGATGCACTCGCCACCAGAAGGCAGGGTGCCGATCTTTTTCATCATGCTGTCGTCAGTCGCGACGTGCATAACGATTTCTTCGTTGGCAACGATCTCCTCGCCGTACTTGTTGACGAGCTCCTCGTGCGTCGACGGACGGTGCATACCCGTAGCAACCAAAATACGCACGCGAGCCTCAGGCGCAGCGGAATGGATGTGATGCAGCAGAATAGGCATCGTCACACGCGAGGGAACGGGACGCGTATGGTCGGAGCTAATGATGACAATATCCTTCTTGCCAGCACAAAGCTCCTCGAGCGAAGGCGAGCCGTAAGGGTTGGCAAGCGACTCCTCCACCAGCTCTTCCTGCGATTTCGTGGTCTTAAACTCGTTTTGATGACCTTCCATCACACCCGCGAAGTTCTTATCCTCGAGTTCCAGATGCAACGTCTTGTGGTCAAACGGCAGTTCACATTCAAACAATGACGAGCGCCCTCTTCCTTTCAACTGACACACTAGATAAACCGTTGGAAGGATACGCCGCTCACCGAAAAACACCACCGTCCACCGATTCATTAACACAACGTTCATATTTGACCCACAACAAAACCGTCGCGATCCCAAACGGGACCGCGGCCGCTACAGTCGTAAGGCGAGAAGCGCCAAATGCGCCACCAGGATAGACCCCCTCCAAAACGCGCGAAGCGCGCCATTCTTCTCCTCAACTCTAATCCCTGAAGACCGAGGACGAAGGGACCCGATGGGTTTCCCTCTGAATGCATTCCGCAGCACGAAGCCCCCTTATCCGCAGCTCCGAAGGAGCAGGATAAGGGGGCTTCAAGTGCGAGGACGCATTCAGAGGGAAACCCATCGGGTCCCGGTGAGAGCCGCAGGGCTATCGATTACCCCGTGTTTTGCAATCCTGCCGAGACGCCGGCCACAGTCGAAAGAATCAGGCTCATGTACTCGGCCTTCTTCTCCTCGGCCATCTCGTCCTGGTTCATACGCACCTCGCGAAGGGCGCGGACCTGTGCGATGGACAGGGCGTCGACATAGGGGTTGCGCACGCGGACAGCGCAGCCAAGCACGCGGCGGCGCTGTAGCGGCCACTCGTCACCGACGATGGCAAGGACCCACTTACGGGTGAGCTGCATCTCGGTGAAGACCTTCTCGGACAGATCCTGGCGATCGCCCAGGTGCAGGTACATCTTGGCAATGCGCTGGTCGGTCTTGGCGATCGACATCTCGATGTTGTCGATAAAGGTGCGGAAGAACGGCCACTCCTGGTAGGCAGCCTTGAGCTGATCAAGGTCGCCAAGCTGCTCGCAGGCAGTACCCAGGCCGTACCAAGCGGCCAG
>CAUDCB010000088.1 GCA_958447915.1 uncultured Collinsella sp. | reverse complement strand
TATACCCCAAGAGCAAACCACCCTTTTTAAGGGTGGTTCTGATTTAAAGCCAGATCTAACAAACTCGCTGTGTTTTATGACCCTCGTTTGTCGCATCTTCCGTTAACGGGCTACAATAACTTAGTCTGTGCAATATGGAGGTGAACATGGCTGAAGCTGGTATCGGCGTTGATATCGTCGAGATTTCCCGCATGAAATCAATCCTTGAAAAGACGCCGTCGTTTGCTCGGCGTGTGTTTACCGAAGAAGAGCGCGCATATTGCGACGCTTCATCGCGTCCTGCGGCGCACTATGCGAGCCGTTTTGCTTCTCGTGAAGCGGTTCTCAAGGCTCTTGGTACGGGTTTTAGTCAGGGTGTCGGCCGCAAAGACGTCTCGGTAACGCGTGATAAACTCGGAAAGCCTAAAGCGGTGCTTTCGGGTCGTGCGCTCGAGATTGCCCAAGAGTTGGGTGTCGTTGAAGTTGCGCTTTCTATTACCTTGACGGGTGATTTGGCCGTAGCCAATGCCATTGCGATCACCGAGGATGCTCGACCAAAGCCTAAGGAAGAAAAGGTGAGCACCAAGGAACGCGTTGCACAAACATTTAAAGAGGCTCGCTCGGTTTTAGATGAGCTTGAGCAACTGCAAAATTCAGCTTTGACGGAGCACCAGGGCGATGCTTCGCAAGATACGCTAGGAGCATAGATGAAACCGGTTTTGAGTACCGAGGAAGTCGTTCGCCTCGAGGATATTATCGAACGCGAAGGAACTTCGAAGGCCGAGCTTATGGAACTGGCGGGTGAGTTTGCCGCTAGTGAAATTCTAAAACTCAATCCCGATCGCGTCCTTGTTCTGGTCGGTTTTGGCAACAACGGTGGTGACGGCTGGGTTGCGGCTGATATCTTGAGTCATAAAGGCGTTGACGTAGATATCGTGTCTCCGGTTGAGCCGGATGAGATTCCTGCCGCTCTGGCTCGCCATGTTGCCCGCCGTACCGCCGGTCGTGACGTACATGTGTGCGTCGGTCCCTCACGAGATGAGCTTGAGGTTTTGATCGATAAGGCCGACGTTGTTGTTGACGCTATTTTTGGTACCGGTTTCCACGGTGACTTGCGTGCACCGTTCTCCATCTGGATTCCGACAGTTAACGACTGTGCCGACCATGTGGTGTCCATCGATGTCCCTTCGGGTCTGAATGCCGAGACCGGTGTTGTCGACGACGACTGCATCCGTGCCGAGCGCACGGTTACGATGATCACGCCCAAGATTGGTCTCTACAGCGCTGATGGCCCAGAGTACGCCGGTGATCTGGTGTGCGGTAGCCTCTATGACCGCCTTGATGAGGTCATCGATGATGTCGACCATGCCGCCGAGATAGTCGAGCCCGGTGACCTGGTGGATTTCTTTGCTCCGCTGCCCACGAATATCGATAAATATTCTCGCGGTTCCGTCCTTATTGTTGCCGGTTCGGCGCAGTATCCTGGCGCTGCCATTATGGCCGCCAAGTCTGCTGCCCGCGCGGGTGCCGGCTATGTGGCTGTCGCGACGCCCGATGCGTGTGCCAATCTTATTCGTATGGCGCTTCCCTCGATTCCGGTTTTTGCTATTCCGTCCGATTCCCGCGGCTCTTTTGGTGCCGCTGCGCGTATGACCGTGTGCGAGATTGCAAAGAAGTACAGCTGCGTACTGTGCGGTCCCGGCATGACGACGTCTGCCGGTGCCATGCAGGTGGTTTCGGGCTTGTTGGAGCTTGATGTGCCGCTGATCCTTGATGCCGATGCGCTCAACTGCCTTGCTAAGATTGCTATCGACGGTATCGATAGCAACCCTGAGATGTACCGCCGTGAGCAACCGCTCGTCATGACGCCGCACTATCGCGAGCTTTCGCGTTTGGTTGCCGGTGACGAGGTTAACGATCTGGGGACTGCAATCGCGGCCGCGCAGAAGGTTGTCTGGGCTGCTGGCTCCGACAATCTCGTGGTTATTGCCAAGGGTCCGACGACGGCTATCTGTGGCGTTGAGCGTGTGCTTTTGCCGCTCTCGGGTCCGGCGTCGTTGGCGACTGCCGGCTCGGGCGATGTTCTTGCGGGCATTTTGGCTGGCACACTGGCTACCATGCGTGATGAGATGGATCGCTGGGAGCTACTGTATTCGTATGCCGTTGCGCTTCACAGTTACGCGGGTTTTGCCGCGGCGACGGAGTATGGTGAGAAGAGTGTTATTGCGACCGATCTGATCGACTTGATCGGTCCTGCCATGGAATTGGCGGCAAAGGATGCACTCGATGATCTGGGAATCATGGACGAAGGGTCGGATGACTAATCATGAATAAAGCCGATTTGACGCGCTGGTCCTGGGTTGAGATTGACCGAGGGGCGCTTCGCCGCAACACGAGGGCTTACAAGAACCTGCTCGATCCACGTCAGCGACTGTGCTGCGTGGTCAAGGCCGATGCCTATGGCCATGGTGCCGTTGAGTGCGCCAAAATCATGTACTCGGCTGGAGCCGACATGTTCGCGGTGGCGACGGTCAGCGAGGGTGTTGAGCTACGTCGGGGCGGAATTACCAAGCCCATCCTGATCTTGAGCGAGCCGCCTATCGAGGCTATCCCCACACTGCTTGAGTTTGACATTATGCCTTCGGTCTATACGTCCGATTTCGCCCTTGCCTATGGCGAGTGCGCTGTCGCGGCAGGCAAGGTGGGCAAGTACCATCTAGCCATCGAGACGGGCATGAACCGCATCGGTGTTCACTACACGCAGGTGCTCGACTTTGTTCGTGGTATTAGCTTCCATCGCGGTATCCAGTGTGATGGCGTCTTTACGCACTTCGCCACGGCCGATGAACCTTCGGGTTGGGACTACAAACTGCAGTGCCAACGCTTTACCGAGGCCGTTCAGGCCATTAAGGACGCGGGTTTTGAGTGCGGTATCGTGCACTGCGCCAACACGCCGTCCTCGATGCTCGATTCCTCGATGCATTTTGATATGATTCGCGCCGGCGTTGGCTTGTATGGCATGCAACCATGCGAGCTGAGTGGTCGCGTGATGCAGCTCGATCCTGTTATGAGCGTGCATGCGCGCGTGACACGCGTGGCGCATCCTGCGATGGGCGAGGGCGTGGGCTACGGATTTACCTACCGCGTGCCGCGTACGCGCGTTCAGATTTGCACGCTGCCGATTGGATATGCCGACGGTCTTTCGCGTACGCTCTCCAATCGTATGGACGTGCTGTATCGCGGCGAGCGCGTGCGTCAGGTGGGTAACATCTGCATGGACCAGTTTATGGTCGCCATTCAGTCCAACCCGGCACATGAGATTCCCGAGGCCGAGCATGGTGACGAGATGATTATTGTCGGCCGCGATGGCGATGCCGAGATTACCATGGACGAGATGGCCCGACTGCGCGGCACGATTAACTACGAGGTCGCCTGCGGCTTTGGCATGCGTCTCGACAAGATCTACGTGTAGGAGCCGCTATGGGTGTCATGCACATCCCCGGACATAGCCACCAGGCGCCGCGCGAGGTTGCGCTCGAGGAGATTGAGGCCGTTTTAGGCGACTGCCATCTCTGCCAGCTCTATCAGTCGCGCCACAACATCGTGTTTGGCGTGGGAAACCCCCACGCCCGCGTAATGTTTATCGGCGAGGCGCCGGGGCGTAACGAGGATCTGCAAGGCGAACCGTTTGTGGGGGCGGCGGGCGAGGATCTCAACGGCATCCTGTCGCTGGCTGGCCTCAAGCGCGAAGACGTCTACATTGCCAACGTGCTTAAGTGTCGCCCACCGGGAAATCGCAATCCTCGGCCCGAGGAGGTGCTGGCCTGTTCGCCGTTTTTGCGTGAGCAGATTCGAAGCATTTGGCCCGATATCATCGTGACGCTCGGTAACCCCGCGACGCACTTTGTGCTTAAGACCGAGATCGGCATCACCAAGCTGCGCGGCAGGTTCCATCAGATGGGGCATTTTGTGGTGATGCCCACGTTTCATCCGGCGGCGGCGCTGCGTAATCCGGCGTGGCAGGAGCTGCTGGAGGAAGACTTTAAGATGCTGGGCGACTATCTGGAGCGGCATCCCGCGCCAGAGGGTGCCTCGGAATAATAAGGAGCATATATGTCCCTGGAGCGCCTGGGGGTAGGTATTTATAGAACGGCTTGCTCTGCCGATACGGAGCATTTTGGCGAGCTGGTTGCGCCGTGCCTGGAAGATGGTGATGTGCTGATCTTGACCGGCGGCCTCGGGGTGGGCAAAACCCACTTTACCAAGGGCGTTTCGCGTGGCCTGGGCGACGGCCATATGGTCACGAGCCCCACATTCGCACTCATGGCCGTTCATGACCAGGGACGTATTCCGCTGTTCCACTTTGACCTGTACCGTCTGGAGCATGCTTACGAGCTCGAGGATACGGGCATTTTCGATGTACTGGGCTATGAGGGTGCGTGTCTGCTGGAGTGGGGCGAACAGTTCCAGGACGAACTGACAGACGAGTATCTTTCGGTAACGCTTAAGCGTGATGAGAACGATAGCGACGTGCGAACGATAACGCTCGAGGCGCACGGCGAGCGCGCAGCGGAGCTTTCCGATTTGATTGATAAGGCTGTACAAGATGAGCTTGCATAACGATAACGCGCTGGTGGTGGCGCTCGATACTTCGACCGATATGCTTGCCTGCGCGGCAAGCTGGATTGATGGGCAGACGGGCGAGGCGAAGCTGGTGAGTGGCGACCATATGTGCCGTCGCCATGCCAATGTGGAGCTCGTGAATACCGTCGACAGCGTGCTTGCTCAGGCTGGCATGGACCGTGCTGACGTGGGCAGTTACGTCGTCGGTCGCGGTCCGGGTTCGTTTACCGGCGTGCGTATCGGCATTTCCACCGCCAAGGGCTTGGCGCGCGGTGCCAACGTGCCGCTCTTGGGTGTGTCGACGCTCGATGCCTGCGCATGGACCGCGTGGAAGGCTGGCGTGCGTGGCAAACTTGGTATTCTGGCCGATGCCATGCGCGGCGAGGTGTATCCGGCTTTGTATGTGCTTGGCAACGAGGGCCCCGAGCGTCAGTTTGAACGCGAGCGCGTGGTCAAGGCCGCCGTGGCGCTCGATGAGTGGCGCCAAGCCGCGGACTGGGACCAGGTTCAGCTGACTGGCGACGGTCTCGTGCGCTATGGCAAGCTGCTGGGCGAGGATGAGGCCGCTCGCTGCGTAGAACGCGGCTTGTGGTGGCCTTCGGGCGAGGGCCTCCTCCTTGCGCATGCCGCGGGTGACGGCGACCCGGCCCGCGTCCTACCGATCTATACGCGCCTTTCTGACGCCGAGGAAAACGAGCGCAAACGCCTCGGTCTTGCCGAGAGCGCACAGAGCGAAATTACGGGCGTTGCCGATGAGCTCGCCGGTCGCCATCTGCAATTCCGCCCTATGGGTGCGGCGGACGCCGAGGGTGCGAGTGCGCTGGAGGCCGCCTGCTTTGAAGGCGCTGGGCACGAGGCGTGGACGCCGGCCATGTTCCTGTCCGAGCTGGGCGAGGATGTTGCGGCGCCACGCAGCTGGTGGGTGGCGCACGACGACGGTCAACTGCTGGGGCTTGCCGGTGGCATGGTCGTAGACGGTGACGTGCAAATTCTGGATGTTGCCGTCGACCCGAAGCATCGCCGCGAGGGTATTGCCCGCAAGCTGCTGTCGCACGTGAGCTACGATGCCCAGATGCTCGGCTGTACGACCGCCTCGCTCGAGGTCGAGGATGGCAACGAGGGCGCTATTGCGCTCTATGCCTCCCTGGGCTTTACCGAGGCGGGTTGCCGTCGCGGTTACTACGGTGTTGGCAAAGATGCCATCGTCATGACGGCGCCGCTGCCCTTGGTGCTCCCGGTCGACAACGCTTCGCCCGAGCCGACGGCGGCTGAGCAGCGTGTATGGCCGCTACCTGCACCCGAGCGCACCGTTGAGGAGCGTGCCGAAATTGAGCGCCGTCGCCTGGTGCTTGCCATCGAGAGTTCGTGCGATGAGACGGCTGTGGCGATTATCGATGCGGACGGTAATATGCTGGCCAATCAGGTTTCGACGCAGATCGATTTTCATGCCCGTTTTGGCGGCGTAGTGCCCGAGATCGCTTCGCGCAAGCACGTTGAGGTTATCGTGAGCGTCGTGGACGCGGCGCTTGAAGACGCCGCAGCGTCGCTGGGCCTTACGGGTGGAGCCATTGCGCCAAGCGAGCTTGCCGCTGTGGGCGTGACGCAGGGTCCGGGCCTGGTGGGCGCGCTCGTGGTTGGCGTCGCCTTCGCCAAGGGCTTTGCCTACGCTGCCGGCAAGCCGCTCGTGTGCGTCAATCATCTTGAGGGCCATCTGTTTGCCAACCTGCTGGCGCAACCCGATCTCAAGCCGCCGTTTATCTTCACACTCGTCTCGGGCGGTCATACCATGCTTGTTCACGTCAAGGCGTGGGGCGACTACGAGGTGCTCGGTGAGACGCTCGACGACGCCGTGGGTGAGGCTTTCGACAAGGTGGCTAAGGCGCTGGGTCTGGGCTATCCCGGCGGCCCCATCATCTCCAAACTGGCCGAGACGGGCAATCCCCGCGCGATTGACTTCCCCCGTGCGCTCAATAGTAGGGGAGACTATCGATTCTCGCTTTCGGGCCTTAAGACGGCCGTGACGCTCTACATTGAGCAGGAGACCAAAGCCGGGCGTACGATTCATCTGCCCGACCTGGCGGCTTCGTTCGAGGCTGCGGTCTTTGACGTTCAGTACAAGAAGGCCAAGAACGCGCTGCATGCCACCGGATGCAAGGAATACTGTATCGGCGGCGGCGTTTCGGCTAACCCGCATCTGCGCGAGATGATGATCAAGAAGCTCGGGCGCCAGGGCATCCGCGTGACGGTGCCGCCTCTCTCGGCATGCACCGACAACGCTGCCATGATCGCGGAGGTCGCTCGTCGTAAATTCGACCGAGGTGAAATCTCGCCGTTCGATGTCGACGCCGATCCGAACATGACGCTGTAGTCGCAAAGGCGCGGTCCCCGGCGCTGCCCGGGCGCCAACGGCCGCATATGAACTTTCCTGCTCTACAGTCCTGCTCACGACGGAGGCCACATTAAGTGGCCTCCTGTTCGTGCGGAACTCGCGATAAAGTTCATATGCGGCCGCTGGGCCGGTCAGGGCCGGGGACCTTTCTGTATCGATATAGCTTCCGAGCTTATAGGGCCTGTTCATCGAGACCGCCGTTGAGCATTTTTCTGGCAGAGCCAAAGACATCGTCGTGTGTATAGCGAAGTTGCATGCTGGCAGCCTGACGATCAGCGGCATCAAGGGCGCTCTCGATTGTATTGCTCAGCGACTTGTACTGCTCAAAGCTCATGACGACCATAGAGCCCCGTCCGTTTTTAGTTAGAAAAACCGGACCCTCTTGTTCGACTTCGCGTTCAACGTCCGGGTAGTGATTTCTAAGATCTGAGACTGGCCGAATATTCACGGCTACCTCCTGAGCTATCAGGATATTATCGTAATTATGATAACAGAGTTTAGATTTGGGATGGGAGCTCCTCGGGGGCGGGGCGGGCGCCTGCCGCCATATATGAACTTTATCGCGAGTTCCGCACGAACAGGAGGCCACTTAATG
>CAUDCB010000087.1 GCA_958447915.1 uncultured Collinsella sp. | reverse complement strand
GGCTCGAAAAGTAGCGCGCATTGGAATGTGACAAAGTGACAGCCTCTTTGTCACATCGGGGATGTTATATGCGGGATGGTGCGCCATGCGGCGTGCTGTCCCGTTCGTTTTTTGGCGCGGTTCGTTACATTCCTCACTGGTATCGGCCAAAAATGAGGATAGAGTAGGACAAGCGCGCCGAACGTGAACGGCGGGGGAGCGGGCGAGCGCGCCCGCGCGAGAGAGGTTGCCGTCCATGCTGGATCTCAGAGATATTTGCAAAAGGTACGTTACGCAGTCGTTTACGCAGGTAGCGCTCGACAGCGTAAGCCTGTCTTTTCGCGATAACGAGTTTGTAGCCATCCTGGGTCCCTCGGGTTCGGGTAAAACTACGATGCTCAACGTCATTGGTGGACTCGACCATTTCGATTCCGGCGACCTGTTGATCGATGGCATCTCGACCAAGGACTTCAGCGACCGCGATTGGGATGCCTACAGAAACAATCGCATTGGCTTTGTGTTTCAGAGCTACAACCTCATTCCGCATCAGACCATTTTGGAAAACGTGGAATTGGCGCTTACGCTCACGGGCGTGGGGCATGCCGAGCGCCGCCAGCGTGCACGCAAGGCGCTTGAGGCAGTCGGTCTGGGCGAGCACGTTAACAAGCGCCCGAGCCAGCTATCGGGCGGCCAGATGCAGCGCGTGGCTATTGCCCGCGCCCTGATCAACGATCCCGAGATTGTGCTGGCTGACGAGCCGACCGGCGCCTTAGACTCAACGACATCCGTGCAGGTCATGGATTTGCTCAAGGACGTTGCGCGCGACCGTCTGGTCATCATGGTCACGCACAATCCCGAGCTGGCGTACCAGTACGCCACGCGCATCGTCAACCTGGCGGACGGCAAGATCACCGACGATTCCGATCCCTTTGATGTTGCCAATGCCGCGCGTCGCGAGGCTAAGCCTACGCGCAAAACCTCGATGAGCTTTGTGACGGCGCTGGGGCTTTCGGCGCGAAACCTTTTGACCAAGAAGGGCCGTACGGCTATGACGGCCTTTGCTGGTTCGATCGGCATCATCGGTATCGCGGCGATTCTGGCGCTCTCCAACGGCGTAAACGGCTACATCAAAAAGGTCGAGGAGGATACGCTCTCGAGCTACCCGCTGACGATTTCCAAGCAGGATTACGACCTGTCGTCCATGATGGGCGGACAGGGGACCACGGATGACGATACGTCCAAGAACGAGGGCTCGTCCGACGGCAGCACTGACGGCAAGGCTCGGGGAACCGATAAGATTCCTGTGGTCACGGCCGTAAAGGATATGTTTGCGAGCGTTAAGTCCAACGACATGACGAGCTTTAAGGCATGGCTCGATGCCGGTGGCGACGGCATCGATAAAGAGGTCAATGCCATCCAGTACGGCTATGGCGTGACGCCGGTTGTCTATCGTGCGGGCAAGGGCGATGAGAAGCCTGTCCGGCTGGTGCCCAACGCTATGACCGAGGCCATGAGCGGCGGCGCGAGTTCGGCGGCGACGGTGAGCATGGAATCCATGGGAACCTCGGTCTTTAACGAGATGATTGACGACCAGAGCCTGCTCGACAGCCAGTACGATGTTGTTGCCGGCCATTGGCCTACGTCAGCCAACGAGGCCGTGATGGTGCTTTCGAGCCGCGGAACGGTGGGCGACTACACGCTCTATAGCATCGGCGCGCTGGATATCGACGAGCTCAACGATCTGGTCAACAGCGCCATGACGGCCGATGGCAAGGTCGAGACGCCCGAGACCGGCGCCGACTTTACCTACGACGATGCGCTGTCCACGACGTTTAAGGTGCTGTCGCCGGCCGATGCCTATCGCAAAAACGAAGAGACCGGCATGTGGACTGACATGTCCGGCGATGCCGACTTTATGACGTCCAAGGTTGCCGACGGTATCGACGTGCGCATTGTGGGCGTGGTGCGACCCAACGAGACGGCCAACGCGAGCGCATTATCCCCGGGCATTGCCTATACGCATGCGCTGACTCGCCAGCTTATGCAGCGTGCTGCCGATTCGCAGATTGTGCAGGAACAGCTTGCCCACCCCGAGACGGATGTCTTTACGGGCAAGACCTTTGACGAGTTGCAAGGCGAGGCCAAGCAAGGCGTGGATCTGGGCAGTATGTTCAGTGTGGACGAGGCGGCGCTGAAGAGCGCGTTCTCGTTCGATACGCCTGCGCTCTCGGGTGCGGCCAGCGGTATGGACCTTTCTGGTATCGACTTGTCCGGTCTGGACATTGACCTTTCGGGCGTTGGGAAGGACATCGACTTCAGCGACATCATGGCCAAAGCGCCGGCTCCAGATTTCTCGGGCATTTTTGACGGTTTGGAGCTCACACCCGAGCAAATGCAGCAGGTGGGAACGCTTGTCAACCAGCTGTTTGAGGGCTTTATGCAGTCGGATCAGTTTAAGGTGCTGTCGCCCGAAGATCTTAAGGACGCGTCAAAGCTTGCTGCCGCATTCTCGACGTATCTTGAGCATGATGCCGCCGCCCAGCAATGCTTGGCTCAGCTTAAGGCGCTCGGCGGCGATGCCTTGGCCGAGCGCCTGCAGCAGGCGATGACCGACTATGTGCAAAAACAGCTGGCTCCGTATCTGCAGCAGTCTATGGACCAGGTGACCAAGACAATCAGCGAGCAGATTGCGGCGACGGTATCGGCCCAGCTCAAGATGGGTGCGGCGGGACTCATGGACCAGATGGCGACGCAGATGTCTTCGAGTTTTGCCAGCTTGGCGAGCGCCATGCGCGTGGATGCGAACGCCTTTGCTCGTGCCATCCACTTCAACATGGATGCCGAGGACCTGAGCTCGCTCATGATGAGCTATGCCAAGGCGTCAAAGCTCACCTACGACAACAATTTGACCACGTTGGGCTACGCGGATGAGGCGGACCCCATCTCGGTCAAGATTTTCCCGCGTGACTTTGAGGCCAAGGAGCGCGTGCTCGATCATATCGATGCGTACAACAAGCAGGTCAAAGCCGCCGGCCACGATGAGCAGGCAATCTCGTACACCGACTACATGGGCATCATCATGGGTTCGGTGACCGACATCGTGAACACCATCAGCTTGGTGCTCATCGCATTCGTAAGCATCAGCCTGGTGGTGAGCTCCATCATGATCGGCATCATCACGTACATTAGCGTGCTGGAGCGCAAAAAGGAGATTGGCATCCTGCGCGCGATCGGCGCGTCGAAGCGCAACGTGGCCAACGTATTCAATGCCGAGACCTTTATCGAAGGCCTCATTGCCGGCGTCTTTGCCATTGTCGTCGTGGTGGCCGTGGGCCTTCCGGTTAATGCCTGGGCGCTTGCGGCCAAGCAGGTACCCAATCTGATGAGCCTGCCCGTGCAGGATGCGCTGGTGCTCATCGCGATTTCGGTGCTGCTGACGGTTGTCGCTGGCCTGCTGCCGGCCCGCAGTGCATCCAAGAAGGATCCCGTGGAGGCCCTGCGCTCCGAATAATGTGACAAAGGGGCTGCCCCTTTGTCCCTTTGCGCCTAGCTCGTTTTGCCCATCAACGTGATACGGATGCTTGGATGGGTGTATTCGTCAAACTCGTCCTCGGGCTCCGTGTCAAACGAATAGTACGTTTTGATGGGGTCGTCGCTCGTCCTGATGGAGATTCTCTCGTAGAGCGAACCGTTCAAGAAAGCTTGCCTAAACTCTTCGGGGAGCTTTTGCGGTGCTAGGAGCTCGGGACTTATGGTCTTGACATCTACGGTTTGGACGACAGAGGAAAGCTCGTCCAAGTCGAGTTCGATGCGGGCGAGGTTGTCCTCAAGGCTCGCGCGGGGGTCGATCTCTGCTATGTAACTCACTTCCTTGAGCGTTCCCTTGTTATCGAAATCCAGGTACGTATAGGTCTTCTGGGTATCGGAGTCGCCGTCGTGCAAGTAGCCGCGGACGTGATAGCCGTAATCTTGATATCGCTCGTAAGGGTCATCGGCGGACACGTACTCGCATGCGGGCTCTAGCGTCTTGCGGGCGATGGCGATCTGCTCGGCCGCGGCCTCGGCATTCTCCTGCATCTCGATGTTTCCCTGTGCCAGCTGCGGGATATAGGCACCGCACACGATTGCGAGGGGCAGCGCCACAAGCGCGATGATCCACTTTTTTGCACGGGGGATAGGCACGCCATAGGCTTCCGCCATGGCCTTTGCGTTGGCATAGCTTTCGGTAAGTACGTCCGCTGCGGTGGCGACGGCGCCTACGGCAGCGGCGACTTCTGCCGCGCCGCCCAGGTTGCGCGCGGTCTCGTTGTCGCTGTTCTTGAGCAGGCGCGCGGCAGCCTGCGTGCCAATAACGCCTGCGATTTGTGCCGAGCGGTCTTTCTCGGTCTGCTCGACGACGAGTCGGTGCTGCATTTCCTTCCACTGCTTGCCGCGCATGCCAAAGCGCGGTGCGAGCGCGCAATAGCAGAAGATGACGAGCTCGACGGCGGTGAGCACCAGGGCGGCTATCATACCCGTTTCTTGGAAGCCTTCGTGATGGAAGACGATGTCGTCGATCATCTCGAAGGGAATGATCGAAAATGGCAGCACGAACGCCATGGCAAGCGCCGCGCCGGCAACCTTGGGACAGATGCAGTATCGCTGGATGCGCTTGCGTTCTTGTTCGGAAAGTGTAGCCATAGCTGGTCCTTGGTGTCGTGGCGGTCGTTGCGGCGCGCGGTGCGTCAGTCCGGGCTAGCGCTGGATAAGAAATATGTGACTTAGTATAGAGAACCCCCGCCCTCGATGGGCGCTCGATCATACAGCAAAAGTGCGATGGCAGGGGCGTATTATGTGACAAAGGGACAGTCCCTTTGTCACATTGATTTGAGAATGGATGTTGATGAATTTATCGCTGGCCCCTATGGAGGGGATTACCGGGCATGTATTCCGTCGCGTGCATGCGGAATGCTTCGGCGCGCTCGATTGTTATTACACGCCGTTTTTGCCGCCGCCGCGGGTGGGAAACCGCTTTGGCGGCAAGGCGTTTAAGGAGATCGATCCTGCCAATAACCAGGGACTTAATGTCGTTCCCCAGCTTATGTCCAAGAATGCGGACGAGTTTGTGTGGGCAGCACACGTGCTCGCCGACATGGGCTACCGCGAGGTCAATCTCAACCTTGGCTGCCCCTCGGGGACGGTTGTCGCGAAGGGCAAAGGGTCGGGCTTTCTGCGCAACCTCGATGAGCTCGAGGTGTTCCTGAGCGATGTGTGCGAGCGGTCGCCGTTGCCGGTGTCGGTAAAGACCAGGCTGGGGTTGGAGAGTGACGACGAATACGGGCGCGTGCTCGATCTGTACTGCCGCATGCCGCTGGCAGAGCTGATCGTGCACCCGCGTGTACAGAGGGATCGCTATACGGGTTCGCCGCGCAAAGCGTTTTACGGCGAGACGTTGGATCGCGCGCCATTCCCCGTGGCCTATAACGGCGACATCTTTGATCTTGAGGACATGGATGCGCTGGTGGAGGCCTATCCCGGCACGCGCCATGTAATGCTGGGACGCGGCTTGCTCGCGAACCCCGCGCTGGCTCGCATGGTTAAGGGTGGCCCTGCTGCCACGGCAGCCGAACTGCAGCGTTTCCATGACATGCTGTTTGCGGCCTATGCGGAAGAGATTGGCGGCAACGCGGTCTTTCGCATGAAGGAGTGGTGGTTCTACGCCAAATGCGCCTTCGCCGACCCCGCTACCGTTCACAAGCTCGTACGCAAGACTAAAAAGGTCGACGAATACCGCGCCGCCGTCGAGCGTGTCTTTCGCGAGCAGCCACTTGCGCCTATAGCCCGCTTCCACGGCTAGTTAGTTATCGGGGACGTTCTTTAACGACTGGTCATTTAAGAACGTCCCCGATGACTATGTGTGCCGGACCCATGCAAAAAGCTGTACGCCAGCATCCAAGGATGTCGAAAAATATCGTTTTTGGATGCTGACGTACATGTTTGGTTCGGTAGGGGACTAGGCAATCATTGCATCGAGCGTGATGAGCTCTCTGAGTCGCTCCGTGCGTGTTTGCCCATGGCGCTTTGCTTTTGCGTCAAAGGCTTCAAGAACAGACTTACCCACACGTGCCGATAAAACAACGCTTGGCTCATCAGAGATCGACGGCCTTCCCGGCTTGATGGTGCGACCCTTCGGCCATTCATCTTTTTCGTATGCCTCCGCGGCTTTCTCCAACTCTCCGGGGGCAAACCCCATCATCTTTTCAAGCTGCTTGGCGTCCATAGCGCCTCCTATCGATTGACATAATGTCGAGCGCTGGTTACCGGAATCTCTTTTTGTATACAGTTTTGTAGACAAAAATACAAGCAGTTTATCAAGCTAATTAGCGTGTATTGACTAGTTTTTTTCGATAGGAAATGAGCATCGATGGCTTCGATATTTCTTCACTTGCTAGTCTGGAACATGAGCGCTCATTGAACCTGCAGAGGGGGCACTTTAACAAACTATCGAGATTCTGGCCAGGAGCTTTCACCGGTCTTCGGTGGTGAGAACAGCTCAATTCGCGACACAGTGTGTCGCGAATTGGAGTAGTCGCTGAGTGTTCTTTAACAACTAGTCATTCAAGAAGAGAGCATCTAAGTGTCGGAATTGCCATTTTGAGTCGTTCCTAACGACTATTCTGGAGGGCTGTGTGCAAAAAAGGGCAAATATGAGTACTGTTGCCATTATGGTTGCATTTATTTTGTTCAAAAATGAGGTCCCTGATGAGATTTAATACCATTAGGCGTCTCTTTTATTGAACATATGGGGAGAAATAACGCCGTCTGTGGGCGCTTGGGGCGTTGAATGATCCCTGAAATGATTAAAATTGCTGTTACTAAACAAGTAGCAGTACTCATATTTGCCATTTTTTGAACACGGCCCTCTAAGGAGCCCTTTCCAGAGACGTCAGATGGCCCCAAACAGCCATAATCCAAAGGCTGTCTCAAACAACTAGTCATTTAAGAACGTCCCCAACGACTACCTGTGCCGGGGCCATGCAAAAAGCTGTACACCAGCATCCAAAGATGTCGAAAAACGTCGACTTTGGATGCTGGTGTACATGTTTGGGTCGTATGGGCTTGGACGTCGGGGCGAGCCGACTGCAATTGCGTACTAGAGCAGGTTCTTCTGTATCCACGCGATGATGTCGCTCGATTCGTAGAGTGGTTTGCCGTCGATGAACAGGCAGGGAACCTGGCGTTTTCCGCCGATGGCGATGAGTGCCTGCTCGGCTTCGGTATCGGTCGAGATGTTGCGCTCGGGGATGGTCACGCCGTTATCGGCCAGGAAACGCTTGACCTTTATGCAATACGGGCAGCCGGTCATAACGTAGAGCGCGAGCTCGTGATCAGTAGCCATAGGTCTCCAATCGGTTGAGGTTTCGATTGAAATACCCAAAGCCGCCGCGGTCTATGCACGCGTCAACGACGACTCGATTGCCTGTACCAGAAACGCTGTGGCTCCGGTGCCGCAGGGGTTGTCGTAGTAGTCAACAAAGCGCTGGTCGGCAAGATAACCATTGGCGAGGCCCAGGACGAACCATACCTGGGCCACGCCACTGGTTATAATGCCGACCCGCGCTTTTTTTACTACTCCGACCAACCCATCGGCACCGGAGCCCCAGCCTTTCTGG
>CAUDCB010000086.1 GCA_958447915.1 uncultured Collinsella sp. | reverse complement strand
AATCTATTTCGGGGGTGTTGGTTTCTCTCGACGGGATCTCGGGCGACCTGGATAGCGCTGTTGCCGGCCTGACCGACGCATCCGGTTCGCTGGCAAAGGGCCTCTCCAAGGCTGCAAAGCTGGTCAACAAAGCTTCCGATCAGCTGGGTGAGGCATCGGACAAGATTAGCGCTTTCAAGGACGAGCTCGACGGTGCCCTTATGTCGGACGATCTGGCCACGATTAAGACGATGATCGGTAATGATCCCGAGGGTTTGGCCGTGTCGCTTTCCGGCCCCGTCGCGCTCGATCGCAAGCCGGTCTATCCGATCCGCAACTACGGTTCGGCCATGGCGCCGTTCTACACGATTCTGTCGCTATGGGTCGGCTCGATCGTACTGGCGGCCATGATGAAGGTCTCGGTCGACGATGAGCTCATCAACGAGCTCATCCCCGTACGCCTGCACGAGATTTACCTGGGCCGTTATCTGTTCTTTGGCGGTCTGGCTTTGCTGCAGGCAACGCTCGTGTGCGCGGGCGATATTCTGTTCTTTGGCATTCAGTGCGATAACCCGCTGCAGTTTGTGCTGGCGGGCTGGGTCGCGAGCCTCGTGTTCTCCAATATCGTCTACACGCTTACGGTGTCGTTTGGCGATATCGGCAAGGCGCTCGCTGTCGTGCTGCTGGTCATGCAGGTCGGCGGTTCGGGCGGCACGTTCCCCATCGAGATGACCGGCCCCGTGTTCCAGGCGATCTACCCGTTCCTGCCGTTTACCCACGGCATCAACGCCATGCACGCTGCCATGGCCGGTGCCTACCATATGGAGTACTGGATTGAGCTGGGTATCTTGGCGAGCTATCTGATTCCGTCGCTGGCCCTTGGCGTCGTCTTCCGCCGCCCGGTCATCAAAGCCAACGACTGGATCATCGAAAAGCTTGAAAGCACGAAGCTTATTTAGTGCAACAGCGTGACATTGACAAAACATCGAGGTTCACTTTGCTGACGCTTTAGCGGGCTGGATTGCGGTGCAACGCTGGTTATTGCTACAGTAGCGGGGCGTGCCGGGGGTCCGGCGCGTCCCGTTTTTATTTGACCATGAGGCGGCACGCAGCCATACGCGTGCGGACACCACGCCCAGATTGAGTGTGAGGATGTTCCATGGCCCAATACGCTGCCAACGAAATCGAAAACATGCCCGATAGCCCTGTTGCCCGTGAGGATTTGGGTGCGGGCGGTATTCCCCGGGGCGCTGGCGCACGCTCTCCGCTGTTCTGGAAGGTTCTGCTCCTTTCGGTGGCGGTCATCTGGGGCTACTCCTTTACCACTATGAAGGACGCACTCGGCACCATTCCGGTGTTCGCGCTGCTCTATGTACGTTTTCTGCCCGCAGCGTTGGTCATGTTTGCCGTCTTCCACAAGCGCATCATCGCGCACCTCAACGCTCGCAACCTGATCGTTGGCCTGAGTATGGGCGTGCTCATGTGGGCGGCCTATGCGTTGCAGACGGTCGGTCTGGCACATACTACGGCGGGCAAGAATGCTTTTTTGACGGGCACGTATTGCATCCTTGTGCCGTTCGCGAGCTATTTCCTGAGCGGCGAAAAGCTCACGCGCTACAACTTGGGTGCCGCGCTGCTGTGCCTAGCGGGCATTGGCCTCGTCGCACTCGATAGCGTTGAATTCAACATTGGTGACGTCATTACGCTGGCGGGTGCGGCCTTTTTCGCCATCCAGATGGCGGTGACTGCCAAGTACGGTCGCAAAATGGACATCAACGTCATCACGTTTTGGATGTTTGTGGGCAACGGCGTGCTGAGCCTGGCAACGTCGCTGCTATTCGAGACCCAAGCGCCTCTGTCCGTGTGGACGCCGAGCTTTATCAGTTCGATGGCGTTTCTCTCGGTGGGCTGCACATGCGCGGCTCTGCTCATCCAAAACGTCGGCCTGGCGCATGTCCCGGCCTCGACGGGCTCGCTGCTCCTTTCGATGGAGTCGCCTTCGGGTGTGCTGTTCTCGGTGCTGCTGATGGGGGAGGCGCTCACCTCGCGCCTGCTCGCCGGCTTCGCGCTCATCTTCCTGTCGATTATCTTGAGCGAGACTCACTTCGATTTTTTGCGTCGAAAGCCGCGCCCGCAATTGTAAACAACTTGTTGCGCCGCCCTCCCGGGGCGGCATTTTTTATGCCTCGCCCTTAAAGTAGTACCTTGCACTTTACGATATCAAAGTGCTTGCTGCAAAAACGATACTGGAGGGCATCTATGGCACCAGCTTTGTCCGATCTTCAACCGCAATCAGCGCCCAAGGCCACCGATAGCGGCGCAGGCCGCTATCGGTGACGGTCTTGTTGCAGAAGCTCAGGCTTTTGCAGACGAGCTCGCTGCGTGGCGACACGATCTCCACCAGATGCCCGAGCTGGGTAATAGCCTCCCACAGACCTCTGCGTATATCCAAGCGCGCCTGACCGAGATGGACATCCCATTTGCCACGCTCGTTGATGGTTCCTGCGTTGTGGGCCTTGTCGGCGCCGGTGCCGCCGCGGCCCAAGACAATGGCGTCTGCACGAATGAGCAGGCCGGTACGGTCATCATGCTTCGTGGCGACATGGACGCCCTGCCCGTTGCCGAGGAATCCGGCGAGCCCTTTGCATCCACCAACGGCTGCATGCACGCTTGCGGTCACGATATGCACGCGACGGCGCTGCTTGGTGCGGCTCGTTTGCTCAAAGCGCGCGAGACTGAGCTTGTTGATGCCAACGCCACGGTTAAGCTGCTGTTCCAGCCGGGCGAGGAAACCTTTGAGGGTGCCCGCGCCGCCATCGCCGACGGTCTGCTGCAGAACCCGCGCCCTCAGGTCGCCTTTGCCATGCATGTCAATAGCCAGTCGCCGCTTGGCCTGGTGCTTTACGGCAGTCCGGCGCTCTCGGGCGTGTACGGTTTCCGCATCACGCTGCAGGGCAAGGGCGGTCATGGCTCGAGCCCCGAGATCTGCATCGACCCCATTACGGCGGGTGTGCACGTGCATCTGGCACTTCAGGAGCTTATCGCTCGCGAAGTGCCGGCGGCCAAGGAGGTCGCGCTTACTGTGGGTAAGTTCGCCGGCGGTCAGGCCGCAAATGTCATCCCTGATACTTGTGTGCTCGAGGGAACGCTGCGTGGCTTCGATGTCGAGCTCATGGAGCACCTCAAGGCCCGCATCGCGGAGGTCGTCAAAGGCGTTGCCACGACCTATCGTACGCCGGCGACTATTGAGACGCTCTCGGATGTTCCCCCACTCGTACTCGATGACGATATGACGCAGGCGTCGCTTGGCTACGTGGGCGCGGTGCTGCCCAAGTCCGCCTTCCTGCCGCTGTTCCACGCCATGGCGAGCGAGGACTTCGCGTTGATCTCGAGCGAGATCCCGAGTGCGTACTTTACCGTGGGCGCTGCCGTGACTGATACGGACGAGCATTTTGCTCAGCATCATCCCAAGGCACGTTTTAGCGATGCCGAGCTTCCCCTTGGCGCCGCGGCTTATGCCGCCGTCGCTTTGGGCTACATCGCTGACCACCGGTAGCACCCAACCTTGCCTTTCAAGCCTGCGGGCATGGCCATAAGGCCTATGCCCTTGTCTTTCAAGGCAATCTTGGGCACTACCGGCGCCCGGCGCAGGCTATTCGTTTGTTTAAAAGGAACAGTATGTCCCAGCAGCATAAATTCTTCCCCGGTTGGCTTGTTGTGGCCTCCGGCTTTGTGATCATGGCCACGTGTTACACGATTTTCGTTAACTGCATGAGCCTGTTTCAGCCGCTCATCGTAAGCGACCTCGGGATTACGCTTGCGCAGTACAACATCTCCAACGCCATCTCCACCGTGGTGAGCGTTATCGGATCGCTTGTCATTGGCCATGTTGCCGATAAAGTAAGCGGTCGCGTTTTGGGCTCCCTAACCGTTATCGCTACCTCTGCCGTTCTTGCCGGTATGAGCTTTGTCGGTGAGCTGTGGCAGGTCTACGTGCTCTTTGCCGTCTCGGGCTGCTTTGCCGTTGCCTCGACCCGTCTGCTCATTAGCCTGGTGACCGCCAACTGGTTTACGGCCAAGCGAGGCCTTGCCATCTCCATCGCACTTTCGGGTTCGGGCTTTGGCGGCGCTATTCTGTCTCCCATCGTGAGCTCGCTTATCGTGAGCGTTGGCTGGCGTTCCGCTTTCATGGTGCTGGCGGCTATCTGCATGGTGGCGGCACTGCCCATCACGGCCTATTCCTTCCGCACCAAGCCTTCCGAGATCGGTCTTAAGCCGCTCGGCGAGAACCCGGGCGATCCGTCCGTATCGACGGCTGGCGACAAGGACGAGCACACGGCTCCCGAGGTTAACGTTGGCTGGTCTCGCATCAAGAAGAGTCCGGCGTTTTGGCTGCTTGTCGTCGCCTTCCTCTTTATGGGCCTCGTTAACGGTGCCATCTTGCCCAACCAGGTCACCAACATGACGAGCGTTACCGTCAACGGCGCCAAGATCGTCACGGGCGGCCACGATCCCATGTGGGCCGGTACGGTGCTTTCGGCCTATATGGTCACCGTCGTTATCGCCAAGATTTCGCTCGGTGCCATCTACGATCGCTTTGGCCTGCGCTTTGGCAATATCCTTGGCTCCGTTGCGTGCATTATCGCTTGCGTTGCCCTGTGCTTCCCCGCGACCGATCTTGGTCCCATCGTGGCCGCGGTGAGCTTTGGTGTCGGAACGTGCATGGGCACCATCACGCCTACCATCGCCGCGTCCAAGCAGTTTGGCATGGCCGACCTCGGCAAGGTCACGGGCACCATCACCTCGCTCGAGATGGTCGGCGGCACCGTGGGCGCCATCGTCTCGGGCGTGCTGTTCGATGCCACGGGCTCCTTTGCGAGCGCCTGGATTGTGTGCCTGGCGTGCTCTGTGGTCATGCTTGTGTTCCTGCTAGCATCCGAGCCTATCGCCGCCAAGCTGCGCGCGAGCGTGGCGGGGGAGTAGACGTCCGTCGCTCTTTTCTGTTCGCCCCGTTCTGTCCGTGGCTGCCCTGGAAGCCGAATGGATGCTCGTACCGTCATTCGGTTTCCAAGGCGGCCACGGATCACAAACAGCGGCGGCGCATCTGGCCGAACGAGTCCCCATACCCTCGTTCGGTCAGATGCACCGCCGCGGTTTGTGTTTGTGCCGTATAATGACCACTACCTATGACGCGATACAAAAGAAAGGTGTTTGCCCATGCAGGCACAGAAGGCGGAGGGAACCCGCGACCTTATCGGCGCCGAGATGCGCGCCTGGCAAAAGATGCAGCAGATTGCGGCCGGCGTGTTCGAGCCGTTTGGTTTTAAACCCATCGAGACGCCCGCGATCGAGCAGGTGGACGTGTTTGTCCACGGCATCGGCCAGTCGACCGACGTCGTGCGCAAGGAGATGTTCCGCGTGTTTAGCGGCGCCAACCTGGAGCGCGTCTTTACCGAAGGCACCGACACCAAGCTTAAGCCCAAGCAGCGCCTGGCCCTTCGTCCCGAGGGCACGGCCGGTGTGGTGCGCGCCGTCGTGGAGAACAACCTGGTGCCCCAGGGCTCCACGCCGTTTAAGGCCTATTACGCCGAGGCCATGTTCCGTGGCGAGCGTCCCCAGAAGGGACGCCTGCGCCAGTTCCACCAGGTGGGCATCGAGTGGCTCGGCGCTCCCGATCCGGCTGCCGACGCCGAGTGCATCATCATGCTCATGGAGTTCTACAAGCGCCTGGGCTTCGATCTGTCCAAGCTTCGCCTGCTCATTAACTCGATGGGCGATGCCCAGTGCCGTCCGGCCTATCGCGAGCAGGTCAAGCAGTTCATTCTCGATCACGCCGACGAGATGTGCGACGAGTGCCGCGAGCGCGCAGAGCTCAATCCGCTGCGCGCCTTCGACTGCGAGAACGACAACTGCCGGGAGATCCTCCACGACGCCCCCCGGAGGGGTGACAACATGTGCGACGAGTGCCGCGAGCACTACGAGCAGGTCAAGCGCTATCTGGATGCCGCCGGTATCGAATATGTCGAGGATCCCACCTTGGTGCGCGGTCTGGATTACTACACCCGTACTGTCTTTGAGGTCGAGGCCCCTGGCGCCGGTGTCGGCTCCATCGGTGGCGGCGGCCGCTATGACGGCCTGGTCGAGCTCGAGGGCGGCAAGCCCACGGCCGGCGTCGGCTTCGCCGTCGGTTTTGAGCGCGCCCTGCTGGCCCTGCAGGCCTTTGGCAGCGACCTGGGTGCCGAGGAGGCCCCGTGCGTCTATGTCGCCAATGCCGGCAAGGAGCTGCGCCAGAACGTCTTTGCCATCACGCAGGAGCTTCGCGCCGCAGGCATCGTGACCGAGGCCGACTATCAGAGCCGTTCGCTCAAGGCCCAGTTTAAGCAGGCCGATAAGGTGGGCGCCAAGCTCATTTTGGTCCTGGGTGGTGACGAGCTTGCCGCCGGTAAGGTCAAGGTGCGCGACATGGAGAGCCATGACGAGGTACTGGTCGATCTGGCCAACGTCGTCGAGGCGGTTCGCGAGCGCCTGTAGCGCATCTTATTGAGCTGCAGGCCTGCTAACGTGCCCTGCTCATGGAGAGCGATTGTTACGGGGGTGTTTCGCTTTTATGCGGAATGCCCCCGTTTGTGTATGCCGTCCACCGAGAAATACGACCATTTAGGGCAAAAACCCTTGCAATGCAGAAAATACTTTTGTGTGGTAAAGCGCAATCAGTGTCGAAAGTATTTCTCAAGCGCCTATAATGAATACCGCATGTTACGTGCATAGAAGGAGGAATGGGAGGAAACGTGGCTGAGAACCTAAGCAACCAGTCTGTACCCGAAGCCGCGGCGCGCGTCGCTGCCGTGGTTAACCGCCTCGTTAACCGAATCGGCTCGAATGCCGAGTCCAGGGAGCGTCTCGCCGAGATCGAGATCCCCGAGGAGCTGCGCGATAATCTGGCGCTGTTCCTGCGCCTGGAGCGTCGTGTGCTTAGCGAGTATGATCCCGAGATCGCGGACCTGTTCGACAAAATCCTGTCGGCCGAGATTGTGGCCAATGCCGGCAACCCCGGTAGCCGTGCCGCTGACGAGGCCGTCGACGAGCAGGGCGTGCCCACCGCCGACGAGCCCACCGCCGTGGCGTTTCGCGAGGTCGTCGATCTGATCGACAGTCTGCCGCTCGATAAGCAGCAGGTTATCGTCCGCGCCTTTACGAGCTTCTTCCACCTGGCAAACCTGTCGGAGGAGAACTACCGCGTGGCGCAGCTGCGTGAGCGCGAGGCCGGTGCATCGACCGATACCGAGGTCGATCCCGCCAACGAGCTCACCGTCGCCTATCACCAGCTGGTGAATGAGCTGGGCGTCGAGGGCGCCAACGAGCTGCTCGGCAAGCTCGAGTTCCACCCTGTCTTTACCGCACATCCCACCGAGGCCCGTCGTAAGGCCGTCGAGGGCAAGATTCGCCGTATCTCCAACCTGCTGGAGGAGCGTCCGCGTCTGGGCGGCTCCGACCTGGTGGAGAACGAGCGCCACATGCTGCAGGAGATCGACGCCCTGGTGCGTACGAGCCCCATCGCGTTGAAGAAGCCCACGCCGGTCGAGGAAGCCGATACCATCATCGACATCTTCGATAACACGCTGTTCGACGTTATCCCCGTCATCTATCGTCGTTTTGACGACTGGGTGCTGGGCGACAAGGCCGGCACCGTGCCGCCGCTGTGCCCGGCGTTCTTCCATCCCGGCAGCTGGATCGGTTCCGACCGCGACGGTAACCCCAACGTCACCGCCAAGGTGAGCCGTGAGGTCGCCGCCAAATACTTCACCCACATG
>CAUDCB010000085.1 GCA_958447915.1 uncultured Collinsella sp. | reverse complement strand
CCGCAGTAGCATCGCTCTTAACCTGCGCGACCTGCTCGGAAGCCGCCTGCTCGGCGGCAGCAACCTTGGCGTCCGCGTCTGCCCGGGCGGCAGCCACCTCGGCATCGGCCTCGGCGCGCATCTGCTCAAGCTGCGCCGCCGCGGTCTCACGCGCCTCGACAGCGTCGGCCTCGGCAGCCTTCTTGCCCGCCTCGACATCCTCCAGCGAACCTTGCAGCTCCTCAACATCAGCCTCGGCCATCTGCGCGCGTTGCGTCAGCGCCAGCTCGCGCGTCTTGGCCTCGTCCAGCTCGTCGGCCAAATCATCGCGCTCGTCGGTCAACGCGTGCGCCTGCACCTTCCAAGACTTGACCTGCCCCTGCAGCTCCTCGATCTGCTCGCGTGCCTCGGCCAGCGCCTGCTCGGCATCGAGCTGGGCCTGCGTGACCTCCTCCACAAACACGCGCCGGACCTCGACGTCGGGCAGGTCGGGGCTATCGACCTGCTCCTCCTTAATCTCCTTAATAAACTTGGGCGCCACCGGCGCGTGTTGCACGCTCTCGAGCTCCTGCAGGTTGCGCTCGTCATCGGTCAGGCTCTTAAAGACGGTGTAGTTGTTAATGAGGTTGGTGTACATCTGCACCATGTACTCGTCATCGAACGCCAGTGACTGCTGCTGCACGTCGATGTTGTAGCCCACCTTGTCGTAGCGCTCCATAAACTGCCACAGCTGGTAGCACTTGCGGTAGTTGGGGTCCTTCATGATGAGGTTGGTGCGCTGGATGGGGCTGCGGACCGCACTGCAACCGTTCATAATCTGGCAGAACGACGCGCCACGCAGCGCCATGACCAGACGGCGCACGCGGTCGATGCGCATAAAGACGTCCATGTTGTCGGCGTCGTTCTCGGCAAAGCTCTGGCGGTTTTTGACCGTCATCTCGACGTTGTACTCGATCTCTTCGTACGCATCGTCGATCTTGCTGTGCATCTTAAAGCGGTTGCGGATCTCGTTGCCCGTAGACCAAAAGATCACGTCGGTGCGCTTGTCCACAAACGTCAGCAGGCGCTGAATCAGGTGGTAGATAAAGCGGTTCTCGTACAGGTCGTAGGTCTCGACGGTATTGACGTTGAGGATGCGCGTGGGATGGACGCCGCCATCGTCGCTCGGCGCCAGGAACTGCGTGTTCTGGCTCAGGTGACGGACGCTGTCGGCGCTGATCTTTTTGGCGAGCGAGACCGGCACCACCTCTTCCTCGGTGGTGATAAAGCGGCGCGGCTTTTCGATAATGGTATTGATGGCGTCGAGCGAGTCCTCGATCATGCTGATCCATTCCTCGTCCACCACCTTGACGAGCTCCTCGCGCTGCTGCTCGATCGTGGTGCCCGAGGCCTGCGCCATCTCAAACAGATAGCGAAAGTAGCGGCTGTCCTCCTGGATGGGCTCCATCTGCTCGGAGAAGCTGGTATAGAGGTCCTGAATGGTCTCGGACATGGGTTACTCCATAGGTTGGATCGATCGGAAAGGGACGGGGCGACATCACGCCGCCCCGCACTTACGCCATTAGTAGAAGTTCTGGATCCGCTGCAGGTACATGACGGAATCGGGCAGGCCGCCCTCGCCAAAGGTCTTCTCGATGTACTCGATCAGGCCCTTCATCTCGTCGCGCACAAAGCTCACGTTCATGGACTCAAACTTCTTGAGCACCTTGCGGGCGATGATGTAGTCCATGCCGCCCAGCTCGGTGCCGCCGCACGCCACGTACACGGGGATAAAGTCGTACATCTGCTTGATGATACGGTTGCCAAAGGCCAGCTTAAAGCGGGCCTGCAGGTACTGGTCCAGCTTGTGCATCTTCTGGAGCAGCTCGTCGTCGATTACGTACTCGACCTTGGCCTTTTGGAACAGATACTGCAGGTGGTCGGCCGTCACGTGCACGCGCTCGTGCGGCTCGCATTCAAACGCGTCGGCGCGCTCGTTGAGCTCGATGGGGATCGCACGGTCGTACACCTTGTCCGTGATGGTAAAGGTGGAGTCGTCGTTGTTGGCGGTGCCGATAAACCACAAGCTGTCGGGAATGGTGAGCTTGCCGTCGTGCAGGGCCTTGGGGTCGGCGGCCCACTGGGTGGGCACCAGGTCGAGCACCCACTCGTCGTGGCTGGGCATCTCGAGCACCGACAGGATCTCGGCAAAGTAGTACTCCACGCGGGCGAGGTTCATCTCGTCGAGCACGATCATGGACGGGTCCTGGCGAAGGCCTGCCTCGTACACGGCGCGCAGGAACTCGGTCTCGTTAAAGCGCTTGGAAAACTCGTTAAAGTAGCCCAGCACCTCGGTGCGGTCGCGAAAGCTCGGCTGCACCGACACGATGGTCGCGGGGTTGTCCAGGTAACGGCTAAAGCTGTAGGGCAGCGAGGTCTTACCGGTACCCGAGATGCCTTCCAGGATCAGCAGCTTGGAGGCGGCCATGCCGGCCACAAAGCGGCGGATAATCTCGGGCGTGTAGTAGAGCTTCATCTGGCTGCAGGCGAACGCGCGGAAGCTGTCGACAAAGTCCTCGAGCGAGATGGCATCGTCGTAGGCCGGCGATTCCCAGTCGCGGTATTTAAGATCCACCAGGGACAGCTTGGGAAAGCGGTTGGCCTGGGCGATTTCTTTTTCCTCGGCAAGGGTCTTGGCCTCGACGGTGGCCTTGGCCATGGCAGCCGCGGCGTCCTTGACGCCCGCGCCATCAAGCGCGAGCGACGCGTTGCCCGACATGACGGCCGTCGCCGTGCCGCCCTCGCCAGCAGCCGCACCGGCGCCGGCACCTGCGGCGGCGCCCACCACGTTGCCCACCGTGGGCAGGTGGTCGTCGGCCAGAGCCGAGGCGCCCACGTACGGAATCTGCTTGGTGCCGCCCATGGCATTGACCTTGAGCGCCAGCAGCTTGTTCTTCTCGTCCATGAGGTCGAGCACCTGCTTGTTCAGGCGACCGATCTCGCGATAGAGCGCCTTGTTGGACGTGTCGTCACGATGCAGGCGGCGGTTGATGCGGTAGCGGTGGACCAGAATGGCCACGATCAGCACGGGAACCGCGATGAGCATGGCAAACAGAATGACCGCGCCAATCTTGCCCACGATGTCGAACGTGGTGAAGTAGGTCATAAAGATGTTGAAGTACTCAACCCAGCCAAATACCAGCAGGTTAAGGATAGAGCTCACGACGGCAACGACGTTGTAGACGACCTTTGCCAGCAGCTCCCAGGCAAATCCCAGAAACTCACTCACCGTCGGTACCCTCCTGCTTGGTCGCGTTCATCGCCGCCTCGGCCTCGGCCTTCAGACGACGGGCTTCCTCGAGCTTGGCCTCGGCCTGGGCGAGCTGCTCGGCGGCGTTATCGGCGGTGACGGTGGCAGCAGTGCCCTTGCCCTCGGCATCCACGATGGCAGCCGCGGCGGCCAGGCGGTCCTCCTCGGCCATGGCGCGCTTGAGGTTCATGCCCACCACGATGAGGTGATACACCTGGTAGATAAAGAACAGCAGCATGGGCAGCACGATCACGATGAGGAAGCCCATGGAGCCGGACAGGAAGTCCATGACCTTGCCCATCTGCGGCAGCGCAAACACGTACTTGCCCACGATGTCGCCGTCGCTGATGATGTGCGTATCGGCCACGTCGTTGTTATCGCCCTTGGTGGTAAAGCTGCGCATGCCGTTGACCTCGTCGATGGCGGCGATGCGGTGCGTGTTGAGCGCGTACTCGTTGTCGATGATGGTGTGGAACGTCACGATGTCGCCCACCTCGAGCTTAGAGGTGTCGCACTTTTTGATGACGATGAGGTCGCCCTTGTTAAACGTAGGTGCCATGGAGTCGGACTGTACGGCGAGCGGGGTGAAGCCGGCGATGTCCGAGACGCTGCCGTCCTCGCGCGTGGCGAGCGTGGTAAACGCGTACAGGGCCGCCACCAGGATGATGATCCACATGACGACGCTCAGTGCGATGGATGCGGCTTTTTTAACAGATTGCATGATGTCCCTTACTACCGTGTCTGTTTAGGTCGTGCGCGGCCCGGTGGCCGCCGTGCGTATCTACTGTTCCTCGATGCCCTCAAAGCGCATCGAAACCGAATAGTTAGCTCCCTTTAGCATATTAGTGCAATTTGGGTCCGTTCCCTCGAGCCATATGCGAGCGGTTACCGGCTTGTCCGTATCTTTTATTAGGTCGAACATGTCGCTGGCCGCGTTCGCCGTACCCGAGTCGAGCCCAAAGACGGTGGCCGCACCAGACGAGCCCCCGCCTCCGTTGGGGTTATAGACCCAGGTGTGACCGTCGGCGGTAAAGCTCATGCGCATGGCGCTGGCCATACCCTGCGTGTCGGAGCTAAACCGCGTGCCGGACGCGCCGCCGTCGCCGTCCTGCCCGGTCAGACGAACGCGCAGGTCCGTGCTGCTCATAAAGTGCAGCGTGAACTCCAGGTAGGCGCCGGTCGCGGGATCGGCGGTGGAGCCATCCTCGAAGGTAAAGGTCTGGTAGTCGCTCGTGGTGACGGGCTTGAGCCTGGAGGCATCGATGTCCACGCCCTTTTCGCTGGCGATGCGTGCCGAGATCTGGTCGAAGCCCAGGCTGTGCACGTACTCGTCAAACGTGGCATGCTCGTCCAGGTCAAAGCGCAGCGAGCCGTCGGCGTTGGCATCGATCATGAGCATGCGGGTCTTGGCGCTATCGGCGATGGAGAACCAGGCAAACGTTGCCATGGCTATCGCCACCAGGGCAAACAGCACCAGCACCACGGTGGTGGTGAGCTTGCGGCGCAGGTCGGTGTCGGCGGACGCGGCGGCGCTGGCGGGCTTGCCGGTGGCGGGCGTGCAGCTGGCGGCGGGTTGCTTACGCGTCATGGCTACTCACCGTCCAGGGTCGCAAAGAGCGCCAGGTGCAGGGTGCCCGGGTCTTGATGCAGGTAGTCGGCGCTATCGGGGTCGGTGCCCTCGATGTAGTAATAGATGTCCAGGCGATAGGTCTGGCCCAGCGCCAGCGTGGCGAGCGAGTTTTGCGGGCGCTCGGCCGTCTCGCCGGCGTCCAGGGTAAAGGCGGCCGGGTCCTGCGTCACGTTGGCACCGCAAGCGAGCTGGCCGTTTTGCCAGCCCAGCAGCATGCCATCGGCGTAGCCGGCAAGGCCAGCCGGGGCGGTCGTGGGATGCTCGCCGCGATGGCCGCTGTCGGAACTGTCGAGCTCAAAGATGTTGGTGGCGAGCACCTGGTTGCCGCTCGAGATCTTGATGCCCACGCGGGCCGCGCGCAGCAGCTCGGCGTTGGCGCCCTGCGGGACCAGCGATTCGGCCAGATACAAGCTGACCTTACCCTTTACTTTGCCGGCACCCGTTCCGGTGATGGTGGGGCGCAGGTCGATCCAACCGTGGTAGAACGCGGAGCCGTTGTCTTTTGCCTGCTCAAACACCGCGGCATCGCCGGCTGAGTTATTTTGCGCGCAGGCCGCAAAGCCGTTGAGGTCAAAGGTCGAGACCGGGTAGAGTGTCACGGCACCGCTCGCGTTAGAAGTCAAGGAAACGTCGCCCTGCTGCGACCAGCTACCACGATCGGCATCGCCCAGCTCCAGCACCAGCTTGGACGTGTCGCTGTGCACGCTCACCGAGTTGGTGTTGACCTTCATGTTGTTGGTGAACCAGGCATAGGTCGCGGCGCCCAAGGTAGCGGCGAGTGCCACCATGACGAGCGCGATGTAGGCACGCGCGCGGCGAGCGTGGCGGCGGGCGACGGCGCCCTCAGGGCGTGTGCACTCGGGGGCTGCGCTGGAGGGGACCGCGGGGCTCGTGCCCTCGGTTTTGGCCTCGCGGCTATCTGCTGGCATGTGCTGCTTATCTTCCATGACGATTCGCCCCCTTATGCCTTGGCCGCGGCAAAGGCAAGCTGCAGCACCACATCGCGGGCCTGAGCCTCGTCGATGCAATTGGCGTCGCAGCCTTCCATGTACACAACGTAGCGAACGCTTGCCACCTCGTTGGCGGCCAGCGTGCAGACGGGCGTGGCGCCTGCGCGCGCCGTGGGCGTGTCGCCGGTGCCGTCCATGCTGTAAGCGCTTATGGCGCGTGCGGGATCGGCGGTGTAGGTCCAGCCCGAGGCGTCGGCCACCACGGCCACGCCGTCTTGCGCGGTGGTGCGCCTACTGGTGGCGCCCGCGGTATTGCCCAGATCGTCGCAGGTAAAGATATGCGTTTGCGTGCCCGACTGGGTTGTAATTACCAGACCCAGGCGCAGCGCGGCCAGCAGCTGCGGATCGCTCGTCACGCTCATCTGGCCCTGATACAGGTACACGTTGAGCGCGCTATCGCTGCCCTTAAGGTACAGCGTGCCCGAAAGGGCGTAGTCGTCCAGCTGCGCGGTGCAGTCGGCGTAGTCGGTCGTGATGCCGGCGGCGTTTTGGAACGTGCCGCGCCAAAAGCGGGAAAGGTCTGCCGTCGAGATGGGATAGAGTGTCTTGTCGGCGGCGGCAAGCGTTGCCGTCGTGTCCCAGGGCCCGTTGGCCGAAAGGCCAATCTGCAGGTCGGAGCCCTCGTCGCTTACCGTGTGCGCCACGGGCGTCACATTGGTGAAGCGCGAGTTGCTAAACCAGGCGTAGGTGGCCGCACTCAGAGCGGCTACCAGCACCAACATCCATGCGGCCGCGGCAACCATGCGACGGCGCGAGCTTAGGATATCTTTGATGTTCGATGTACTCATCCCCGACCCCCTTACGAACGCTTACCGGCAAAGCGCAACGCCAGCGATTGCAAGCTGGTGGCGGCCAGGTTGTTGGTGCAGTCGGGGTCGCAGCCTTCCAGCCACACGTATACATCCACACGCACGGGTGTGCTACGGTTGGCTCCCTTGGCAGCGGCGGGCAAGCTGCAGATCTTGGTCGTAGCCTCCTTGAGGCCCACGATACCGGTGTCTTCGTTGTAATCGCAGAAGTTTGCGCTGGTCAGCTGGTCAAAATGGACCGTGGCGCCATCGGAGCGGGTGCTGTCGAGCACCAGGTGGTTCTGCTCGTTCTCGCCGGCATCCTTGCCGTCGAGCGTGTTGTAGCGCGCCTGGGGATTGTGCTCGCCCGAGACCTCAAAGATGTACTGGCCCGTCACGGTGTCACCCTGCCCTGGAGCATAGGTAACCAGTCCCACACGCAGGGCGGTGGAGATGGGGTTTGCCGGGTCCTGCTCGGTAAAGTCGATGCCTGACAGGTACACGTCGGTCGCGGCCGAGTTGGTGGCCAGGTACAGGGAGGTTTTGTAGTAGTCGGAATGCTCGGCGGCACCAAACATGCTGGCAAACAGCGAGTCCTGGGTGGTTCCGCCGGTAAAGCCCGTTACCTTTTGAAAGCCGTTGAGCACGTTGTCGGTCGAGACGGGATCGAGCAGACCCGTAAAGCTCAGGCCGGCGTTGGTTTTGTATTCGCCGTCGTACTCGTTGGAGATAAGGAAGGTCACGCCCGTGCCCGCGGCCATCTTGACGTCGGTGATGTGGCGGTTGGCGTTGTAGATGTACCAGGCATATGTTACGGCTCCGGCAGCAGCAAGGGCCACCAGCAACGTGGCGAGCATGCGATTGAACTGTTTTCGCAGCGAGCGCGCGTCCGACATGCCCCTCCCCCAGATGCCGTGTTGCAAACTACCTGGACACCATTTGCCCATAATGGGCATTATTTTACGCGAACGTGCAGTTCATCGGGGATACAAACGCGACTTTTCGTGTGCTGTTCGCGCTGCGACAGGCTCCGATGGGGCCACAATTCACCAGTTTTTTAAAATAGTTCTTGCCACCGGGTGGGAGCTCCGTTATATTATT
>CAUDCB010000084.1 GCA_958447915.1 uncultured Collinsella sp. | reverse complement strand
TGTGTATAAGAGACAGCGTATCAAGAGTGCCCTCGACGACATCCTCGATTAAGGAGCCCGTGTGCTCGCACCCCATATTTCCGTCGTCAACCTCGGTTGCCGTGTCAACCGGGTTGAGTCCGACCGTATCACTGCCGATCTTATGCGCCTGGGCTTTGCGATGGTGGAGCCACCGGACGCCGATCTGATCGTTATCAATACCTGCGCTGTGACGGGGGAGGCCGAGGCCAAGACCCGTAAGGCCGTCCGCCATGCGCTGGGCTATCCGGGCGAGCCTTACGTGGTCGTAACCGGCTGCGTCGTCAACCTGCATCCCGAGGAGCTGCTGGAGCTCTCCGATCGCGTGATCGCCGAACCGTCCAAGATTGACGTCGCCGAGCGCGTCTGCGAGGTGCTGGGTGTCGAATCCGATAGCGTGCCCGCCTGCAGCGATGGCGACGTGGTCGATGCGCTCGGCCGTTCGCGACTGGGCGTGAAGATCCAGGACGGCTGCAACCACCGCTGCACCTATTGCATCGTGTGGAAGGCCCGCGGCCCCGAGCGTTCCGTGCCCGTCGAGTCCGTGCTCGAACAGGTGCGTGAGGCCCAGGAGGCCGGCGTGCCCGAGGTCGTGCTGACCGGCGTGAACCTGGGCGCCTATGACGGCAAGAGCGCGACCGACGAACATGTCGAGATCGATGAGCTGATCCAAGCCATCATGGAGCGCACCGAGATTGCCCACGTGCGCATCTCCTCGGTGGAGCCCATGGATATTTCCGAGCGCCTACTCAAGGTGATGGCTCGCTATCCGAAGCGTATCGCACCGTTTTTGCACCTGCCCGTGCAGTCTGGATGCACGGCGACGCTGCATCGCATGGGCCGTCCCTATAGTGCCGAGGCCTTTGAGGATACGGTGCACATGATTCGCGCTAACCTGCCACAGGCTGCACTTTCGTGCGACGTCATCGTCGGTTTTCCTGGCGAGACGGACGAGGAGTTCGATGAGTCGCTGGCCCTGTGCCGTCGCGTGGGCTTTTCGCGCATGCACGTGTTCCGCTATAGCAAGCGCCCCGGTACCCTTGCCGCCGATATGCCTGATCAGGTGCCGCCCGAGGTTATGGCCGAGCGCAGCCGTCGCATGCGCGCGGCGGCTCAGGAGCTCGCGGTTGCCGATGCCCGCCGTCGCGTGGGTACCGTCGAGCGCGCCGTGCTTGAGTACGGTGACAATTTGACGCTCGGCTCGTTCCATCATGCCCGTCTTGATGATACCTGTGGACTCACAGCCCCGTGCCTGCTCGATGTTGCTATCATCGGAGTCGATGATTCCGGCTTGGTCCATGCACGCAGGGAGGTTCATGGAAGCCTCGAAGATTAGACTTACCGTTCCCGAGGGTATCGACCCCTCGCGCGTTTTGGGCGCCGGCGACGGCGTCCTTCGTGCACTCGAGAACTTGGTGCACGCCCATGTGGTTGCCCGCGGTGACAGCGTTGCCGTGAGCGGCGATTCGGACGAGGTCGAGCTGGTCGCGCGTTTTTTCGAACATGCCTTTCGTGAGGCTGCTGCCGGGCGCACGCTTTCTGCCGATGATGTCTCGCGCTGTCTGGCCGTTCTGCGCGACGGCGAGCATGATGCCTCGTCGCTGCGCGATGACGTGCTGTTATCGTATCGCGGTCGCGTCATCCGCCCCAAGACGCTCGGTCAAAAGCGCTATGTTGATGCCATCCGCTCTTCTACCATCACGTTTGGCCTCGGTCCCGCCGGTACCGGTAAAACCTATCTGGCCATGGCGCTCGCCGTCGCCGCGCTCAAGCGCCATGAGGTAGGCCGCCTGATCCTGACGCGCCCGGTTGTCGAGGCGGGGGAGAACCTGGGCTTTTTGCCCGGCACCCTCGAGGAAAAGATCGACCCGTATATGCGCCCGCTCTATGATGCCCTCTTTGACATGATGGATCGCGAACGCACCGATGAGCTTATGGAGCGCGGCGTGATCGAGATTGCCCCGCTCGCCTACATGCGCGGTCGAACGCTGAGCGATGCCTTTGTGGTGCTCGATGAGGCACAAAACACGACGCCCGAGCAGATGAAGATGTTCCTGACGCGTTTGGGTTTTAATTCCAAGTTCGTGATTACCGGCGACCTGAGCCAGCGTGACCTGGTGGGTCGTCGCGGCGGTCTTGCCGATGTCGAAAGGATTTTGGGTCGCGTCGACGATGTGGCGTTTTCTCACCTGGAGCGCGCCGATGTGGTGCGCCATGCCCTGGTGGGCCGTATCGTTGAGGCCTATGATGCATACGACGATGCGCGCGAGCGGCGCGCACACGATCGAAAGGAGTCCCGTTGAGTGTATTGATCAGCAACGATGCCGAGCTCGATACGCTGCTCGATGCTCAGGAGGTGGAGCACATCTGCTCAGTTGTGCTTGCCGCCGAGGGTGTTGAGCGTGAGGTCGAGATTTCCCTTTCGTATGTCGATGAGGATGAGATGCACGAGCTCAACCTTGAGTGGCGCGGCATCGATCGCACGACCGACGTGCTCTCGTTTGAATGCGACTCGGCCTTTGACGAGGACATTCCCGCCGACGAGACGCTCGAGCTCGGCGATATTATCCTGGCTCCGCAGGTTATTGCCCGTCAGGCCCCCGGCTTTGGCAACAGCCCCGCCGATGAGTGCCGACTGATGCTCGTGCACGGAATGCTGCACCTGCTGGGTTACGACCACATCGAGGACGATGAGGCCGAGGTCATGGAGGCACGCGAGGATGCCATCCTGCGCGACCTGGCGCTTGAGCGCGGCGAGGACCCCAAGCTCGTCCACGTCGGCCCCATAACCAATCATGCCCACGACTAGGAGCCGTCTATGATTCCCGGATCGAACAAGGACCATCCGTCCTTTTTAAAGTCGTTCTCATACGCCATGGAGGGCTTCGTCACCGCTGTCAAGACCGAGCGCAATATCAAGGTCATGCTCGTGGCGGGCGTGTGCACCGTCATTGCCGGCTGCATCGTGGGGCTCGATATTGCCGAGTGGGCTACGGTCATCATCTGCTACGGCCTGGTGATTCACGGCGAGTTGTGCAATACCGCCATGGAGGCGATTGTCGACCTGGCGACCCAGGAGCTGCATCCGCTGGCCAAGCGCGCGAAGGATATCGCCGCTGCCTCTGTATACGTTCTTTCCATTACCGCCGCGATCGTTGGCTTGCTTGTCTTTGCCCACGCGCTCGACTTTATTTAGAAAGGGATTCACATGTCCGACAATATGCAGCCTACCGATGGAGTTTTGGATGACGAGGTCCTGGACGAGGCTGAAGGTGCCGATTCGTTTGACGAGGTCGAGGAGTTCGATCCGTTTGAGGGTATGAGCGACGAGGAACTCGATGCCCTGTGCGACGAGGATGAGAGCCTCGCGGGCTTTGGCGACTTGGAACCCGGTTTCCGCAGCGGCTTCGTGGCCCTGGTCGGTCGCCCCAACGCCGGCAAGTCCACGCTGCTCAACGCCTGTTATGGCAAGAAGGTCGCCATCACCTCTCCGGTGGCCCAGACGACCCGCCGCCGCATGCGCGCCGTGGTCAACCGCCCCGGTTACCAGCTGGTCTTCGTTGACACGCCGGGCATCCACAAGCCCAAGGACGGCCTGGGCTCCGAGCTCAACAAGAGTGCGTTGTTCGAACTGAATGATGTCGATGTCGTCGCGTTTCTGATCGACGCCACCAAACCCATCGGCAGGGGAGATGCCTGGGTTGCCGAGCGCGTCAAGAGCGCCCGTTCCAAAAAGGTCCTGGTGCTCACGAAGGCCGACGAGGCCGATCCCGCCCAGGTTATGGAACAGCTCAAGGCCGCTCACGAGCTTATGGAATACGACGATGAGATCGTGACGTCGTCGGTCAAGAACTTCAACGTCGATGCGTTTATTGAGACCGTTGCTCACTTTTTGCCCGAGGGCCCGCGCTGGTTCCCCGAGGACATGGGCACCGACGCGTCCGACGAGACCCTCGTGGCCGAGTTTGTACGCGAGAAGGTTCTGCGTCGCACCCGCGACGAGATCCCTCACTCCGTGGGCGTCATCTGTGACGCGCTCGAGCAGACTAAGAAGGTCCTGCGCGTGCACGCCACGATTTACGTCGAGCGCGAGGGGCAGAAGGGCATCATCATCGGCAAGGGCGGCGAGATGATCAAGCATATCGGCATCGATGCCCGTCGCGATCTTGAGCGTATCTTTGGCACGCAGGTCTTTTTGGAGCTCGACGTGAAGGTCAAGGCCGGCTGGCGCGATGACGAGGCGCAGATCCGCCGCTTTGGCTATAACGCCGAAGATTAAGCCTCGGCGTTCATGGCAGGCTCTCGCACATATCGCACAAAGGTGCTCGTCCTCGACAAGACCAAGCTCAAGGAAACCGACCTGATCTTGACGATGCTCGACGAACGGGGGCGGCAGGTGCGTGCCGTGGCCAAGGGCGCACGTAAGCCTGGCGGTCGCCTTGCGGCCCGCTGCGAGCTCTTCTGCACCGTTGATATGCTGTTGGCGCATGGTCGCTCGCTCGACGTGGTTTCTCAGGCGGAGCTTATGGAGGCGCCGCTCGGTGCTGCTCCTGACTTCGAGACGACCTGTGCCGCCAGCGCGATTGCCGAGGTTGCGCGCGTGTGCTCGTTTGAGGATGCCGAGGATCCATTTACCTTTGCCATCACGCAGCGGGCGCTCACACTTGTCGGCTGCGGGCTCGACTCGGCACATATGGACCTGCTCGTGGCGGCCTTTGTCTTTAAACTTCTGTCGCACGTTGGTTACCGACCTGATTTCACGGCTTGCGTCTCGTGCGGCGATCCCATGCTGTCATATTTTTCGCCCCAGGCGGGCGGTCTCATGTGCGGGTCGTGCGCGTCGAGCGTGCCTGGTGCCGAGCTGGTGTCGACCGGCGAGGTCGCATGGCTGCGCGCTCTGATGTCCATGACATTCGATGCCCTTATGGACGAGCAGATCGATCCGCATACGGCTGCGTTTTTACTGGGGTTTTCGCATGTTTGGGCCGCCACGCACACCGATCAGCGGCTCCGTGCGATGGAATTCATGTTGGGTCGGTGATGATGCGCAGGCGCGCGCCGCTTGTGGTAACATACCGACCTGTTGGTACCTCGACCTTGGATGTTCGCTCCACCGGCGGCTTCCCAGTCCGAGGCGAATGGAGTCGCCCACAGGCGACGCGAAACGAAAGGTGAAACAATGACTGTTTCCAAAGAGCGCAAGGCGGAGCTGACCGCCCAGTTCGGTAACTCCCCGGTCGATACCGGTAACCCCAAGGTTCAGGTCGCCATCCTGTCCGAGCGCATTAAGGAGCTGACCGAGCACATGAAGTCCCACCAGAAGGACTTCCACACCCGTCGTGGCCTGCTCATGCTCGTCGGCCGTCGTCGTCGTCTTCTCTCCTACATCAAGAAGAACGACATCGTCGAGTACCGTGAGCTCATCAAGGCTCTGGGCATTCGCGACAACATCCAGTAGGATTTGTACATGCTAAGAGCGTCCTGCGCAGCGGGGCGCTCTTTTTGTGTAAGGGCGTGAACAATCACGCTCTGAAGCGTGGCGGGGGCAGGGGGCCCGCGTCACATGAGAAGCCCGCAGGCAAGGGGCCTGTGGGGTAAAGGAGAACAATGACACTCGTATCCAAGACCTTTGAGCTGTACGGCAAGACCTACACCTTCGAGTCCGGCGAGCTTGCCAAGCAGGCCACCGGCGCTTGTCTGGTCAAGCAGGGCGACACCACGATGCTCGACACCGTGGTCGTCTCCAAGGAGCGCAAGAATTACGACTTCTTCCCGCTGACCGTCGACTTCAATGAGAAGATGTACGCTGCCGGTCGTATCCCGGGTGGCTACCTCAAGCGCGAGGGCCGCCCCAGCGAGAAGGCAACGCTCACGGCTCGTATGATCGACCGCCCGATCCGCCCGAGCTTCCCGGACGGCTTCCGCAACGAGGTGCACATCGTCGCCACCTCGCTCGTCGCCGACCAGGTTAACCCCTTCGACGTCATCAACGTCATGGGCGCCTCTTTGGCTATGACGCTCGGCGGCGTGCCCTTCGAGGGTCCGCTTGCCTGCGTGCGTATCGGCCGCAACGTGGAGACCGGCGAGCTTATCGTCAACCCCACCTATGAGGAGCGCGAGAACTCCGACCTGGACCTGGAGCTGGGCGGCTCTGCCGACTTCATCTCGATGGTCGAGGCCGGCGCCGAGGAGATCTCCGAGGACGACATGCTCGCCGCCATGAAGTTTGGTCAGGAGGCCCTCGCTGCCTTCTGCCAGGCCCAAGACGAGTTCGTTGCCGAGTGGGAGCAGGTCAATGGCGCTATCGTCAAGAAGGAGTACCCGCTCGATCAGCCCGTCGAGGAGGTCCAGGAGCGCATCTTCGCCCACTACGACGAGATGGCCGCTGCCCTGCGCGACGCCGACAAGCTTTCCCGCATCGGCAAGGTCGAGGCTCTGAAGGAGTCCATCCGCGCCGAGTTCACCGAGGAGGAGCAGGCCGCTTGGGAGCGCGAGATCCCCGTGGCGCTCAAGAAGCTCGAGAAGAAGGCCATGCGCACCATGGTCGTCGAGACCGGCGAGCGCGTCGACGGCCGTGCCGCCGATGAGATCCGTCCCATCATGGTGAAGGACAACTACCTGCCGCTCGTTCACGGCTCCGGTCTGTTCCAGCGCGGCCAGACGCAGGTGCTCTCCGTCCTGTCGCTCGGCATGCTCAACGAGGGCCAGCGTCTGGATACCATCGAGCCCACCGAGGGCAAGCGCTACATGCACCACTACAACTTCCCGCCGTTCTGCACCGGCGAGACCGGCCGTATGGGCAGCCCCAAGCGCCGCGAGATCGGCCATGGCAACCTGGCCGAGCGCGCCCTGCTTCCGGTGCTTCCCGACGAGAACGAGTTCCCCTACGCCATCCGCGTCGTCTCCGAGGTCATGGAGTCCAACGGCTCCTCTTCGATGGCTTCGACCTGCGGCTCCACGCTCGCCCTTATGGACGGCGGCGTGCCCATTACGCGCCCGGTCTCCGGTATCGCCATGGGCCTGATCCAGGAGGAGGGCAAGACCGTGGTCCTGTCCGACATCCAGGGTCTCGAGGACTTCCTGGGCGACATGGACTTTAAGGTCACCGGCACCACCGAGGGCATTACCGCTCTGCAGATGGACAATAAGGCCACTGGCCTTACCTTCGAGATTCTGGCCCGCGCCCTGCAGCAGGCCAAGGAGGGTCGCGCCTTCATCCTGCAGAAGATGCTCGATGTGATCCCCGAGCCGCGTCATACCACGCGCAGCACCGCTCCGCGCATCGTCTCCATCCAGGTTCCGACCGATAAGATCCGCGACGTCATCGGTTCTGGCGGTAAGGTCATCCGCGGCATCCAGGACGAGACCGGCGCTTCGGTCGACATCCAGGAGGACGGCACCGTCTTTGTCGGCGGCACTGGCGAGTCCGTCGATCAGGCCGTCGAGCGCATCAAGCTCATCATCAAGGTTCCCGAGCCGGGCGAGGAGTACACCGGTCGCGTTGTCTCCATCCAGCCGTTCGGCGCCTTCGTGAACCTGCTGCCCGGTAAGGACGGCCTGCTGCACATCTCCCGCGTCGCCAAGGGTCGTGTGGAGAAGGTCGAGGACGTCCTCAACGTGGGCGACGAGGTCAAGGTCGTCGTCATCGAGGTCGACGATCGCGGCAAGATCTCGCTCGATCGTCTCGACAAGCCCGAGGCCCCGGCTCGTGCCGAGGGTGCCTCCGAGGGCGACGGCGAGCACTTCCAGCGTCGTGAGCGTCCGCGCCGCGAGCGCTCCGAGCGCAGCGACCGCCCGCGCCGTCCCGGCGACAACGGAGGCCGCAAGCCCCGCCGTCACCACGACGCCGAGTAACAGCCGCACATAAGCAGCTCAATAAGGGCGACTCCGGACAGGGGTCGCCCTTTTGCTATTCCCGGCGGGGTCCGCGGGTAAAGTTTCCTGCTCTACAGTCC
>CAUDCB010000083.1 GCA_958447915.1 uncultured Collinsella sp. | reverse complement strand
CGCTTTTTTGAGGGAGGCAGCATGGCATATCGTCTGGACATCAAGCGCATTCTTTCGATGAACTTCTTTCACGATCTGCCCCAGATCATGTTGGGGTGTGCCTTGGCCGCCATCGCGACCGACCTGTTTTTGATTCCCAATGGTCTTGCCGCCGGTGGCGTTACGGGCCTTGCGACTATTATCCAGGCAGTCGGCGCGGCGCGAGGCGTGTCGCTTCCCGTCGGTATCCAGACCATCGTGATGAATGCCTTGCTGCTGCTGGTCGTTATGCGCGAGGGCGGCATGTTCTACGTGGTGCAGACCGCGACGGGCTTTGTGCTGCTGGGCTTCTTTACCGATCTGTTCGCCCCGTTTGTAGCGCCTCTGGCACATGCAGACCTGATGCTTCCCGCTATGTGGGGCGGCATTATCACGGGCATCGGTTACGGCATGGTGTTGCGCGCCGGCGCCAACACCGGCGGCTCGGACACGATTGGCCAAATCATCTCGCGTAAGACCTCGCTGCCGGTGGGTTCGACTGTCATGGCAATCGATGTTGCCGTATGCGCGGCGTCGGCTCCGGTCTTCTCACTCGAAAACGCACTATATGCAGGTCTTTCGATGGTGATCAGCGGCTACGTGATCGATGCTGTGGTCGACGGCGGCAACAAGCGCCGTATGGTGCTCATCATCTCGGACAACTTCCCCGATATCGCGGCCGACATCATGTATGGCCTGGGCCGCGGCTGCACCAAGTTAAAGGCGACCGGTATGTATTCGGGCGCGGAGAAGCCGGTGATTATGGTGATCGTCAGCCGTCGCGAGCTCAATACGCTCAAGACCATTGTGCGCGAGCGCGATCCGCACGCCATTGTGACGGTTGCCGATGTTACGGAAACCTTCGGTGAGGGATTCAAGGACATTAACGCATAGGGCAGATTGCGCCCCATCCAAAAGACGTTCACATTGATAAACCGTTTCATCAGTGGTTCTGCCTGCTAAATTGTTCAAATAATGATAAAAACTCTGGTAAAGCCATCAGTTTCCAGCATAATGAATGACGTACGTGCATTGCGGCTGTGTTGGGATTACCTTCGGTGCCGTGCGCATTTTGTCTAATGAGGATGAAAGGAAGGCACAATGAGCGACGAAGAGCTCAAAAAGGTTGCCAACGAGGTAAGGAAGGGCATCGTCACCGGCGTGCACGCTGCCAAGTCCGGCCATCCGGGCGGTTCGCTCGGCGCTGCCGACATCATGACCTATCTGTACTTTGAGGAAATGAACGTCGACCCGGCCGATCCCCGCAAGGCCGACCGCGATCGCTTTGTGCTCTCCAAGGGCCACTGTGCTCCGGGTCTGTACGCCGTGCTCGCCGAGCGTGGGTTCTTCCCCAAGGAGGACCTCGAGACGCTGCGCCATATCGGCAGCCACCTGCAGGGCCATCCCAACATGAACGACACCCCGGGCGTCGACATGTCCACCGGCTCGCTCGGCCAGGGCATCTCCGCCGCCGTGGGCATGGCCGTTGCCGCCAAGCACTGGGGCGATACTTACCGCACGTACGCCCTGCTGGGCGACGGCGAGAGCGAGGAGGGCCAGGTCTGGGAGGCCGCCATGTTTGCCGGCAACCAGCAGCTCGACAACCTCTGCGTGATCGTCGACCATAACGGCCTGCAGATCGACGGCCCCGTCGAGGAGGTCAACGACCCCATGCCGCTCGCCGACAAGTTCCGCGCCTTCAAGTTCCATGTGGTGGAGCTCGCCGACGGCAACGACTTCGACCAGATCCGCGCCGCCTTTGCCGAGGCCCGCGCCACCAAGGGTCAGCCGACCGCCATTATCGCCGAGACCACGAAGGGCAAGGGCGTCTCCTTTATGGAGAACCAGGTGGGTTGGCACGGTAAGGCCCCCAACGATGAACAGTTTAAGCAGGCCATGGCAGAGCTCACGGCCGCCGGAGAGGAGCTCTAGGATGGCAGACGTCAAGAAAATCGCCACGCGTGTAAGCTACGGCGAGGCCCTCGTCGAGCTCGCCAACGAGCACGATGACTTTGTGGTCCTCGACGCCGACCTGGCCGCCGCCACGCAGACCGGCAAGTTTAAGGCCGCCTGCCCCGACCGCTTCTTCGATGTGGGCATTGCCGAGAGCAACCTGATGGGTGTTGCCGCCGGTATCGCAACCACCGGCCGCGTTGCCTTCGCGAGCACCTTTGCCATGTTCGCCGCCGGCCGCGCCTTTGAGCAGGTCCGCAACTCCATCGGCTACCCGCACCTCAACGTTAAGATCGGTGCCACGCACGCTGGTATCTCGGTGGGCGAGGATGGTGCCACGCACCAGTGCTGCGAGGATATCGCCCTCATGCGCGTCATCCCCGGCATGACCGTGATCGTTCCTGCCGACGACGTCGAGGCCCGCGCCGTGACGCGCGCCGCCTACGAGTGCGACGGTCCGGTGTACATGCGCTTCGCCCGTTTGGCCTCGCCGGTTATCAACGACCCCGAGACCTACAAGTTCGAGTTGGGTAAGGGCATTGTCATGCGCGAGGGCGCCGATGTGACCATCATCGCCTGCGGCCTGATGGTCGGCGAGGCTCTCGAGGCCGCCGAGCAGCTCGCTGCCGAGGGCATCGACGCCGAGGTCATCAACATGCACACTATCAAGCCCATCGATGCCGACCTGATCGTCAAGAGCGCCACCAAGACCGGCCACGTCGTGACCGTCGAGGAGCACTCCGTGATCGGCGGCCTGGGCAGCGCCGTTGCCGACGTCCTGTGCGAGCAGTGCCCGACGCCGCTCAAGAAGATCGGCGTCAACGACACCTTCGGTGAGTCTGGCCCGGGCGCCGAGCTCCTGCACAAGTACGGCCTGGACGCCGCCAACATCGTGGCGACCACCAAGGAGTTCTTGGCATAAGGCAAGACGGATCTCAAGGACTGCTTCGCCAGTACTATGGAAACCCGGCAGGGGCGCTCTCTTGGAGAGCGCCCCTGTTTCAGTTGCGGTGAGATAAGGACTGATTAGGGCTTTTAACTGCTAAAACAGTCCCTATTTCACCGCAACTTCTAAAGAGGCCGTATCAAGCAGGATTTCTATTGGGATAAGGGCCCATCCCAACAAAGTGCAATTCAGACCCTCCCAAGCATGCATTTGCTGCACCTAATAGAAACGCGGCGACCCCTTAGTTGCCGCAGGCCGGGCACAGGGCTACCTCCCAAATCTTTCCGCAGGACGGAGGAACCCCCGCAGCGCGAAGCGCGCAGCGGGGGCTCCGACATGTCCGAGGACGATTTGGGAGGTAGCCCTGTGCACGGCCGGACAGATCCCAAAGCCCGCCATGCTTCTTATGTGCAGCAAAGGCAATGCTGCTAAAATACAAAGCGCTCATGTAGTTTAAACGCACGACGATAAGGAGCACCAGTGGGTAACCACTTCCGTACCTCCGGTGCGGGCGATGAAGCCCCCAAGACGCAGCCGAGCGTCGCGGGCAGTCGTTTCGCCACTCCGGATTCAGAGGATCAGCTGTTTAGCCCGATCCCCGCACAGCCGGCAGATCAGGCACAGCCGGCGGCAGATCCCTTTGCCTACAACCCCAACAACGATGTTGCGCTTTCCGGCACGGCTGGCTTTGAGCCCGTTCAGACGGTGACCGCCCGCGTGGCTCAGCCTCAGATGAGCGCCGCCACGCCGCAGCCTACCATGGCCGGCATCCCCGATCCTATGGCCCCTGCGGCTCCCGCGCCGCAGCCCGCGCAGTCCGGTCTTTTTGCCGGCATTCCCGACCCCACGCAGCCTGCGGCTCCCGTGGTCGAGCGCGATCAGGCCGCCGAGGTCGCAAGCCTCGACAGCGCGCTCAACAACCCCGACTTCACGTCGGTGTTTGCGCCCATCGACCCGCAGGCCAGCCGCAAAAAGATGGCCAAGCAGGCCGGTGTCGATCCCGTCATCCTTATGGAGCACGTCACCAAGATCTATCCGGCGCAGCCCAACAAGCCCGCACTCGACGACATCAACATCGAAATCTATCCGGGCGAGTTCGTCTTTTTGGTCGGTCACTCCGGCTCGGGTAAGACCACGCTGCTGTCGACGCTCAACCGCGACGTCAAGCCCACAAGCGGTCGCATTTTGGTCGCCGGCCAGGATCTCATGAAGATCAAGAACCGCAAAGTTCCGTTCCTGCGTCGTCAGATTGGCGCCGTGTTCCAGGACTTTAAGCTCCTGCCGCAAAAGACCGCCTACGAAAACGTGGCGTTTGCCCTGCAGTGCATCGGCAAGCCCAAGGGCGTCATTCGCAGCCAGGTGCCCGAGGTGCTGCGTCTGGTCGGTCTGGCCGATCAGATGGACTCGCTGCCCGATCAGCTTTCCGGTGGCGAGCAGCAGCGCGTGGCCGTTGCCCGCGCTATGGTCAACCGCCCGCCGCTGCTGATTTGCGACGAGCCCACGGGCAACCTCGATCCGGCGATTTCGTTGGGCATCATGAAGCTGCTCGAGCGCATTAACCGCACCGGTACCACCGTGATCGTCGCTACGCACGACCGCGAGATGGTCGATAGCATGCACCGTCGCGTGATCGCCCTCGAGGGCGGCCACGTAATCCGCGACCAGGAGAGGGGAGGTTACGGCAACTATGGCACCAACTAACGTGGGCTACTCGCTCAAAGAGGCAATCAGCCACTTCTTCCGTAACTGGACCACCTCGCTCGGCGCCGTCATCACGATTTTCCTTTCGCTGTTTATCATCGGCCTGTTCATTATGGGTTCCGCGATGCTGAACTCCGTGATCGGCACCGTCGAGGATCAGGTCGTCATCAACGCCTTTATTAGCGATGACGCCGATCAGGCAGATGTTCAGGCCTTTGAGGCCGAGCTCAAGACGTGGAGCAACGTCAAGTCCGTGACGTACAAGGACAAGGACGACGCGCTGGCCGAGTTCACGAGCAAGATGTCGGGTAACGCCGACGCTACCATGAGCGCGCTCGACGGTCAGAACCCGCTGCCGGCTTCGTATGCCATCGAGATGGACGATCCGTCCATGGTCGAGAGCACGGCCCAGAAGCTCAAGAAGAACGCCGATTTTCAGAAGATCGCGGACGACGGCGACGTTAACGCGAGCGTTCTGTACGGCCAGGAGGAAGTGAGCCTTCTGTTCCAGGTGACGAACTACATCCGTATCGCCGCTGTGGTGCTCGTCGGCCTGCTGACCATTATTGCGTTCATTTTCATTAACAACACGATTCGCCTGTCCATTACGGCGCGTCGTCGTGAGATTGCGATCATGCGTCTGGTGGGCGCAAGCAACGGCTTCATTCGCGGGCCGTTCATTACCGAGGGCGTGCTGCAGGCCATCTTGGGCTCGCTGCTTTCCATCGGCGTGCTGGAGCTGCTGCGTAACCTGATGGTTCCGCGTCTGCAGGAGAGCATCGGCTGGATGTCGTTTGCGCTGCCGATGCAGTACTACCTGGTGACCTACGCCGCGTTGATTCTGGTCGGCGTCATTATCGGTCTCTTTGGTTCCGCCATCGCCATGCGCCGCTATCTGCGCGTGTAGGCGTGCTTGGAATTCGTTCCTTCAACGGGTCGTCTCTTTTGGGGGCGGCCCGTTTTTTGTCCCCTAGGGATCATTTGGGTAGACTCTTGGGGTGTAAACGGCCATCGATAGTAAGGAGGCGCCATGGGGCGCAATAACAAGCATAAGCGTGGAGCTCGCAATAAGCGCGGGCCGGTGCGCAGCGAGCGTCGCCCGAGTCTGACCGGACGTGTGCAGCTCCATGAGCATAGCGCCTATGTTGTAACCGAAAACGGCGACTACAAGGTCATGGGCCGCGGCAAGCGCGAGATTATGGACGGCGATACCGTTGCCGTAAGCATTAAGAACAGCCCGCATGGCGAGCAGCGCGCCGTAATTGAGGGCGTCGTTGAGCGTGCGGCCATTAGTGTGGTGGGCACGTACCAGACCGCCGGCCCGCTCGGGGTGATCGAGCCGCTTGATTCTCGCCTTAAGGCCGATTTCTTTGTTCTGCCGGAGGACACCTCGGCGGAGCGCTTGGGCGTTCATCCGGGCGATGCGGTCGTCGCGCGCATTCTGACATATCCGACGCGCCTGGAATCGGGCACCGTGACGATCGAGCGCCGTATTGGCGGCGATGATGCGCCCGATTTGGGCGTTCAGTATGTGATGGCGCGCTATGGCTATACCGATACTTATCCCGAGGCCGCGCTAGCCGAGGCCGAGGCACTTTCGCTTGACGTGGCCTCGGCGCTTAAGGACCCGCTCCGCCGAGAACTGCGCGACCGCTTTGTCATTACGATTGACCCGGTCGACGCGCGCGACTTTGACGACGCCATCTCGCTGGAGCGCACGCCCGAGGGCGGCTACAAGCTGGGTGTCCATATTGCCGACGTTTCGCACTATGTTGCCTGGGACGGACGTATCGACCTGGAAGCCCGCCATCGCACGACGTCGGTGTATCTTGCCGATCGCGTGTTGCCCATGTTGCCCGAGCGCCTGTCGAACGATTTGTGCTCGCTGCGTCCCGACGAGGACCGCTTGGCGTTTACCGTCGACATTGAGCTCGACGCGCAGGGTCGCGTGCGCCATTACGATCCCTATCCCAGTGTGATCCGCTCGCGCGTGCGCATGGACTACGACGGCGCCGAGGCGCTGCTGGTACGTGCCGGTGCGGTGGAGTATTCGGTGCTGGAAGGTGCCGCCGAGGATGTTTCCGCGGTTGAAGTCTCGCGCGAGGAAGCGCTCGAGCGCGGGCTTGCGTGCGAGGAAACCGCTCGCGGCTATAACGTCGACTTGGGGGATTTCCTCGTAGCTGCCAACGAGCTCGCCGAGCTTCGCCGTCGTATTCGTCGCGCACGCGGTTCGGTCGACTTTGATACGGCCGAGATCCGTGCGCTGTTGGATGAGGACGGTGTGCCCGTGCAGATCGTGGCCCGTGAGCGCTCGTGCGCCACGTCGCTGATTGAGGAAGCCATGCTGCTGGCCAACGAGTGCGTGGCGGAGTGGCTGGCCGACCGCGATATCGAGGCCTGCTATCGCGTGCACGACGATCCCAGCCCCGACAGCCTGCACGGTGCCGCCGTGGCGCTGGCACAGCTGGGTATCATCGATGACCGTCGCGCGGCAGGCATTGCTCTGGGAAGCCCCGACGAGCTGCAGGCGGCGGTTGATGCCGCAGCCGGTACGGCCAACGCGCCGCTCGTCAACACGTTGCTACTGCGCAGTATGCAGCGCGCACTGTACAAGCCGCGCAACGAGGGTCACTTTGCACTTGCCGCGCCGTGCTATTGCCACTTTACGAGTCCCATTCGCCGCTATCCCGACCTGGTGGTGCATCGCGTGCTCAAGTTGCAGCTGGCCTACGAGCGGCTGGGCGGCAAGGACGCCTTGGTGCGTGCGCCGCGGCTGATCGGTAAGGGTCGCGAGTCCCTGCCGCGCATCCTGCCGCAAATCTGCCGCGCGTGCAGCGATGCCGAGCGTGCGGCCGATGCCGCCAGACATGCGACGCAAAAGATCAAGATTGCCCAGTGCTACGAGGACCGCCTGGGCGAGCGCTACGCCGGAACGATCTCGTGGGTCAGCAGCATGGGCCTCTTTGTGCGCCTGGATCTGACACAGGTTGAGGGTTTGGTTTCGATCAAGAGTCTGGGCAACGAGTGGTTCGAGTTTGATGAGGACGCGCTCACGCTCACGGGTGCCGACACGGGGACTCGCTATGAGCTGGGGCAGCGCGTGATCATCGAGGTCTCGCGCGTTAACACCACGCGCGGGCACTTGGATTTTAGGCTTATTCATTAGCCGGAATTTGGTGATTCATAGAAAACGGGGCGGTCTTTTGGGGCCGCCTTTTTTGTGGCGGCTCAGTCGTCTTGCCGCTCGCGCGCTTGCGTCTTCCGCCTGCTATAGGGGAGATAAAACCTACCAAAATAAACCTGTCCCTTTTTGGGAGGTTTACGAGAGAGCGGGGATGAGATGGCAACGGTGTACGGGTATGCGCGGGTGAGCTCGCGTGATCAAAATCTGAATCGGCAGCTGGATGCGCTGGGCGCCTATGGCGTGGAACCGGCGAATATCTTTGCCGACCATGCGAGCGGCAAAGACTTCGATCGACCGCGGTATCGCGAGCTGCTGTGCGCGTTGGATTCCGGTGATGTGCTGGTGGTACTTTCCATTGATCGGCTGGGCCGTAACTACAGCGAGATCCTCGAGGAATGGCGGTGCATAACCAAAGAGCTCGGCGCCGCCATCGTGGTGTTGGACATGCCATTGCTCGACACGCGCGCCAGAGACTGTGGTGGGTCGGACGTGACGAGTGCGTTGATTGCCGATATTGTTTTGCAG
>CAUDCB010000082.1 GCA_958447915.1 uncultured Collinsella sp. | reverse complement strand
TTCGTTACTCTTTGGATCGCCGTCGCCCATGGCAATCGAGAGCTGGCCCAGAATAGCGCGTTCAAGTTCCTTCATGTCGTTCCATGTCTCGGGATCCATATCCAGCAGTGCTTCGTTTGCGGCGTCGATCGCCTCGTCGCCATAGCGCGCTCGCGCCTCGGCACCGTAGCGCTCCTCGTTTTCGTGCACGGAGCGCCAGCGCTCCAGTTGCGGCAGCACGGCGCCCATGAGCGAGACGGCTTCATCGAGCGACATGCCGGTGTTTTGTGCCAGACGCGGGGCACAATCCTCAATCATCGCCTCCATGGTGGTGTCATAGGTGTACTTGCCGTGGTCGTAGCACCACTTGCAGTAATGATCGGTCGTGGCGCCCGTGGCGTCGGTGCCGTAGTCGTCGGGCGTGAGTATCATGCCGCAGCTCTGGCAATAGTGCTCGGGCATCTCGAGCAGGTGGGGCAGCGGCTCTCCGGTTACGGCGGCAATGAGCTTCATCATGTCAATGCCCGGGGTGACTTCGCCACGCTCCCAACGGCTGACGGCTTGGCGTGTGACGAAGAGCTTGGCGGCGAGCTGCTCTTGGGTAAGGTTGTTGTCGCGGCGGATGGCGATGAGCTTTTCTGCAAAGGCCATAATGGCTCCTTTCTGCTGCTTGTTGGCTTAAGCATACGCGGCAGCCGATGTCCTTCCAAGCAACCGTTGGTTGCATGCAGATGACGATGAGAGAGAATCGCAGCCTGCGCCCCGCGCGCCTGTGCCGTACAATGACCGGCATGGAACCTATTGCACACATACATACCGACCTGCCGCAAAAGTTCGGCATCCCGCGCAACAGCTTTTTGGCGCCCCATCTTGAGGGACGCATCGTCTTTGAGCCGGAGTTTGCCTCCAGCGCGGCAGTTGAGGGTCTGGACTCCTTCTCTCACCTGTGGCTGCTCTGGCGCTTTGAAAACGGAACACCCGGCGGCGCGGCCGAAGACATCGCCGCCGATGCCAAGACACAGGATAGGTCCGGCACCAACGCCAAGTGGTCGAAGACCGTGCGTCCGCCGCGCCTGGGTGGAGCCGAGCGCGTGGGCGTATTTGCCACGCGCAGCCCGTTTCGACCTAATCCCATTGGGCTTACCTGCGTCAAACTCGATCATGTCGGGCTTACCGACGATGGCCCCATCATCCATGTGCTAGGGGCCGATCTGCGTGACGGCACGCCCATCTACGACATTAAGCCCTACATTCCGTTTGCGGATTGCCACCCGGATGCGACCGGCGGCTGGATTGAGGATGCGCCGTGGCAAGAGCTCGATATCGAGTTCCCGCAAGCGCTGCAGGATATGATTCCGCCCGCAAAGCTCCCCGGCTTGATAGAGGTCCTTCGCCAAGATCCGCGCCGCGCGGGTAGCAAGCACGAGCCAAGCCGCGTTTACCATCTGGCCTACGCCGGACTCGACATATCCTTTACGGTTGATGGAACCAGGTTGACGGTAATCGCCGTCAACGACGCACGGGACTAGCTGGCCATTCGACGGCGCTCGCCAAATTCAACGCCAAACCCCGTGCCAAAATCGCCCACGCTGGTGGACAATAACGCCTATCAAAACAATCCGCTTTGCACGGGAGCTCAGCATGAAATACGACTTTACTTCGCTTATCGACCGCCACGGCATGGACGCCATCGCCGTTGACTCCTGGGGCGAGATCCCTGGCATGGCTCCGAACGCGCCCGACGAGGGCTTCGACCGCATCCCCATGTGGGTGGCGGACATGAACTTTGCCACGGTGCCCACGGTCCAGGAGCACATCATTCAGCGCGCCCAGCATCCCATGTTTGGCTATTTCGATCCGCGCGACGAGTACTTCGACCGCATCATCGAATGGCAGAGCCGACGTAATGGCGTCGAGGGTCTGCTCCCGGAGCATATCGGCTACGAAAACGGCGTGCTGGGCGGTGTCGTGTCGACCCTGCGGGCGTATGTCCAGCCGGGCGATGCGGTGCTGGTCCACAGCCCTACCTACATCGGCTTTACCAAGTCCATCGAAGCCGCGGGCTATCGCATTGTCCACAGCCCGCTTAAGCTCGACGACCAGGGCGTGTGGCGCATGGACTTTGAGGACATGGAACGCAAGCTCACCCAAAACCACATCCACGCCGCGGTGTTCTGCTCGCCGCACAATCCTTGTGGCCGCGTATGGGAGCGCGACGAGATCGAGCGCGCCATGGACATCTATCGCCGGCACGATTGCGTGGTGATTTCGGACGAGATTTGGTCCGACATCATCTTGCCCGGTCACAAGCATATCCCGACGCAGTCGGTGAGCGAGGATGCCCGCATGCGCACGGTCGCCCTCTATGCGCCCAGCAAGACGTTTAACCTGGCGGGCCTGGTCGGCAGCTACCACATCATCTATAACGAGACGCTGCGCGACCGCGTGTGCGCCGTGTCCAATAAGACCCACTACAACGAGATGAATGTCCTTTCGATGCATGCGCTTATCGGCGCCTACCAGCCGCAGGGCTACGAGTGGCTCGATGAGCTCAACGAGGTTATCGAGGGCAACATTGACTACTTCTGCGATTACGTGGACGAGCATTTTGAGGGCGTGTCCTATTCGCGCCCGCAGGGCACCTATATGGTGTTCCTGGACTGCACGGAGTGGTGCTGCGAGCATGGCCGCGATATTCAGTGGTTGCTCGACGAGGGGGCGCGCGTGGGCGTGGGGTATCAGGACGGCCGTCCGTTCCACGGACCCTGCCACATCCGCGTGAATCTGGCGCTGCCGCTTTCGCGCGTAAGGGAGGCGTGCGAGCGCCTGGACCGCTACGTTTTTAATGCGCAGTAAGTGGGCGCTGCATGCGGGGCTGTCTGTCAGGTTGGCTGGAAGGCCCCGCATGGGTAAAGCGTCTGTAACCATTGAGCGCGAGCGCGGCTTTGTCTGCTATTATCTTTGAACTTGAGTCTGTAAACAGGATTGTCTGGAGCTCGATGAAAAGACCTCGTCGCTCGGTCGCCATATCGTTGTTTGTTGCGCTTGCAGTGGTGGGCGCCTTTGTCGTGGCGATAGCTGGCTGTTTTGGATCGAATGATGGAACCTCGACGTCTGCAGTAGAAAGCCCAGCCGAAGACGTCAAAGATGACGGCCTTAAGACGCTCAACGTCGGCAGCGACCTCTATCCGCCGTTTGTGTATAGCGACGAGTACGGCGATATCGTTGGCCTGGATGTCGAGATTTTGACCGAGGCTTTGGGCCGCATTGGTTACAAGCCAAAATACCAGCTGATCAACTGGGAAAAGAACAAAGAACTGCTGGCGAGCGGCGAGCTCGATTGCGTCATGGGCAGCTTTAGTATGACGGGCCGCGAAAACGAGTATCGTTGGGCCGGTCCATACCTCGCGAGCCGACAGGTGGTTGCTGTCGATCCCGAGAGCGATATCTACACGCTTGCCGATCTTAAGGACAAGGTCGTGGCGGTTCAGTCCACCACTAAGCCCGAATCGATTCTGCTCGATCGCACCAATGAAAACGTTCCGCAGATTAAGGAGCTCTACAGCTTCTCGGACCGCTCGTACCTGAACCCGGCGCTCGTCGAGGGCCTGGTCGATGCCATCGCCGCGCACGAGTCCTCGCTGCTCGCCTACGAAAAAGACTATGGCGTGACGTATCGCATTCTGGATGAGCCACTGCTAGAGGTTGGTTTGGGCACCGCCTTCGATATCAATGACGCGCGCGGCATCGACGTTAAGCTCACCCATGCCTACCAAGAAATGCTTGCCGATGGCACCATGGAACGCCTGGTGTCAAAGTACGTTGATGACCCTTCGCCATTTTTGAATATGGAGGGCCTGTCGTGATTGATGTACCCGACCACACCGCAGACGAGCGGGACGATCGCTCGGTCCGGGTATGGGTCTTTGCCGCCCTGTTGGGGATAGCGCTCTCGGCTGTTGCCGGCGTGATGAGCTACAGCTACACGACAGCTTAGGCCGAGCAGCGCTTTGCCGACGCTGTCAACTACGTGGCGACACAGAGTCTTTCCTACGATGCGTTCAACAGCGCCTATGCGACCAAAAATCTGATTCGCGTTATGGAGATTGCCGGAGAGGCAGCGCGCGATATGAAGCGCGACGGCTCGGTGGATAACGCTACGTTGGAGCAATATGCTGGCCAGTTTAATGTGACAGCGCTGATCGTGACGGACGCATCGGGCAACTTGGTGTCCGAGTCCTCGACGGATAACGTGAGCTACGAGTCGCTCGCCGAGAATCTCAAAGAGGCGCCTGTGCTGGAGGTGGCAGCCCATCCGCTTAAGTCCTATACCGCTCGCATTACGCTTGCGGACGATTCGGTCGCAGACATTGGCTGCGTGGCCCGGCGGGACGGTGAGGGCATCGTTGTCGCGGTGAGGCACCAGAGCGCCAAGGCGGTCGCGAGCAATACGCTCAAATTGCAGAGCTTGCTCGATGGTTATGAGACCATCGATAGCGGCAATATCGTGATCGAAAACGATGGCAAGGTCGTTGCGACCAATGCCGTTGAACCCACCATATCGGGCGTGCTCGATTTGCCTGCGACGGATGCCATCATTGTTGACGGTATTAAGGAGCGTTGCCTGGCTGGTAAGGTCAGATTGGTCAATGCCAACGGAGAGTGGTATCTGGGCACATTTGGTAAAGCGTGCAATTTTTACGTGTACACCTATGCGTCCGCGCAGCGTTACTTCGGGGTCGTCGCCGTTGTTGTTGCCAGCGTGTCAGCGCTCTACGTCGGTGTTATAGCCACTGTCGTGTTGGCGCGCCGCCGCGCCGAGCGCCAACACTTGACCGACCCGTTGCTGCAGGAGCGCGGCTATGGCGACAAGCTGGCAAAAGCGGCGCGCGAAGCTTCGTCTGCCAACTCTGCAAAGACGGAGTTCCTGCGTCGCATGAGTCACGATCTACGCACGCCCATCAACGGTATTCGCGGTATGGTCGAGGTGGGCAATGCCAACGCAGACGACTTGCAAAAGCAGACCGAGTGCCGCTCAAAGATTTGGACAGCATCGGGGCTGCTGCTCGACCTTGCGAACGAGGCACTCGATATGAGTCGCCTGGAGAGCGGGCAGATCAGCCTGGACCTCGTGCCCACAAATTTGGTGGCTCTCAACTATGAGGTGTGCGATATTCTGGAGCGCCAAGCCGAGGAGCGCCTGGTGACAATTATCTGCGACCAACGGACTCTTGATCATCCCTATGCCCGGGTGAGCGTGACGCACCTCAAGCGTCTGTTGCTCAATATTGCCGGTAATGCCGTCAAGTACAACCGCCAGGGCGGCTATGTTCGCCTGACATGCCGCGAGGTGGAGCCGGTGGACGGTGTCCCCGTCTATGAATACACGATCGCCGATAACGGCATTGGCATGAGCGAGGAGTTTCAACAGCACCTCTACGAGCCGTTCAGCCGCGAGGAACAACAGGTGGAAGGCGCTTCATCGGGAACTGGCCTGGGCGCGTCTATTGCCAAACAGTTGGTCGAGCTTATGGGCGGAACCATGAGCTTTACGAGCGCCTTGGGGCGGGGGACGACGTTTACCATTTGCCTGCCGTTTGAGAAGTGCAAGAGTTCCGAGATTCCCCAGGCAGTTCGCGTGGATGCAGGCGACAGCGACGTGCTCCAGGGCCTGCGTGTTTTGCTCGTAGAGGATAACGACCTGAATGCCGAGATCGCACAGTTTACGCTCGACCGCGCCGGTGCCGTCGTGACACATGTCAAAGATGGCGAGTCTGCCGTCGAGACGTTTGCCGCGAGTGCGCCGCACGAGTACGACGTGGTATTGATGGACATCATGATGCCCGGCATCGATGGCCTTGAGGCCACGCGTCAGATTCGAGCGCTCGATCGCGAGGACGCCGCGACCACGCCGATTATCGCCGTGAGCGCCAATGCCTTTGCCGACGACCGTAGGCTTTCGCGCGAGGCGGGCATGAACGCGCATCTGAGCAAACCCGTGAGTTCTCAGGATCTCGTTGAGGCGCTTGCGCACATAGCCGCCGACGCTTCATAAACAAATGGCTCGGTTCCAATACTGGTTGGAACCGAGCCATTTTGCTATTTGTAGGACCTGCTTTTAGGCTTACTTTTCATGGATCTGCTTGCCGCAAAGATGCTCAATCGAAATCTCGTAGAGTTGGACGCCCTTGATGTCTTTGGCGATTTCCTCCTCGACTTCTTCGGCAGAAGGGTAGTACTTAAGCGCTAACTGGCGGACTTTGTCCTCGATAAACGCGGGGGCCTCATCTACCAGGTGGCAACGGCCAAAGACCACGGCGCTCATAACGTAGGGAGCCCAGTCATCGTCCTTGTACCACTCGTTGCCGTAAACGGTAAAGCAGACTTTATCATCACGCCTGAGTGAATCGACCTTGTGGCCAGCCTTGGCACCATGGAAATAAATCTTGTCGTGCTCGGCGTCAAAGAAGTAGTTGACGGGAATGGCATACGGGTAGCCACCATCGCCGTTGACGGCAAAGACACCGCGCTTGCAGATAGCGAGCAACTCGCGCGCTTCCTCGTCAGTGATGGCGCGTTTCTTTCGACGTAAGGGCCTAAACATCGTTGGCTTCCTTTCTAACTGTGCATGGTGGGTGGGCACAAACTATAGCGAAACAATTCCGTTTTTCTTGATGCGGGCGAGGATGTTTTTGAGCTTGTTAAAGTCGAGCGGTTTGGGCAGATGGGCGTTCATGCCGGCATCGTGTGCCGCCTTGGCGTCCTCGGCAAAGGCATTGGCGGTGAGCGCGATGATGGGGATGTCGGCTGCATCGGCCTTCTCGCTCAGACGAATCGCGCGAGTTGCCTCGTAGCCATCCATACCCGGCATCATGATGTCCATCAGGATCGCATCGAAGCTGCCGGCGGGACGACTAGTGTATAGTTCGACCGCTTCTTTGCCGTCGGCGGCGCGAGTTACGACGATGCCTTCGCTTTCGAGCAGGGCCTGGGCAATTTCGGCATTGAGCTCGTTGTCTTCGGCCAAAAGAACGTTCATGCCGGCAAGCGAGCAGCTGATCGCCTGCTCGTCCGCACCTTCTCTTGCCTGAGGGTTCTTGTCGATATCGAGCGGAATCTGGACGTTGAACGTACTTCCCATGCCGACCTCGCTCGAAATCTCAATCGTGCCGCCCATCATGTCTATGAGCGATTTGACGATCGGCATGCCCATGCCAGTTCCCTGAAATTTACTGCGGGCATCGTTGCCCTCTTGGGCAAACGGTTCGTAGATGTGCTTTAGAAACTCGGGCGACATGCCGATGCCGGTGTCCGAGACGCTAAAGCAAAACACGGCGTGCTCGTCGTCGACCGGCTTGATGGTCGATGAGAACGTGACGGTGCCTCCGTGCTTGTTGTACTTGATGCTGTTGTCGAGCAGGTTGACAAGGATCTGCCGAATATGGGTGGGGCTGCCGATCATATATTGGTCGACAGCGTAGGGCTCGCTGGTGTCGAGCATGGTTATGCCGCGGTCCGATGCGCGGAGCTTGCACAGTACGAGCGCATTGTCGCACAGCTCTTTAAGGTTGAATGATTCGTGCTCGAGCGTCACTTTGCGCTCCTCGATCCTGCCCATCTCGAGGATGTCGTTAATCAGTGACAGCAGGTGATTGGCGGCAACGCGCGCCTTGGCGCGGCTTTCGCGGGCGACCTGCATGTCGCCTTCTCTCAATTCCTCAATTTCGATAAGGCCCAGGATGCCGTTGAGCGGCGTGCGGATGTCGTGGCTCATGCGCGTGAGGAAAGCGGTTTTGGCGGCGTTGGCGGCATCGGCTTTCTGCCGTTCCTCCTGTGCGCGGTAAAGCGACCAGACAAGGATGACGATGCCGGTGAGCAAAATGCAGATGACGACTGCCGCAATGACGATGCGGTTGCGGTAGAGAAGTCGGAACGCATCCGATTCTTGCGCCGAGTACGATGTGGGGAAATAGCTGTTTGCAGAGAGCGATTCACCTGCATTGACGATGCCCTTATTGATGATTCCCAGCAGCTCGGGCTTGCCGCGCGAAATTAAACACGATAGTTGTGCCGTGTTGGTGAGTTCCTGTGTTTCGAAATCCTCGATGTCGTAGATGTCGCGGAGAGTTTCCAGGCGCGTGCTGGGGACAATGATGCAACGTGCCTTCCCCTCATCGAGGGCTTTGAGCACCTCGCCGTCATTCGAATACTCGGTTACCGTTGCGTTCGGAAAGAGACTTTCGAGCTCAAAACGGTTAACGATTGTGCTCTTTGTACAAGCGATGTTCTTAAGGTCGCTGTTCAGGTTTTTGCCATTGTGAATGGCGGTCAGCGAAACCGTTCCCATCGAGTTTGACTGGATGACCCCTGTCTGCTC
>CAUDCB010000081.1 GCA_958447915.1 uncultured Collinsella sp. | reverse complement strand
CTCACCGCCCGTGAAGCGCTTCGTCGCCTTGAGCGTTACCGAGGTCTCCTTCGGGCGGTACGTGTTCGTGATCACCGCAATCTGATCGTCGATCACCTGAGATGTGGCGGTGCCATCATCCTTATAGATCTGCTCCATTTTGACGACTGGCTCGGTCAGATTTCCCTTGCCGTCATCCTTCACCGTTACGGTCACTTTGTATTCGGCGCTGGAGTAGCTAACACCGCCCAGCCAACTGGGATCGCTCTTGGCGGGCGTAGTCTCGGCAATGTAGTAGGTGTACTTGCCAGGCTTCTCATACTTAATCTCTCCGAAGCTAAATTCTTCGGCGCTCGTAACGGTCTTCTCGACCTGCTTCATGCCGGCCACGGGCGCTGCCGTGGCACCATCAGGCATCGGCGTTCCATCGGCGGCGCGCAGGCAAAGCTCGAAGCTGTCGGCGCTAGTCCACTCACGGCCGGTGAACTTCTTCTTCGCCTTGATGCCTGTGAGCGTCACCGAAGACTTCACGCCGTAGCTGTTGGTGAACACCAGCTTGTTGTCTTTGGCCACCGTGCCGTCGGAATTCTGCGGGGCAATCCTGCCCGAGATGCTATCGCCTTCTTCAGTCAGATTCTTGTCACCCTGCTTGCGGCCGGTCAGCTTATAGCCCGCGGGCATCTTGTCTGCGCCGGTCAGCTCCTGCACCGCGTACTGGTCACCCTCGGCGAGACCGTACACGCGGATCGTCTGGTCGGCCGTGATGGTCTGCTCGCGGCCGTTCTCGAGGTCGAACATTTTGCCGACCTGCTTCTCGCTTGCGGTCCCCGCGTTCTCAAACACCGCGGCCTTGTACGTCTTCCCCGCCGTCGTGGGCACGGTGAACTTGAAGGTGAACCCCGCGTCCGGTTTTCCCGTCAGGCCCGCTGGCACCATGACCTTCTTCATCACCTCGAGGCTCGCCTCGCGTTCGTTCGCCACGCGCACGCAGGTGGCGCCCGTAAACAGGGCGTTCAGATTCATGTCGCCCAGGTCGGCGCGGGTGCCCTTCGCATTAGTGTCACCAGACACGTCCTGCGTGATGCCCATACGTATCCAGCCCGTCTCGGTCTCCAGGCGGTAAGGTTCGTCCTTCTTGGTGGGCCCATACTGGTAGACACGTCCATTGGCGCCGTACTTAAGATGTACCTCATTCTCGCCGCCCTTGGCGTCATTGTTCCAGGAAAGGTTGCCGTTGCCGTCGAGCGTCCCGTCGGACGTCTGGCGCTGGCCCTTGATCCACGTGAGCGTGTTGTCAATGTCGCCCTCTGCGCCAAACTGGCCCAGGCTCTTCATGAGCGAGCCCACGCCCACGAACGTCGAAACGCCGTCATCAACTGTACCAGCATCGGCGTGGACGCCGTAATCGTCCACAATCACCTTGATGAGCCTGTCATTAAGCAGGAAGCCATTGGGCGCCGAGACCTCCTTCAGGAAGTAGGTACCCTTCACGAGCGGCTCGCTACTGTCGCTCGTAGACGGGAATACGCCCACCCCTTCGAGCTTGACCGGGTTGGCGACCGACCTCGTCGTCAGGGTGTCGTAGGGGGCCTGGTCGCCATCGAGCACGGCCTTGCCGTTCGCATCCGTAGTCACCTGGGTGGACTTGTAAAGGCCGAACTTCGCCCCGTCAACGGGCTTACCCTCGGTATCGGTCTTCTGCACGAACAGGCGATTCTGGATGTTCGTGACGAGCAGGCGCGTGGCGAACTGCCGCTTGAAGTTCGTGCCGTCTGCGATGTCGTCGCTGTACACGTGGACTGTGTTCTTAGGCGTCGCGCCGCCGATCGAGCTCGCCGTTGTGTGGTAGATGGCCACCGTGTACTCGGCATCCTTGCGGGCATCACCGCTCAGCAGGTAGTAGTACTTGGAGATGTCACCGGGCAGATTTTGAATCTCTACCTGGTACTGGCCGCTTGTGTTGAGCGTGAAGGCGTGCAGGTCCTTCTTCGCCGCCTCGATAGCACCGGTCATGCCCGGCTCCTTGGCGAGGGTGTATCCCGCTCCCGTCGATGGGTCGCCCGACACGGCGTACCAATTGCTCGGATCTTTGATACCTGTGCCTGCGCTTTTGTCGCGCTTGAGCACCACAGCGAACAGTATGCCGGAGTCCAGATTGACGGTCTTGTCGGACTTCGTCAGGTCATTATTTGCCTTGTACACGGTCGACGGCGCGGTGATGGTCTCCTTCGCGGCGGCGAACGCACCGGTCTTCCACACGACGCTGCCCACGTCCATACCGCCGCGGTTGATGATGACGCCGCCCGCGCCGTTCTCAGCGCTCGCGGGCACGTACTCGAGCTGCATGCTACCACCCGTCGCCGCGAGACTCGAGCGGTATCCCTCGGGTACGCGCGTCTCCTTCAGGAGGTAGTACTTGTTGTTGTCGTGATCCTTGTTGTAGAGATCGTCGAAGTTGATGACGCCGTTGTCCACGTCGTTCGTGAGCGTTAGGTGGCCGGCCTCGTCCGTGGTACCGGAGCCGATGAGCTCGCCCACGGTCTTGAAGTCCTTGTCGGTCTTATAGAGCTTGAACTCGGCACCCTGTACGAACTTGCCGTCCTGGTCGAACTTGATGATGTCGGACTCGGGCACCGTCACGAGGTTGAACTTGAGCTCCATGTTGGAGTCGGTGGCGCCGCGCTCCAGGTAGAAGAACTTGAGGGTGTGGTTGGTGCCGTCGGCGAAGGTGTTGCCGTTGAAGCCCGAAGTGTCCTTATTCGCCTTCTGGTACTTGTTCTTCAGTGTGCCGTCGTTATTACCGTTCACCTTAATGTCGCCCGTACAAAAGTTGATGCTCAGACTCGCGCGGTTGTGAATACCGCCGATATCACCCACGAGGACATCGTCGATGAACACCCAGACGTCATCATCGCCGGCGAACTCGAACACCATGTCGTCGCCCGCGTTCGTCTTGCCGCCAGCAGGCTGCACGAATCGCGTGGACATTGAGAGGCCGAAGTGGTGGTTGACGGGGCGGCCGTCGTTGTAGCGCGAATCACCGGTGTTGTCTGCCTTGATGCCGGTTTGGACGAGCCGGCCGTTTTCCTCTTTGAGCACCTTGTCTGCCGCGTCGAACGGGAAGAACTGACCCTGGTGGGACGAATCGCCCACTTTGTCAATGCCCCAGGTGTCATAGATGTCGAAGGCATTCTTGTCAGCGTTGTAGGCTGCGTAGTTTTTGGAGCTGTCATAGACGTAGTAGCCGTTCTGAACCTTGAGGAGGCCCGTCACGCCAAAATGGGACGTCTTGCCGATCTGGGCAGAGGAATCGAACAGGTAGCAGAGGGACTCGCCGCCCCAGGTTTTGGAAAGCTGCGGATAGCCGTCTAAAAGCGTGTTGTTGACAATGCCGGGCTGCGGGTTCGTGTTGCCCGTCCAATGGTTGAGCGACTCACCACCCTGGCCGTCGTTAAACTGGAACCGGTGGTTTGCGTTGACGCCGCCGTTGCCGGAAACCGACAGATGGTTATCGGGATTCACCCAGTAATCAAACAGGTTGATTGTTGTCCCCGAAGGCGAAATCGTCGTAACCGTGTGGTCCGAAAACGCCGCTTCCGCACGGGTCGGCAGGAAGAAACTCGCCGTCAGCGCGACGGCGAGGGCCAAAACAATCACATATGGCGAGACCGGGCGCAGCCCACGACGACGGCCATAAGACATGACGGACCACCGCTCGCGCGGCCGGTGTTCACCAGGAAGTTCCCTGCTTAGACCCCCCCCCGGTAGCATTATTCACGAGTCGAGACGTCGTCTCTCTGAGCTCCTGCATAATTTCCTCCCCAGTCACACGGCGACCTGCCCGGGTGCTCCCCGGGGGCCGAGGCAGTCTGGCACATGCCCGCAGTCGTTCAGGGAATACCAACCCCAGCATATGTCTCTTAAGATATCTTAGTCTTATTCTATGACAGTTTTTGTCTCATTACCGATGAAATCGGCTCAGTCCCTTTGTCGCATGCTAGAGCGTGTGGAGCAGGGCGATGAGGAAGCGGACACCCTGGAGGTAGGCGCGGCGGGTAATGCGCTCGTTGGTGCCGTGGACGCCGCGATCGCACTCGTCATCGTCGACCACAAAGGCCGAGAAGCGAATGCACTCAGGGCAAATGCGCTGGTAGTTGGCAGCGTCGGTCGCACCGATCACGGTCGAGGGCACAATTGCCACTGGCTCGAATGATCCGTTTTCCTCCGTCCCCTTTGGATCACGGAAATAGCGGGCGGCGATGGAGCGAACCGCTTCGAGACCGGGACCACCGATGCGCGGGGACGGCGAGGGTTCGGAGCTGCCGGGGCCCAGCTCCACTTCGACACGACCGGCAAGGTCCGCCCCGGCAACCGCCTCACGGCAGCGCGCCACAACGTCGGCAACGCTCGTGCCTTCGAGCATGCGGAAGTTGATATTGGCCCACATATCCTGCGGCATTACGTTGGCGCCGGTGCTGCCACCCTCGATCTGCGTGGGCGCGCAGGTGGTCGTCACGAGCGGATAGAGCTTCTTGCTGGCGAGGCAATCGCGGACAATGGCATCCCCGTTGGCGGCAATTTCATCGGCCGTGTAGAGCCCCAACTCGACGAGTTGGGCGGCAAGCAAGTCGGTCACGCACGGCGGCCACTCGATATCGCAGATTGCGGTGATGGCACGGCTGAGCACCTCGAGCGAAGTGCCACCGTAGGGGTTGGACGAATGCCCGCCCTCACTCTTCGTCTTGAGCACAATATCGGCGTAGCCCTTCTCGGCAAGGTCGGCATGCATAAGCCAGCCCTCGCCCGCGCCGTACTCGGCAGCTGGAACGATGCGGTAGTCGCCCTCGTCGATCAGGTACTCAAGCTCAATGCCGCGCTCCTCGAGCGCACGGCCGATGGCGCCTGCGCCGTACTGCGTTGTCTCCTCGTCCTGGCCAAAGGCCAGGAGCAGCGTGCGCTCGTGCTGCCAACCGTGCGCCAGCGCATACTCAACGGCCTCCAGGATGCCTGCGACCTGGTCTTTCATATCGATGGCGCCGCGACCCCAAATGTAGGTGTCGTCTACATGCCCGCTAAAGGGAGCGTACGTCCAGTCGTCCTCGGTACCCGGCACCACGGGGACCACGTCCATGTGACCCATGAGCACAACGGGCTTGAGTGCGGGGTCGGAGCCGGAAAGCGTCACCAGCAACGAATGATCGATGAGCTCGGCCTTACCCGTCGTAAATACGTTCGGCCAAGCCTGCTGCATATACGCGCGCAGGTCGTCGAACGGCTGCCAGTCCACCGCCTCGGCATCCATACTCGAAATGGTCGGAAACGACAGCACACGGCCCAGGCGCTCGCATGCGCCGGCCTCGTCTATACCGGCAAAATCATCCTCATGCGCAGAGAAGCGCCAAACCTCGGCCATGACATCCTTTCGATTGTGATGACGAGGGCCGCCCCACCGGAGCGGCCCTGCCACGTAAGCGTTTGCGGTCGGCTATTTATCCTCGAGATAACGCGAGAGGAACTCGCGGGTACGCTGGTGCTTGGGGTTGCCAAAGAGCTCCGCCGGCGCGGCGTCCTCGAGGACCACGCCCTTGTCCATAAAGACCACGCGGTCGGACACCGTGCGGGCAAAGGCCATCTCGTGCGTGACGACGACCATGGTCATGCCGTCGGCAGCGAGCTTGCGCATGACCTCGAGCACCTCTCCCACGATCTCGGGGTCGAGTGCGGAGGTCGGCTCGTCGAACAGCATGATCTGCGGATTCATGCATAGGGCACGAGCGATGGCAACGCGCTGCTTTTGGCCGCCGGACAGGCGACCCACGGCGGCGTGCGCGAACTTCTCGAGCCCCACGCTCGTCAGATGCTCCATCGCGACCTTCTCGGCCTCGGCCTTGCTCATCTTTTTGAGCGTGACGGGCGCGAGCGTGCAGTTGTCGAGCACATCCATGTTGTTGAACAGGTTAAAGCCCTGGAACACCATGCCGATGTCCTCGCGCAGCTTGTTGATGTTGCAGCGCTCGGCCGTGAGGTCCTGGCCGTGGAACCAGATGTGGCCCGCGTCCGGGGTCTCGAGCAGGTTGAGGCAGCGCAGGAAAGTCGACTTGCCCGAGCCCGAGGCGCCGATAATGGTGACGACCTCGCCGGGGTTAACGGACAGGTCGATGCCCTTGAGTACCTCGAGCGAGCCGAAGCTCTTGCGCAGGCCCTCAACGCGGATGAGCGGCTCATTGGTCTGTGCGGCGGCCGCAACGCCGGTAATGGCGGTATCTGCCATGATAATTCTCCTCGTCTTGAGCCTAGTTGGAGCTGGGCAGCGTGGCCGGAGCCTCGGCACCGAGCTTTTTGCCAAAGGCCTCGAGCAGGCGGCTCGCCACGAGCGTCAGGATCAGGTAGACCACGAGCGCCACGCAGTAGACCTCCATCTGGCGGTAGTACACGCCGGCGACGGTGGTGGTAGCGTACATGAGGTCGAACACGCCGATGACCGAAAGCACTGACGAGTCCTTGATGTTGATGATGAGCTCGTTGGTGAGCGCCGGAATCGCGTTTTTAATGCCCTGGGGGAACACGACCTTGCGCATAGCCTGCCACTGCGAAAGGCCCAGCGAGCGCGCCGCCTCGGCCTGACCGGGATCGATGGACTCGATGCCGCCGCGCAGGACCTCCATCATGTAGGCAGTAGAGTTGAGCGAGATGGTGACGAGGCCAGCGGTAAAGGTGCTCCAGATCTGGTTGGCTTGGGCGGTCTCGAAGCCCATGCCGCGCAAAACGGTGAAGCCCGCGTAATAGATGAGCAGGCCCTGGACCATCATGGGCGTGCCGCGCACGATGGTGGAGTAGACGGTCGTAAAGCCGCGGCCGATGCTCTTAAAGAAGCGCACCAGGTCGTTATCCACGCGATCGAACGTCTGAATACGCAGGAACACAAAGAGCAGTGCCAGGAAAAAGGCGATGACGGTGCCGAAGGTCGCAAGTGCGATGGTGATCTCGATGCCGCGGATAAAGAAGTCGCCGCTCTTGTAGGTCATGTAGACCAGGCTCGACAAAAAGTCGCTGGGGTTGGAGTCCGAGACAATGCTCACCTGCACCAGGTCGATAAACGACATGACGCAGCGGTCGATAAAGAAAACTGCCGCGATGGCGACCACGACGTAGCTGCCTAAACGTGCTCCACGACGGAAACGCTCGGATGCGAACGGCGACTTTTCGCGATAGTCGCTCCAGTGCATAAGCTTGGTGACCAGCGCCGCCGCCGACACGACGAGCCACGCCCACAGGATTGCCCAAAGGCAATCTTGAAACACGCCCGTGGGAGCCAAGAAGCTCAGCGGTGTGGGGTTGCGCTGGCTAAACGCCAGGCCGAGCGCCGCGATAACGCTCGTGCCCAGGTACACATAACGGTGGTCGGCCTTGATAAAGGAGGCCAGACGATTGATGGTTTTCATGCTGCCTCCCTATGCCGGCTGACGGTCGAGGCACGCGTCCCACATTTGGTCGCGCTCCTCTTGGCTAATGCCCTTGAGTGTCTTGTCGATGAGCTTAAGGAGCTTGTCCGAGCCCTTGCGGCAGCCGACGTTTGCCGCGACCTCCTGCTTAAAGCCCTCGCCCTCGGCAAAATGAATGGGGACGATACCCGGGTTTTGGGCCATATAGCCCTTCTCATTCTCGGTGTTGTAGGTCACGGCGTCGCACGTGCCCTGCAGCAGGTTCGAAAACACCGTGGGAACCGAATCGACCGGGTTCTTGTGGACAACACCCGGGATCTCGTCGATGACGGTATCGAGCATGGTGTCCTTTTGGCCGAGCACCGTGGCACCACTGAAGTCGCTGAGCTTGGTGGCGTTCTGGTAAGGCGAGCCCTCTTTTACGAACAGGCCAAAGTAGCCGATAAAGTACGGATCGGAAAAACCGACAGACTCCTCACGCTCGGGTGTGGCGCTCATACCGGCGATGATGAGGTCAATCTGGCCGTTGTTAAGCGAATCGATAAGACCCGAGAAGCTCTGCTTGACGGCAACGGGCTCGCCGCCGAGGGCCTTGCAGACGATCTTGGCGATCTGCACGTCGTAGCCATCGGCGTAGGCTCCCTGCACGTTGTCGATGGGGATGGTGTACTCGCTGGCTTCGGAGACCTGCCAGTTGTACGGGGCGTAGGCCGCCTCCATGCCGATGCGGATCTTGTCCTTGCCAATCACGGAATCGGACAGGTCGTCGCGACCGCCGCCCGTGGTGGGCTGGACCACCTTGAGCGTGGACGGACGCTGACAGCCGGCGAGCGCGCCGGCGACGACGGAAGCGCTCGCAGCGAGAGCGCTACCCAAAAAGATGCGACGGCTGCATACCGGCTGTGGATGCGCGTCGCGTTGATGGGGAGAATGCATAATCTGCCTTCCCTGTTGAATTGTATGCTGACGACTTAACAGGATATACGCCAGCGACCAGCAGCGCAGCACAAGCTCGAAAAATTAATAGACCCACGGTAGTCATTGGGAGCGTCGATGTTTTGGCAATGCCAG
>CAUDCB010000080.1 GCA_958447915.1 uncultured Collinsella sp. | reverse complement strand
TCGGTGGTGAGCAGGGCGCCAAGGCCGCCGGCGAGCTGCGCATCGAGGGCAAGGACTATGTCATGGCCGATGGCGACGTCGTGCACTTCCGCTTTAACGTGTAAGGACGACGCGCATGTTCAAATATGGCAAAAAAGCCGGCTACATGGGCATCGCGCTGCTGGTGCTTGCGGTGCTTCCGCTGGTGATAGCGGCGTTTGTGATCCCCAACATTGGCCCCGAGGTGGCACCGAAGTTTAATGCCGCCGGCGAGGTGACGCGCTGGGGCAAGAGCTACGAGCTGCTGGCGCTTCCGGTGCTCAACCTGCTGCTGAGCGTGGCGACGTACTTTACGGCGGGACGCCAGGCCAAGAACAATGATGACTCCGCCGCCATGGCGCGCATCGTATGCGAGCGCTACCTGCGCAACGGTTGCATCACGGGTGTGTTCCTCAACGTGATCAACGTTTACTTTATGTACTCGGCGATTACCGGAACGGGCTTTGGCTTTGGTTTCTAGCTTGTCCTTTTAGGCAACGAGCCTGCATGCATATTCAATGGCTGCTGCGAGGCCGCCGCTCGATCGTGGTTGAAAGACTACATCGGCGGCGGCCTCGTTTTCGTATCCGGCGCCGCGAAGGGTGAGTGCTATGCCGGCTTCTAAAAGGAGCGGCAGGCCGCGTTGGCTGGTTGCGATTACGGCAGCCTGATTGAGCGAGCAGCTGTGCGCTTGGCATTGGATAGCAAGTTCTCCTTTCTCCGGGCAAGGGACCAGAACGGCGACGACGCGACTTGATAGCAATGCAAATGCTGTGCGCTCATCGGGCGAAAGGCATTCTGCTTCAACGACGACGAGCTTGGGCGGTGCGCTGTTTGTGCGAAGCGTGGCTCGGTACATGCGGACCGAAGAACCCGACATAGAAAACTCCTGTGTATTCGGCAAAACGTAAACTATAGTTTACGTTTATGTTCGGCTCCATTTCAAACTCGGCTGCATGGACGAACGTGCGAAACAGATTCTTGGCAGGCGGGTCGAAGAGACACGCAGGGACCTTGGTATCTCCAAGGTTGATTTTTGTGTGGCGACAGGAATCAGCCGACCCTACCTCGACCGAATCGAAGATGGGACGGCAAATTTCACGCTCAAGGTTCTATTTAAGATCGCGCCCGCACTCGGCATGACGGTGTCAGAGCTTCTCGAGGGGATCGAATAGGGGATACCCGTCGACAACTGAATTAGGTCATCGGGATTCGGTCGTGGTTGACTTGGCTGTAGAACAGGCGCTGGATCTCGGCGGCATCGCGTGACTGGCCGAGTGCCCACATGGTTTTGGCCACGAGCGTCTCGGTTGTCATATCGTCGCCGCGCAGAATGCCCGGATGATCGGCGTAAGCACGGCCGACCTCATAAACGCCCAGATCGAGGCCCTCTTCGGGGACCTGCGTGGTCATAACGACAGTACGGCCCGAATCGACCCAGCGGAAAATCGCCTCCTGGAATGACTCGCCGGACTCGCCAAACTCGGGAATACCGCCAATGCCAAAGGTCTCCAGGATTACAGCATCGTAGCTATCGGCAAGGGCGTCGAGGATGCCCGGGTTTACGCCGGGCGTAAGCTTGAGTACAAATACGCGCGGGTCGATGCTGTCGTAGAAACGCACCGGGTTTTCACCCTGATGCGTGCCGTGAAGCCCGTTGCGCACGATGCGGTCGTTGCGGATATAGGCGATGGGCGGATAGTTGACGCTAATGAACGCGTTAAAGCTCATGGTGCGCTGCTTGCGGGCACGCGTGCCGGCAATGGCGACGCCGCCAAACACAATCGACACGTCGTGTGAATGCTCGTCGAGCGCATAGAGCAGGCTCTGGTACAGGTTGAGCTTGGCATCGGTAAAGGGATTGCCCATGGGCTTTTGCGAGCCGGTGAGCACGATAGGCTTGGGGCTGTCCTGAATCAGGTAGGAAAGCGCTGCCGCGGTGTAGCTCATGGTGTCGGTGCCGTGCAGAATCACGAAGCCGTCGTGGTTGGCATAATCCTCGACGATGACGTCGCGGATGCGCATCCAGTCGCTGGGGCGCATGTTGGTGCTGTCGATGTTCATGGGCTGCACCACGTCGAGCTCGCAGAGGCCCGAGATCTCGGGGACGCTCTGGGCGAGCTCCTCACCGGTCAGGGCGGGGGAGAGGCCGTTGCCGTCCTCGGTCGATGCGATGGTGCCGCCCGTGGCGATGAGAAGGATGCGCTTCATGCTGGTATTCCTATCGTATTTGCCGCCGCAGAGGCGGAGTCGTTCTGCAGTATTGTGGCACAGGGCGGTGAATGTTCAAACGTATTACATCATCTGTAACGTTTGGTAACACTTCAATTGCCATCAAATAGGGGCCCAGGTCGTGCGTTTGCCGTGCGCTGATGGCTGCGAGGGACGAGAAACCCCATATAACGTGTACACTATGAAAGTTAATTTCGTTCATTCGCGCGGGTGGGCACCGGCTCCCCGCCAACAAGAGGGGGAAACCATGGATCAAAAGGCTTCCGCAAAGGTCCTCGTACTCGACTTTGGTGCGCAGTACGGTCAGCTCATTGCCCGTCGCGTCCGCGACCTCAACGTGTACTCCGAGATCGTTCCCTGCGATATTTCAGCCGATGAGATTCGCGAGATGAACGCCTCTGCGCTCATCCTTTCTGGCGGCCCGGCCTCCGTGTACGCCGAGGACGCTCCGTCCATCGATCCTGCCATCTTTGACCTGGGTCTTCCCGTCCTGGGCTTTTGCTACGGCCATCAGATCACGGCCGTGACGCTCGGCGGCAAGGTCGGTCACTCCGAGGTGGGCGAGTACGGCCGCGCAACCATTACGCGCACGGCCGGCGCAAAGCTCTTTAACTCCACGCCTATGGAGCAGACCGTGTGGATGAGCCACCGCGACGCCGTTTCCGAGGTGCCCGAGGGCTTTACCGTTACCGCCAGCACCGACGTGTGCCCGGTTGCCGCCATGGAGTGCCCCGAGCGCAAGATTTTCACCACGCAGTTCCACCCCGAGGTCAAGCACTCCGAGTACGGTCAGCAGCTGCTGAGCAACTTCCTGTTTGAGATCTGCGGCCTGGAGCCCAACTGGAGCATGGATAACCTGGTCGAGACCATGACGGCCGAGTTCCGCGAGAAGGTCGGCGACGACCGCGTGATTCTGGCCCTGTCCGGTGGCGTCGACTCCTCCGTCGTGGCTGCGCTGGGCGCCCGCGCCGTGGGCAAACAGATGACCTGCGTGTTCATCAACCACGGTCTGCTGCGCAAGGGCGAGCCCGAGCAGGTGGAGGAGGTCTTCACCAAGCAGTTTGACGTTGACTTTATCCACGTCCACGCCGAGGACCGCTATGCCGAGCTTCTGGCCGGCGTGACCGAGCCCGAGGAGAAGCGCCGCATCATCGGTACGCAGTTCTGGAAAGAGTTCTTCGCGGTTGCTCAGCAGCTCGAGACCGATGGCAAGCCGGTCAAGTACCTGGCTCAGGGCACCATCTACCCCGACATCATCGAGTCTGGCGCTCGCAAGACGGGCGGCAAGACGGCCACCATCAAGAGCCATCACAACCTGATCCCGTTCCCCGAGGGCGTGCACTTCGACCTCATCGAGCCGCTCGATCACTTCTTTAAGACGAGGTCCGCGCGCTTGGTCTGGCGCTGGGCCTGCCGGGTCATATCGTGTTCCGCCAGCCTTTCCCGGGCCCGGGTCTGGCCATCCGCATCATCGGTGCGGTCGATAAGGAGAAGCTCGAGATCCTCAAGAACGCGGATGCCATCGTGCGCGAGGAGCTCGACGCCTACAACCAGCGTCTGTTTGAGCAGACCGGCGAGCGCAACTCCGAGCACAGCTGCTGGCAGTACTTTGCGGTCCTGCCCGACATCAAGTCCGTCGGCGTCATGGGCGACGAGCGCACCTATCAGCGCCCGATCATCCTGCGTGCCGTCGAGTCCAGCGATGCCATGACCGCCGACTGGGCCAAGCTGCCCTACGACGTGCTGGCCCGCATCTCCGGCCGCATCGTTGCCGAGGTTCCCGGTGCCAACCGCGTCTGCTACGACATCACGTCCAAGCCGCCTGCGACGATCGAGTGGGAGTAAGCCGATAGGGCTTTGACCTGCACTTTTTAGTGCCGCACTGTGCCTCTGAGTTTCGTTTCGTACGAGGGTCACGGCAAAGCCACCAGCAATATTGGTGAGTAAAACCGATTATCGAGCCTCCGTTCCCGCGTTGGAACGGAGGCTTTTTCTTTGGCTTTTTACTCCCTTTCACCTGCGATTTCGCCATTTACTCCCCGTATTTCAAGATGGCAAAGCACTGGGCGGTATTCGGAGGAATGGGAGTAAGGATTCATCCCAAGTGAGTAGACGCGCGGTTTTTGTCCCCGAGGACGAAACGGGGCCGTTTCGGGGCCCGTGAAACTCAAATCGAACTCAATGGGCGTTTTTGCGGTCTCCGCACGGCGTTTCCCCAGGTGGTTAATGGGGAGTAAAGAATCTCACCGTCTCAATGAAAACGGGAGTAATCAGGGGAAATGCCGCGGTGTGATGCCGTGTGCCGCCCTGTAAGCCACCGCGTCGTTTACTCCCCAGGTGCGCCGAAAATGCCTTTGCATGCAATGGGGAGTAAAAACTCAGCATGCGCAGGAACGCGCAACGCTCACCGCCTAGCTTGGCGTCCTGATTCGGTTGCGTTGATTGCAAAAGGCAGAGAGCCGCTACAGCGAGGCTTTCCAGTCCTCGTACTTGGCGGCGTCGATTTCGCCGTTCTCGAGCTGCGCGCGCTTCTCGGCCCACAGCTCGATCGCCATCGCGGCTTTGGGCGCGTGCGGCGCCTTGGGGTTCAGGGAGAGGCCCGATCCGTCGGCTGCGGGCACGATGCCGAAGGAGTCCTCGAGCCGCACGAGAAGCGACATGAGGTCGCCCGCAGTCTCGACGCCGTAATCCTTGAGGGCGTTGACGGACACGCCGAGCGCCGCGGAGATGGACTCGAGCAGCTCGGGCTTCACGGCGCGGATGCCGCTCTCGTAGTGGCGCACGGCCCCCTCGGTCAGGCCGACCGCCTCGGCGAGCTGCGCCTGCGTCATGCCGCGCGACTTGCGGTACCGCCTTATGTTCTCGCCTACGGACATGAGCCCTCCTCCTGGAATTACGTACCAGCACATCTTATCAGCGTACGCAAATGTACGCAATTCTATTGACAGTACAGATATGTACGTTTACTCTGAATCTGTGAACCGTACGTATCCGTACGCCATTGATTGGAGGAGCCATGGACGAGAAGGTGGCGAAGACGCCGAGGCCGCACATGCTGGACGCCGACGAGGTCGCGGAGCTGCTGAGGATCAAGAAAGGCAGCGCCTACGAGGTGATCAGGAAGATAAACGCCGAGCAGGAGGCGCGCGGGCGCGTGGTCATCCGCGGGCGCGTTCGAAGCGACGTCTTCGACGCCCTGTACTTCCCGGAGGTGGACTGACATGCCCGTGTACAAGGACGACGGCAACGGCACGTTCTACGTGCAGTGCTACTACCGCGACGCCCGCGGCTCGAAGCGCCACAAGACGAAGCGCGGCTTCTCCTCCGAGGTGGAGGCCGCAGTGTGGGAGAGCCAGTTCAAGAGCCTTAACGGCGGGGCCATGGACATGACGTTCTCCGAGTTCGTCGAGGTGTACGCCTCCGAGGTGAAGCCGCGCATACGCGAGCACACGTGGATCACCAAGGAGTACATCATCAACGACAAGCTCGTGCCGTTCTTCGGGGACATGCGCATGTGCGACGTGAGGCCGATCGACGTCATCAGGTGGCAAAACGAGCTCACCGAGCACCGGGACGCCGACGGGAAGCCCTGGGCACCGACGTACCTGCGCACAGTGAACAACCAGCTCAACGCCATCTTCAACCACGCCGAGCGCTACTACGGCCTCAGCGACAACCCGGTGCGCAGGGTCGACAAGATAGGCTCGAAGAAGGGCGGCGAGATGCAGTTCTGGACCAAGGACGAGTACCTGAGGTTCAGCGAGGCCGTCATGGACAAGCCTCTCTCATTCCACGCCTTCGAGCTGCTTTACTGGACGGGCATACGCTGCGGCGAGCTCCTGGCGCTCACGCCGTCCGACTTCATGCTGGAGAGCTCGCGGCTGCGCATCAACAAGTCGTACCAGAGCCTCAACGGCGTTGACACCGTGACCGACCCCAAGACGCCCAAGTCCGTGCGCACGATCGTCATGCCCGCCTTCCTGCGCGACGAGATGGCGGACTTCATCGAGATGCGCGACGACGTCGCCCCCGACGAGCGCCTGTTCGCCGTGACCAAGCACTTCCTGGCCCACGAGATGGAGCGCGGGTGCAAGGCGTCGGGCGTGAAGCGCATCCGCATACACGACATACGCCACAGCCATGTGAGCCTGCTGATAGAGATGGGCTTCTCCGCGCTGGCCATCGCCGAGCGCATGGGCCACGAGGCGGTGGACATCACCTACCGCTACGCGCACCTGTTCCCCACGAAGCAGGACGAGATGGCCGCCGCGCTCGACGGGGCGAGGGGGTAAGAAGGATGCCGTGCGAGAACAGCGCCCGCAAGCGCAGCAAGACGATGGCGTTCCGCTGCACGCCCGAGGAGCGCAAGCTCATATGCGAGATGGCAGCCTGGAGCGGCATGAACAGGCAGGACTACATCATCGCCAAGCTCACCGATACCCAGGTCGAGGTGAGGCCCTCCGTGAGCGTGCAGAAGGCACTGAGGGACTCGATGGCGGAATTGGCCAAGGAGGTGCGGCTGGCGGCCTCCTACGGCGAGCTGAGCGAGTCCCTGCAACAGAGAATTGAGCACGTGATGAGGTTCTTCCTAGCGCTCGGCGAGCCTCTTGACGCGCCGACGGAAGAGACATCGCCACGAACTACGTTTTTGGAAGAGCCGGTTCCATCCGTCATCGATGCGGGTTCCGACACCGCAAGCATCTTCGAGATGGGACGCAGGTAGGGCCTAGCGCCAGACCTCCAACGCCTTGTCCGCAAGCCATTCGGCGCGATCGGCGATATCGCCCTCGTTCCAAGACTCCTTCTCTAGGGCGCCGGCCATGGTCGCAAGGCCGGCGGCGCAGAGGGCAAGGCCGTCCTTGTATCCCTTTCCCTGCTTCTTGGTGGGCCAATCGGCATCGCGGATGGAGGCGTTGAGCGAATGCGTGATGATGGCGAGGTTGCCGAGCGTGAGGAGCTTCCGGTCCCTTCGCGTGGCAGCCTCATCGTCGAGGGCTCCCCATTTGTTGCGCCACTTCTTGGGCATCATGTGCTCGAGGGTGTACTGGTTGAACCCGAGCAGGGCCGTGCTGCTCATGCCCGGACGAATGGCGCTTTCCAGCAGATAGAGGACGCCCTTGGACTGGAGGTTGTACAGACACGATTCCTCGAATGCCGCTCGAACCTCGGCGTCGCCGGGCATGTACGTCGTCGCCTCGTCATTGGCTTCGAGAGCCTTCCTCAGCGCCTCCGCGTCCTTCACCTCGTTCAGGATCAGCGAGGTGAACAGCCTGTTGTAGTTCTTCGTGGTCGCCTGAACCAGCATTCGGCGGACGATGTAGCTCTCAAGCAGGGCGTAGATCTTAGATTCCTCGCTCGAAGACTCCGCGTTCTTTCGAACGTAGAGCACGTACGGGATGAGCGTCGAGTTCTTGAGGCCGAATATCAGCACGTTCAGGCGCTCGACGCCGGAAGCGGAGGGGATGTCCGCGTCGCAGTAGCCAGGGTCGAACGTGGACTCGAACGCCTCGGCATACGCCTTCATGTTGTCGAGAATCTCGACCTTGTCGCCGTTGCAGTACCTGCCGATGAAATCCTTGTAGGACTGGAAGAGGTTCGAAGTACGCGAATAGAAGAGCTTGTCCTCGGTCGTGACGCCACGCCTCTTGTCCTGGACCAGAATCTGGAGGAACGCGTCGAAGAAGAGGTCGACGAGCGTGCGCTTGATGCGCCCGGTAACGATCTCCTGCTCCCAATACTCCCTCTTCTCAGCCGTGGGCTCGAAGACGTCTTCCCAGCACTCCTTGAACGCCTGCTCGTTCTCGCGGTTGAAGAAGTAGTTCTTAAGGAGCTCCGCCGTCGTCAGGCGCACCCCGAGCGAGTTGATGGTGTCGAATATCTGCTGCTCGTCCTCACCCTCGGTAAGATCGATGCAGACGAACTGGACGTTCGACTTGATCGTGTTCCTGTCGACCTTCTCCGGGTCGATATTCTTGAGGAAGTAGTTGTAGGCAAGGACGATGGCCGAGGAGCCCTCGAGGGGTTCGCAGCCCGTGGCGCTGACGACCTTTTCGAAATCCTGCCGGTCGTACTTGCCGTGCCGCAAGGCGACATCGCCGGTCTCCAGGACGAAATCTCGCTCAAACAAATTGTTGGTGCCGTTTTTTGCACAGAGTGCCTTGAAGAAGATGACCATGGTCGTGAGTCGCTGCTGGCCGTCGATGACGGTGCGAACCTCGGAGACCTCGGACCAGGTGTTGCCGGAGGAGGCCTGCTTCAGGATGATGGAGCCCAGGAAATAGGGCCGCTTCGAGGCCGTGACGAACTCCATGTCGCCGAGGAAACGCTCCCATTGCTCTTCTCCCCAGACGT
>CAUDCB010000079.1 GCA_958447915.1 uncultured Collinsella sp. | reverse complement strand
CCTATGCCTGCGGAGGGGTTTCGAAGCCTTGCGACGTACGAGCGCGCTCGAGGTGAGCTGGGCGCGGCAGATGCGACTCTCCTGCAATCGATCGGAATCGAGCCGGAGACTCCTTCTCGTGCGGAGGCGCGCGCCCTTCTGCTTGAGTCGATCGCGAGCTTGCCGGACCCCAAGGTTTACGAGTTAAGTACGAAGATGCCCCCATTAATCCTCCTTTCGTATCTCCAGGCAGCGCTTCCCTCCTTATTTTTGCTGTTGCCCGTGGTTGTCACATCGCTCGCGTGCACCCACCTGCAGTGTCGTTCCCTTCTGGTTCTCCAGATCCCCGCAACAGCGCATGTGCGTTTTCTGACGGCTGTTGCGCTGGCTCTCCTGCTTGGCTTGGTGCTGCTTTTGGTGTCGATGGTTCCCGCTGTCGTTGTGTCCGTGATTAAGAACGGTGCGGGTGGATCGGAGTATCCCGTCGCTCTCATTCGGGCGGGAGCTTCGACAACGTCCATGGTGGGGGAGGCGGTGTTGTGCAGTATTCCGTTGCTGGTCATGGCATACGGCGTGATTTCCGTCGTCGCTGCGTTGACAGCAGCGATTAGCCGCAACCCCGTTGTCACCGGAATGGTTTGCGCGGTTCTCTTGGTGTTGGGTTCGTTGAGCGCTCATGTTGAAAGCGTGGGCATGGGCGTCGCGCTGCTGGCTCCATTCGCCTCGTTTGATCCCGCTTCCCAGGTGGGGACGATTGGGTTCCTTGGGCGAGGGACGAACGCGATGCCTTTTGGAGAGGTCGTCGGCGCATCGGGCGCTCTGCTGGTGGTCTTGGGCGCCGTATCTCCGTTGATGGTGCGCCTGAGTGTTCCAAAGATCGAAAGGGGATGATCTCGATGATTGACCTTCAAACGCTGACGATCTCTTATGGAAAGAAGGTGCTCGTAGATTCGGTGAACGCTGAGTTTGCCCCGGGTACGGTCTACGGTCTCGTCGCTCCGAACGGGCATGGAAAGACGACGTTGCTGCGTGCGATGGCAGGTTTGCCGGGTCCTCGCGTGGACGGGAGCATCGTTCTGGATGAGGTGCAGGGTACGGGTGCGAGAGAGGTCCGTTCTATGATCTTCTATGCACCTGGTGAGGGGACGCTGCTGTATCCCGGATTGCGTGCGGAAGATCACCTCAAGATGGTTTGCGATATGTGGCCGCATGCTCGCGATATCGAAGAGATAGTGGAACAAACGCAGATAGGCGAGTTCGCGAAGATGAGGATCCGCACTCTGAGCCAGGGCATGAAGCAGCAGCTTACCCTGGCGATTGCGTATGCGACGGGCGCGCGGTACCTTCTATTAGATGAGCCCATGAACGCGCTCGACCCCAGCAGGGTGGACTTGCATTCCGAGATTCTCAGGAAGCTGGCCGATTCTGGTACGTGCATCATCATGTCATCCCACATCTTGGATTCGGTCGATAGGCTGTGCGATGAGATTCTGTTTTTGAAGGATGGAAGGCTCATTAGAAGCATTCCGCAAGATGATGCTGCGCCGAAGTCTCCTGGATCCCATTTCGCAAAGCCTGCCGGACGCGCCGAGGGTGCGCTAAGCACGTATCGGCGACTCTACGAAAAGGGCGGGTAGAAATGCAAGTTAAAAATCTATGTGGCCAATGTGATACCGTTGAACCCGCGTATCGATACCGCTCAGCCATTCGCCTCGCCCCCATCGCACGCATCTTCATTCGGTCTGTCATCATTAATCTAACGATTCTTTGAGGAACGTAGGTGCTTCCAAATGTACTGTCGACTTCTTCTCAAACTGATCCTAAGAGACAAGGCCGCATGGATTTGTACGCTCGTTCTCGCTGCAGCCTTTTCCGTCCCCATTGCGTTCAATTCACCCATCTACGGGCCCTTCTTTATGAAGCAGGGCATGCAGGGCTTTGTCGACGCATTCAATATGCGCGCACCCCAAGCCAGCGGCACAGACCTATCGCCAGAGCAGCAAGCTGACGCGGAGCTTGCAAGATACGCGAACGCCGCCCTTGCCGCTCAAACCGACGCCGCCTTTCTCGATTCTGCCGAGAGCTACTACGCGCTCATGGGCGAAGGCTTCCAATCCGGGTCCATCGTGGGAGACCGAGAGACCAATGACGCGGCGCTCGCGTATTGCCGTGCCCTGAGCAGCTCCGGCATCACGGATATCCCGGCCTCCGCAAACGACCTGCCATTCCTTTCCTTCCTGCCTTACGCCATTGCCACGGCGCCGTCTTTCCTTCCCTTCATCCCCTTCCTTCTCTCGTCGATACTCGTGCTCGGCGCCACAAGGCCTGCGACCCTGGCGGCAAAGGCGCCCGTGCCCAAATTCCGGCGCCTTATCCAGATCGTGTTTTCGATAATCGCCGCGGGGACCGCGATGCTCCTCGCCGGCCTCGCACCCGGGGGCATTTACGCCTTGGCCCTAAACGGCTTCGGGCAAATTGGGTACCCGATCGCCTTCTTCCATGACGGCGCGCTTACCACCACGACCGCGGGAAACGTCTTCACAGCCCTGCTTCTCGCGCTGCTTGCGGGCGGAACCTTGATATCCGTTTGCTCCGCCGTCCTATCGACCGCAACGAGGCGCGTCCTCGCGGGCCCCCTCACCTCCGCGCTGCTTGTCGCGGCCCCGGCATTCCCGTTACTGTCCGATTCGGCACTGGGGCATAACGCCGCGCTCAATCTCCTGCCGCTGGCCGTATTCTCGCCTATCGAGGCAACGGGCTACGTAGGATGCTTCCCGACAGAATTCATTGGCTCCGGTTCAAGCGGTGCATCGATGCTTGCCGTGGCCCTGATATACGTCGCGGTCCTTTTTGCGGTCGGCGCCGTTGCGGCACGTTCCCCCAAACAGCCTGGACCCGCTAAAAAGCACCATGGGCTCGAGCTTCTGGACGCGAGCGTGGGATACGGAAGCACGACGATACTTTCAATCGGGTCGCTTTTCCTGAGCCCGGGAACGGCGGCGGGCCTCGTTGCTCCCAACGGCTCGGGGAAAACCACCCTTCTTGCAGCGCTGTCGGGCCAATTTCCCACCCGCATCCGCTCGGGAAGCCTGGCGGCAGACGGAATCTGCCAACGTCGATCAGCCGAATTTGCAGAACTCGTCTACCTGAGCTCTTCGGGCAGCGCGGATCTCTACCCCACGCTATCGGCCATCGAGCACCTTGCTTTCGTTAGGGAGGCGTGGAAATCGGCCGCCGACATCGACTCGCTCTGCGACTCCCTCGGAATCTCCCCATATCTCGACAAGCCGACCCGTAAACTCTCGACAGGAATGAAGCAGCAGGTAAAGCTTGCCATGGCGATAGCGACCGATTGCCCGTACCTCATCCTCGATGAACCGCTGAACGGCCTCGATCCGGGAAAACGGAAAACCTCCTGCGACGCGATACGCAGCGAGGTGGCGCGGGGACGAAGCGTGCTCATTTCAAGCCATCTGCTCGACGACCTGGCAGACCTCACCAACTCGTTCTACTTCATCGAGGCCGGCACGCTCGTGGAAAAGATCAAGTCGTCCTCGCAGACGCTCAAGCAGGAATACCTCGATACATACGAGAGATGAATGTGGGGGAGTGTTCGGATGAAGTTGATATTTAAGGTCCAGCTCGTGTTGTGCCGAAAAGACCGTGAACCTTTTGTGGGACACGCGGCGCCGTGGTACCATAGCCGAGTTTGTTGTCTTGGTCGGAAACCAAGACGCCTTATGCGCTGATCGGTAACCAGCGCCTGACCAATAAGGAGTCCTACCATGAAGCAGGGTATCCATCCCCAGTATGTCGAGTGCACGGTGACGTGCTCCTGCGGCAACACCTTCAAGACGCACGCAACCGTGTCCGAGATGAAGGTCGAGCTTTGCAACGAGTGCCACCCGTTCTACACCGGCCAGCAGAAGTTCGTCGACACCGGTGGACGCGTCCAGCGCTTCGCCGACAAGTTCGGTGGCGCCGCTGCCGCCCAGCTCAAGAAGGCTGAGGAGGCCAAGGCCGCCAAGGCCGCCAAGGCCGCTGAGGCCGAGGCTGCTCGCAAGGCCGCCGCTGAGGCTAAGGCTGCCGAGAAGGCTAAGCGTGCCGCTAAGTTTGCCGAGGAGGCTGCCAAGCAGGCCGCCGAGGCTCCTGCAGAGGCTACCGTCGAGGAGGCCGCTGCCGAGGCCGAGACCACCGAGGCTGCTGAGTAAATAGCTCGCCGCGGAATCGCTCGCATTCATGGCATAAGGGCCGTGCATCCGTTCGGGTGCGCGGCCCTTTTCTTTTTATTGGTGCAAGCTAGCTCGTCCCCATTGCACCAGATTGGTGCGGAGGGGACAGGTTGGTTTGCACCAAATGGCAGAGAGACGGCGTTTTCCCAGATAAAAGCTGCCAAAATAAACCAGTCCCTTTTTGGCAGGTTGGTCGTAGTTATTACGTGGCGGTTGAGGTCGACCGCATAGGGTGCGTCCTGTTTGGCTAAAGTACAACTATCTGTGTTTAACTCGCTCGGAGCTGCATGGCACGGGCGATGGCCAAAAAGGAAACAACATGGGATTCATGTCAAAGCTGCTGTCCTTTGGATCCGATAAGGACCTTAAGCGCTACTACAAGATCGTCGACCAGATCAACGGTCTTGAGCCCCAGTTTGAGAAGATGACCGAGGAGGAGCTCCGCGCCCAGACCGATAAGTTCCGTGAGCGCTACGCCAACGGCGAGTCGCTCGACGATATGCTCCCCGAGGCCTTTGCCACCGTGCGTGAGGCTTCCAAGCGCACCATGGGTATGCGCCACTTTGACGTGCAGCTCATTGGCGCCATGGCACTGCACGAGGGCCACATCGCCGAGATGAAGACCGGCGAAGGTAAGACCCTCGTCTCCACGTTGGCTGGCTATCTCAACGCTATTGCCGGCAAGGGCGTGCACGTCGTTACTGTCAATGATTACCTTGCCAAGCGCGACTCCGAGTGGATGGGCCGCATCTATAAGTACCTGGGCATGACCGTCGGTCTGCTCCAGAACAACATGCCGCTCGAGCTCAAGCGCCCGGCCTACCAGGCCGACGTCACCTACGGCACCAACTCCGAGTTCGGCTTTGATTACCTGCGCGACAACATGGTTACCCGTCCCGAGCAGCGCGTGCAGCGCGGCCACAACTACGCCATCGTCGACGAGGTTGACTCCATCCTGATCGATGAGGCTCGCACCCCGCTGATCATCTCGGGCGCTGGCACCAAGTCCGCCAGTACCTACAAGGACTTCGCGCGTGCCGTGCGTGGCCTTGAGCGCGGCGAGGACGTGTCGCACGACATGCTTACCGCCACCGAGGACGTTGAACCCACGGGCGACTACGTCATGGACGAGGCCAAGCACACCATCGCTGCCACCGAGCGCGGTCTTAAGAAGATCGAGCGCCGCCTGGGTATCGATGACATCTATGCCGATCTCTCCGGCCAGCTGGTCAACCACCTGCAGCAGGCGCTGAAGGCCCAGTACATGTTCCACCGCGACAAGCAGTATGTGGTCACCAACGGCGAGGTCAAGATCGTCGACGAGTTCACCGGCCGCATTATGGAAGGCCGCCGTTACTCCGAGGGCCTGCACCAGGCCATCGAGGCCAAAGAGGGCGTGCTCGTGCGCGAGGAGAACCAGACGCTGGCGACCATCACCCTGCAGAACTACTTCCGCCTGTATGACAAGCTCTCCGGTATGACCGGTACGGCACTCACCGAGGACGCCGAGTTCCGCGAGATCTACAAGCTGCCCGTCGAGGTCATCCCCTCCAACAAGCCCGTGCAGCGCGTGGACCACGAGGACCTGGTCTACCGCACCATTCAGGCTAAGTACAACGCCGTTGCCGACGACGTTGAGCGTCGTCACGCTAAGGGCCAGCCGGTCCTGGTGGGTACCGTCTCCATCGAGAGCTCCGAGAAGCTGTCCGCCGCCCTCACGAAGCGCGGTATCGCGCACGAGGTCCTCAACGCCAAGCACCACGAGCGCGAGGCCCATATCGTTGCCCAGGCTGGTCGCTATGGCGCCGTGACCATCGCTACCAACATGGCCGGCCGCGGTACCGACATCTTGCTGGGCGGTAACCCCGACGAGCTGGTGCGCGAGCGCCTGGAGTACGAGGGCCTGACCATGGAGGACGTAACGCCCGAGCAGCTTGAGCAGTTTAACGCCGAGGCCAAGGAGACTTGCAAGGCCGAGCGCGAGCGCGTTCTTGCCGCCGGCGGCCTGACCGTTATCGGCACCGAGCGCCATGAGTCCCGCCGTATCGACAACCAGCTGCGCGGCCGTTCCGGCCGTCAGGGCGATCCGGGCGAGACCCAGTTCTACCTGTCGCTCGAGGACGATCTGATGCGTCTGTTTGGCGGCGACAAGATGGACCGCGTCTCCAAGATGATGGTCACGGCTGACATGGGCGACGATATGCCCATCCAGCACAAGATCATCTCCAAGGCTGTCGAGAGCGCCCAGCACAAGGTCGAGAGCATCAACTTCTCCATGCGTAAGAGCGTTCTTGAGTACGACGACGTCATGAACAAGCAGCGCCAGGTCATCTACGCCGAGCGCAATAAGATTCTGGACGGCAAGGATCTGACCGACCACATCACCGAGGTCATGCACGATACCGTGTACCGCTGCGTGCAGGAGTTCTGCACCAAGGACAGTCACGATGGCGAGCGCGACCTGGAGGGCCTGCGCAAGTGGGTTGTAGAGCTCACCGGCCACATCGATACGCCGAAGTTCCCCGACGAGGATTATGAGGCTCTGGCTGCCGATGTCCTGGCTTACGTAGAGAAGTGCTACAACATGAAGGCCGAGCGCTTGGGCGAGGACCTGATGCGCGAGCTCAACACCCAGGTCATGCTGCGCGTCATCGATACCCGCTGGATGAACTACCTGCAGGAGATGGACTACCTCAAGACCGGCATCGGCCTGCGCGGCTTTGGCCAGCGCGACCCGCTGGTCGAGTACAAGACCGAGGCCTACGGCGCGTTCCAGATACTCGTCGACACCATGTACGAGGATTACCTGCGCACGGTTCTGCGCATCGAGATCAAGGCTGCCCCGCGTGCCGTGGAGCACAAGGAGGAGCCCGCGCTCGAGGGTGCGCACTTCTCCGGTCCTGCCGAGGTCGATGGTGACAACGGCGACTCGGTGCTGCGCAAGCAGGCGCAGGTGCAGGCCCGCACGGCTGTCCAGGGTGGTCCGGCTGCCGTCAACAACGGTGGCAAGGTGACCACCTATCGCAAGTCCGAGAGCGACGATCCGTACGTCAACGTGGGCCGCAACGACCCGTGCCCCTGCGGTAGCGGCAAGAAGTTTAAGTACTGCCACGGCAGGAATCGTTAATGGCTGAGGCTTTAGAGGTAACGCCCGCCGAGCTGGACGCGTTTGCGGACCGGCTCGGTGAGGTCGAGTCGTATCTCCACTTGGACGAAAAGCGCACGCGCGTGACCGAGCTCGAGGCCAAAAGCGTGGCCCCCGGCTTTTGGGATGACGCCGACGCCGCCCGTGCCGCCATGGAGGAAATCGCGCGCACCAAGGAAGATATCGCTGCCGTGGACAACGCGCGCGGCGAGCTATCTGACGCCCGCGCGGCGCTGGAGCTTGCCGAGGAGATGGGGGATGACCCCGACGCCGCCGCCCTTCGTGAGGAGGCTACAGCCACGGCTGAGCGCCTGGCACGTGTCATCGATGAGCTTGAGCTTTCGAGCTGGTTTACCGGTGAGTTCGATCACGGCGATGCCATTGTGACCATCAAGCCCGGACAGGGTGGTCTGGAGGCCCAGGACTGGACCTTCATGCTCTTTAAGATGTACATGAAGTACTGCCAGCGTCGCGGCTGGAAGGTCACCATCAACGACTGTCCCGCAGCCGAGGTCATCGGCATCGACCGAGCGACCTTTACCGTCGAGGGCAAGGACGCATTTGGCATGCTGCGCGCCGAGGCCGGCGTCCACCGCTTGGTTCGCATTAGCCCCACCGACGACAAGAAGCGCCGCCAGACCACGTTTGCCGGCGTCGAGGTCATCCCCGTGCTACCCGATGATATCGACATCGAGATCAGTCCCGATGACATCCGCGTGGACGTGTACCACGCGAGCGGCCCGGGCGGCCAGGGCGTTAACACCACCGACTCCGCCGTGCGCGTGACGCATTTCCCCAGCGGCATTGTGGTCACCTGCCAAAACGAGCGCAGCCAGATCCAGAACAAGGCCGCGTGCATGCAGATCCTCAAGGCTCGCCTGTACGAGATTGAGCTTGAGAAGCGTGCCGAGGCGCTCGATGAGATCCGCGGACCCAAGACCACGATTGGTTTTGGCAACCAGATTCGCAGCTACGTGCTCTACCCGTACCAGATGGTCAAGGACCTACGCACGGGCGTGGAGACCAGCAATGTCGAGGCCGTTCTTGACGATGGCGACCTGGACCCGTTTGTTATTGGCTACCATCGCTGGGCCACCGGTAACGCTGACGCGGAGACCCCATCTGCATAAACCGCCCGGTTTATGTGGAAATGGATTAAAACCCTCCCAGCAGGGTGGTTTTGTATCCAGAGCAAACCCTGCGCAGGGGTGGTTTTTGTCCGGCGAATCGGTAGAATCGAATACAAGAAGAAGTTCA
>CAUDCB010000078.1 GCA_958447915.1 uncultured Collinsella sp. | reverse complement strand
CGGCACGCCGGCGGCCTCGGCCGTGGCGCGGGCGCCCTCAAAGGCGGCGGCGATGGCGACGAGTTCGGCCTCGGGCTCCTCGGTGACAAAGCGGATGTGGTTGCGGCCCATGGCGCCGGCGCCGATAACGGCAATGCGGACGGGGTTGAGCTCAGACATTACGACTCCTTAATGCTGGTGGCTGGTGGAATGCGACAAAGGGACTGTCCCTTTGTCGCATCGGTACAACTAGGCGGACTTCTTCTTGCTGTCGGAGACCATCATGTAGACGGTGAGCACGACGGCGATGGCGGCAATCACGATGGCGCCGTAGAAGGACTGCTGGTAGGCGGCGCTGCCGGCCTCGGCGTGATACAGCACGGCGGTGATGGGCTGGCTGATCCAGGTAGAAGCGGCGTAGCCCAGGAACATGATGCCGTAGTTGACGCCGATGTTGCTGGTACCAAAGGCGCCGCCGGTGAGCGGCGGGTAGATGACGAGCAGGGCGCCAAAGCTAAAGCCGAGCAGGGAGAGCGCCACAAAGAACATGCTCTGCGTAAAGCTCATCGACATGATGACGAGCGCGACGATGGTGACGACAAGGCTGATGAGCAGCGACTTGTAGGCGCCGAGCTTGTCGATGATCTGGCCAAAGGACAGACGGCCGACCAGGTTTGCGCAGGTGTTGACGGAGACCACCACGCCGCCGAGGGCGACGGCAGCGGCGCTCGTGGGGTCGGCGAAGAGCTGGACGGCGGCGATGGAGGCAACCTTGCCCACGAGCAGGGTGCCTGCGGTGGCGGCAAAGGCGAAGGTGAGGATGAGGACCCAGAAGCGCGGGGTCTTGACCATCTCGCCCGGGGTGAGGTCACCGAAGGTGCCGGCGTGTGCGCCGCCCTTGGGGGCCTCGAAGCCCTCGGGCAGCCAGCCGGTCTCGGGGGCCTTCAGGAACAGGGCGGAGGCGGCGATCATCACAAAGAAGATGACGCCGAGTGCCTTGAGGGCGCCAAAGATTCCCAGGCTCGGGTTGAGCAGCGAGGCGAGCACCGGGGACAGCACGGCGGGGCCGGCGGTCGAAGCGGCCAGGGTGATGCCGGAGGCGAGGCCCTTCTTGTCGATGAACCACTTTTGGCCGGTGGTGAGCGCGGGGTTGTAGCCCAGGCCGTTGCCGATGGCGGCGACGAGCGAGAACCACAGGTAGAACTGCCACGGCTCGGTGACGGTGCCGGACATGAACCAGCCCACGCCGTAGCACACGGCGGCGGCGATCACGACGTTGCGGGGGCCGATCTTGTCGGAGATACGGCCGGCGAAGATGCCCGTCACGGCCATGATGGTCTGGAAGACCGGGAAAGCCCAGGTAAGTGCGCTGGACCACTCGGGGTAGACGGCGAGCAGGTTCTTGGACACGACGGAGTACAGCGCGATGGAACTGATGAAGAACATGGTGACGCACGCGGCGGAAAGCACGACGGCGCGACCCTTGTTGGAGTTGGTGGAAGCCATGGGACTCTTTCTAATCGATGCGGGGGGAGGGGAGGGGCAAACGCCGCTGAGGTGCTTGCCCCGCGCCCCTTTCTACCGGGCTTGTTTACTGGTCAGTCGGCTTTGCGACGCCGGACTCGTCGGACCAAAGCTCGACACCCTTGTTCTTGAGGTAGTTGTCGGCATAAGCGCGACGGCCGCCGGGCTTGGCGGTGAGGTCACCCATCATGTTGGAGAAGCCGCCGTCGACCTTGATGGCGTCGCCGGTGGTAAAGTCCGAGCGCTTGGACGCCAGGAACATGACGGCGTTGGCGATATCGCTGACCTCGCCGATGCGGCGCGTGGCGATCAGGCGGCTGCGGCTCTTCTCGACCTCGGGGTCGGCGTAAAAGCTTGCCGACATGGGGGTCTTGACGAAGCAGGGCTCGACGCAGTTGGAGCGCACGCCGTAAGGGCCCCACTCGGCAGCGAGCATCTTGGACATCATGTTGACACCCGCCTTGGTGGAGCTGTACACGCCCGAGAACGTCTCGGGGGAGTGGCTGGCGACGGTCGAGATGTGCACCAGGCGGCCCTGGCCGGCCTTGATCATCTCGCGACCAAAGCGCTGCGAAGTGATGAAGTAGCCGGTGAGGTTGACGTTGATGACCTCGTTCCAGTCGGAGAGCGGCAGGTCCTCCATGGCTGCGAAGCGCAGGATGCCGGCGGTGTTGACGAGGACGTCGACGCGGCCGAAGTTGGCGATGGTGGCGTCGACGGCGGCCTGAACCTCGGCCTCGTCGGTGGCGTTCATCTTGTAGCCCTCGGCGTGGATGCCAAACTCGGCAGCGAGGTCGGCGGCAGCGGCCTTGACCTTCTCCTCGTCCAGGTCGAGCAGGACGACGTTGGCGCCATTGCGGGCGAACTCGCGGCAAATCTCGACGCCCATGCCGCCGAGCGCGCCGGTCACGGCGCAAACATCGCCCTCGAGCTTAAGCCAATTGCTCATAGGAACTTCCCTTCTTGTGCCTCCCGGTGGGTCGCTCCCATTAACCGACCCACGTGGTTTTCGCTGGTTATCGTATGCTTAGCGTTCGCGCAGGTGAATTGCATATTTGTTAGAATGACGTTAACCGTAGGTTTACACTGTACATTGAGGTTTGTTCTCAATTGAGCGCGTGACCTGCGAAAACGACCCCCTGCGGTGCTGTGGGCCCGCGCGTGCGAAAACGGGAGATTGACGTGTACGATCGACGACTTGACGCTATTTCGGCCGCCGCGGAGCTGGGAAGTTTCTCGCGTGCCGCGGCAAAGCTGCGCGTGTCGACGCCGGCACTCGTCAAGCAGGTTTCGGGCTTCGAGGCCGAGTTCGGCATCACGCTGTTCGAGCGCTCGCATTCGGGCGTCAAGGTGACGCCGGCGGGTGCTCTGCTGGTGGACGACGCGCGCTCGATCATGCGCCAGTCCGAGGACGCACTGCGTCGTGCCCGACGCGCGGCGGGCGATGGCGGCGCCGTGCGCCTGGGTGTGTCGATGATGTGCCCGGGGCGCCATACACTCGCGCTATGGCCGCAGCTGCACGACATGGAACCGCGTTTGCGTTTTGAGATTGTGCCGGTGGGGGACCTTTACGATGAGCACGAGACCGTTATGCGCAGTCTGGGACGCGAGGTCGACGTGGTGCAGTCGAGTTTTTCGACCCCGCGCTGGGGAGACGCCTGCCAAAAGCTTCGCATCGTTACCGTGCCGTTTTATATCGACGTGCCGCGCACAAGCCGACTCGCGCGCAAGACGCGCATCACGGTTGCCGACCTGGAGGGTATGCGCCTGCGCGTGCTTCGTCACGGCAACGACGCCATGGACAGCCTGCGTATCGATCTTTTGGCCGACGGCGGCGTGGACGTGATCGACGTGGACAGCTTTGACTTTGCGCTTTTTAACGAGGCGGAGGAAAAGGGCGACGCGGTGCTCACCTGCGGAGCGTGGTCGGGCGTGCACCCGGCCTTTGTGGGCGTACCGTTTTTGTGCGGCCGCGAGGTGCCGGTCTATTTGCACTACCCGCTCGAGCCCACCCTCCAAGTCCAAAAATTCGTCAACGCCATGGTCCAACTTCTCAAATAGCTATCGTGTCGATGATTCTTTAATCCCCGTCCTAGAAAAATCATCTGGTAGAGTTGACCTCACGTGAATTTCAGCACACTGTGTGCTACCTGCACTTTTGTCATTTGAGGAGTGAACTTGTGAATCCTTCTGTCGCCAAGAAAGCCAGCCAGGCGGTGCGCCTGCTCATGATGGTGCTCACGGCAGTTCTCATCTTCTTCTTTATCAATGTTATGCTGCTCGTCTCCGATATCCAGGGCACGGCGCGCGTGGTCAACTACGCCGGTCTGGTGCGCGGCACCACGCAGCGAATCGTTAAGCTCGAGGATGCAGGCCAGCCTCGAGATGACCTGCTCAGAGCCGTTGATTCATACATTAACGGCTTGCGTTACGGAAGTGATGACCTTAACCTCGTCCGTCTCGACGACGACGAGTATCAGGCAAAGATGACCGAGCTTGCAAACTATTATGATGAGCTTTGCGCCGAGATCATCCATGTGCGCGAAGTCGGCTACGAGAACACCGACATCATCGCCATGAGCGAGGAGTTCTTTGGCATTTGCGACGATGCTACGCGACTCGCAGAGGACTACTCTCAGGAGAAGGCGTCGGCGCTCAACTATCTCGAGAGCTTGGTGATCATCGACATCGTGGGCTTGGTGACGACCTTTGCGGTCGAACTTGTTCGCGCGGTGCGCACTGCCGCACTCAATCGCGAGCTGCAGAGCAAAGTTTATCTCGACGAAGCTACGGGACTGCCCAACAAGAACAAGTGCGAGGAAATCTTGGGCCAGGAGCATCCCGTTTCCGCTGAAGCGCCCGTTGCGCTGTGTGTCTTCGATCTAAATAATCTGCATACGGTCAATAACCGCTTTGGCCACGAGAAGGGTGACGAATACATCCGTTCTTTTGCCCAGCAGCTGGGGCGCGTGGCGTCCGAGGCCTGCTTTGTGGGCCGCGACGGCGGCGATGAGTTTATCGCGGTGCTGTGGGATGCCGATCGAGCTGCCGTGGAGTCCCGTCTCGCTCGGGTCCGTGCGAACGTGAACGAGTATTCCGAGGCTCACCCCGACATGCCTATCAGCTATGCGGTGGGCTATGCGCTTTCCAGCGATTTTGATGAACCGCCCACGATGCGCGAGCTCTTTTCACAAGCCGACAAAAACATGTACATCGACAAGAACCGCATAAAGACGACCGAGGCAGCCGGGCCGCAACGCGATGGCCGGTAAGCCTGCAACAGAGGACGGCTACAAAACGAGGCCCTGGCCAAACGGCCAGGGCCTCACCAACTTTTATTCCGTTCTAAACGACGGGCTGATTGCGCGTAGGAGGGTGCCCCGAGGGTGGCGGGGTGTTTCCTCCGCGCGCAGTTTCGCAGCGCAGCGAGAATGTTTGAGCACGGAGGAATTACCCCGCCGCCCCCGGGGCACCCTCCGTCAGTAACCAGTTCTACTCGAGCTCAAACGCACCGGTATACAGCTGGTAGTAGTACCCGCGCTTAGCGATCAGCTCGTCGTGGTTGCCGCGCTCGATGATGCGGCCGTGATCCAGGCAGATGATCGCGTCGGAGTTGCGCACGGTGGAGAGGCGGTGCGCGATGACAAACGTCGTGCGGCCCTCCATGAGCTTGTCCATGCCCTCCTGCACGATGGCCTCGGTGCGGGTGTCGATGCTCGACGTGGCCTCGTCCAGAATCATTGCCGGCGGATCGGCGACGGCAGCGCGGGCGATTGAGATCAGCTGGCGCTGGCCCTGCGACAGCTGGGCGCCGTTGCCGGTGAGCATGGTGTCATAGCCGTCAGGCAGGCGGGTGATAAAGTCGTCCGCGCCGGCGAGCTTGGCCGCCGCGATGCACTCCTCGTCGGTGGCATCCAGGTTGCCGTAGCGGATGTTATCCATCACGGTGCCGGTGAACAGGTTCACGTCCTGCAGCACGACGCCCAGCGAGCGGCGCAGATCGGCCTTGCGGATTTTGTTGACGTTGATGCCGTCGTAGCGAATCTTGCCGTCGGCGATGTCATAGAAACGGTTGATGAGGTTGGTGATGGTCGTCTTGCCGGCACCGGTGGCGCCGACAAACGCGACCTTCTGGCCCGGCTTGGCGTATACGGACACGCCGTGCAGCACCTCGTGGTTGGGCGTGTAGCCAAAGTCGACGTTGTCCATGACCAGGTCGCCGCGCAGCGGCACGTACTCGATCTCGCCGGTTGCGCGGTGCGGATGTTTCCACGCCCACATGCCGGTGTGGTGGTCAGCCTCCTCGAGCTGCCAGGTGTCGGGGTTGACCTGTGCGTTGACGAGTGTCACGTAGCCTTCGTCGGCCTCGGGCTCCTCATCGATGAGCTCAAAGATGCGGTCGGCGCCGGCGAGGCCCATGACCACGGCGTTGATCTGTTGCGAGATCTGGCCGATCTGTCCGCAGAACTGCTTGGTCATGTTGAGGAACGGCACCACGACGGCGATGGACAGCGCCATGCCCGAGATACTCAGGTTGGGAACGCCCAACGCCAGGAAAATGCCGCCGGCAAGGGCCACCAGCACGTAGAGCAGGTTGCCCAGGTTCATAAGGATGGGCATGAGGATGTTGGCGTACATGTTGGCCTTCTGGGAGACCTCGAAGAGCTTTTCGTTGCGCTCGTCAAAATCGGCCTCGGCGGCAGACTCGTGGCAGAACGCCTTGACGACCTTCTGACCGTTCATGACTTCCTCGATATGGCCCTCGACCACGCCGAGCTCGGTCTGCTGCGCAATGAAGAAGCGCGCGGAGTTGGAGCCGAGCAGCTTGGTCATAAAGGTCATAAAGGCGACGCCGGCGATGATGACCAGGCACATCCACACGCTGTAGTACAGCATGATAAAGAACACCGTGACGATGATGATGATCGTCATGAGCAGGTTGGGCAGCGACTGGCTGATCATCTGACGCAGCGTGTCGATGTCGTTGGTGTAGTGGCTCATGATATCGCCGCGCTGGTGCGTGTCGAAGTAGCGGATCGGCAGGTCCTGCATGCGGTTGAACATCATCTCGCGCAGCTTCTCCAGCGAGCCCTGCGTGACGATAGCCATGGCGCGGTTCCAGAAGAGCGAGGACAGAACGCCGACGCCGTAGATGCAGGCGAGGGTGGTCACGAGCTGCAGAATCTTGGGCTGTGCGGCTTCCCAATCGCCCGACTGCCACGATTCGCTAATAATCTGCAGGGCGCTCTGCAGGAAGGTCGCGCCGATGGAGTTGATGATGGCGCAGAGCACCACGCCGGCGACGACAAGGGGCAAAAGCACGGGATAGAAGCCAAAGAGCGTCTTGATGAGGCGCGACATGGTGCCGCCCTTACGGTTGAGCGCGCGCTCGGCGGTCGTTGCCTTACTCATGTGCCTCGCCTCCTTCCTGGGTCTGAGCTTGCGTTGCGGATGCCTCGGTGTCGGCCTCGACGGCCCCTTCGCCCTCGGCAGACATCTTGTTTTGCGAGGTAAAGGTCTCGCGGTAGATCTCGCTCGTCTTGAGTAGCTCGTCATGGTTGCCGATCTGCGCGATACGGCCGCCCTCCATGACGATGATGCGGTCTGCGTCCTGCACGGAGCTGATGCGCTGGGCGATGATGAGCTTGGTCGTGTTGGGCAGATAGCTTGCCAGCCCTGCGCGGATCTTGGCGTCGGTCTTGGTGTCGACGGCGCTGGTGGAGTCGTCCAGGATCAAGATCTTGGGGCGACGCAGCAGGGCGCGTGCAATGCACAGGCGCTGCTTCTGACCGCCCGAAACATTAGAGCCGCCCTGTTCGATCCAGGTGTCGTAGCCCTTGGGGAAGCCGTCGACAAACTCATCGGCGCAGGCCAGATGTGCCGCCTCGCGGACTTCCTCGTCGGTGGCGTTCGGGTCGCCCCAGCGCAGGTTCTCGGCGATGGTGCCGCTAAACAGCACGTTTTTCTGCAGCACCATGGCGACCTGGTGGCGCAGTGCGTCCAGGTCGTAGTCGCGCACGTCCACGCCGCCCACGCGCACAGCGCCTTCGGTGGTGTCGTACAGGCGGGCGATGAGGTTAACGAGCGTGGACTTGGCCGAACCGGTGCCGCCGATGATGCCGATGGTCTCGCCGCTCGTAATGTGCAGGTCGATATCGTCGAGCGCCTGGCGCTTCGCATGCTTGGAATACTTAAAGCTCACGTGGTCAAAGTCGATGGAACCGTCGGCAACCTCGAGCACGGGCTCGGCGGGATCGGCGATCGTGGGCTCGGCGGCCAGCACCTCGGCAATGCGGTGTGCCGATTCGTCGGCCATGGTCACCATGACAAAGATCATCGACAGCTGCATCAGGCTCATGAGAATCTGGAAACCATAGGTAAAGGTCGAGGAGAGCTGGCCCACGTCGAACAGCGTGCCCTGGCTCGTGATGATGAGCTTGGAGCCCAGGTAGATGATGACGACAAACGCGCCGTTGACGCAGATGTTCATCATGGGGTTGTTAAAGGCGAGCAGCTTCTCGGCGCGGGTGAAGTCCATCTGGACGTCGCGCGCGGCGGTCGCGAACTTCTCCTTCTCAAAGTCTTCGCGCACATAGCTCTTGACCACGCGCATACCGGTGACGTTTTCCTCGACGGACTCGTTAAGGGCATCGTACTTGTGGAACACGCGCGAGAAGATGGGGCGCACCTTAAAGATGATAAAGAACAGTCCAAAGCCCAGCAGCGGAATGATGACCAGGTAGACCATGGCGACGCTGCCGCCCATGATAAACGCCATGGTAAAGGCGAGGATCAATACCAGCGGCGCGCGCACGGCGATACGGATGATCATCATAAAGGCCTGCTGCACGTTGTTGATATCGGTGGTCAGGCGCGTGACGAGCGAGGAGCTCGAGAACTCATCGATGTTGGCAAAGCTGAACGTCTGGATCTTGTAGAACAGGTCGTGACGCAGGTTCTTGGCGAACCCGCAGCTCGCATGGCTGCAGGTGACGCCGGCAGCGGCACCAAAAGCAAGCGACGTCAGCGCGATGAGCACCAAAAAGCCTGCGGTGGGAAGCATCTCGGCTACGGTGGCGCCGTTTTTGATAGCGTCGATCAGGTTGGCGGTGATAAATGG
>CAUDCB010000077.1 GCA_958447915.1 uncultured Collinsella sp. | reverse complement strand
GTCTCGCACGGAGAGCACTTAATGTGCTCTCCGTGCGAGTCAGGACTGTCCGAGCAGGCGACCTTATATATTTGCCCTTCCCGGGGTTCCTCGCCTCGTATCCCTAGGCTAGTTCTTCAGCGAGTTCAGCGGCGCTGGGAAGCGTCCACCGCGATGGGCAAGCACGGTGCCGGCGTTGGGGTTCACCGGCATGATGGGCGCATGGCCGAACAGGCCACCGTACTCGACGCAGTCGCCCACGCCCTTGCCGATGGCAGGAATCACGCGGACGGCCGTGGTCTTGTTATTGATGACGCCGATGGCCATCTCGTCGGCGATGATGCCGGCGATGGTCTCGACCGGGGTGTCACCGGGGATGGCGATCATGTCCAGGCCGACGGAGCACACGCAGGTCATGGCCTCGAGCTTCTCGAGCGAAAGCGCGCCGGCCTCGACGGCGGCGATCATGCCGGCGTCCTCGGACACGGGGATAAAGGCGCCCGAGAGGCCGCCCACGCTGGAGCTGGCCATGACGCCGCCCTTCTTGACGGCATCGTTGAGCATGGCGAGCGCGCAGGTCGTGCCCGGGCCACCGCAGGTGCCAACACCGATGATCTCGAGGATGCGGGCAACGGAGTCGCCGATGGCAGGCGTGGGAGCCAGCGACAGGTCGACAATGCCCTTCTCGACACCCAGACGATGGGCGGCCTCGCGGCTCATGAGCTCGCCGGCACGGGTGATCTTAAAGGCGGTCTGCTTGATCTTCTCGGCGACTTCCATCATCGATGCGGAATCGGGCAGCGTTTCCAGGGCTGCGGCCATAACGCCGGGGCCCGAGACGCCTACGTTGATGACGGCGTCGGCCTCGCCACCGCCGTGGACGGCGCCCGCCATAAACGGGGAGTCCTCGACCATGTTGGCAAAGCAGACAAACTTGGAAGCGCCGACGGAATCCTGGTCGGCCGTGAGTTTAGCGGCATCGATGATGGTCTGGGCGGCCATGAGCACGGCGTCCATGTTGATACCGGCGCGCAGGCTGGCGACGTTGACGCTGGAGCAGACGCGGCTCGTGGTGGCGAGTGCTTGGGGGATGGACTGGATGACGCGGCGATCGGCGTCGCCGATGCCCTTCTGGACGAGTGCGGAGAAGCCGCCCAGGTAATCGATGCCGAGCGTCTCGGCCGCGCGGTCGAGGGCATGCGCGATGGGGGTGAGGTCCTCATCCTTGCAGCACGCGGCGATCTGGGCCACCGGGGTGACGGAAACGCGCTTGTTGACGATGGGGATACCGTACTCGCGCTCGAGGTTCTCGGCGGTCTCGACCAGATGCTCAGCCGTGTGCGTCACGTGGTCGTAGATCTTCGTGCACATGCGGTCGAGGTTCTCGTCACCGCAACCCATGAGCGAAACACCCATGGTGATGGTCCTGATGTCGAGGTTCTGCTCCTCAACCATGCCGCGGGTTTCCGCGATTTCTGCGGGCGTGATCGCCATCCTTGCGCTCCTATCTACCAAAACGAGCATAGTCTTATCTATTTTAACGTGCCGCACGTGCCAAGTGACGCGTGCGGCACGTTTTGGTGCTCGGTTGTTTCCGTTGTGTTACTGCCCAAAGACCTCTTCGGCGATACGAGCGCTTTCGGCGGCGTCCTTGGCGTAGTAGTCCGCGCCAATCTGCTTGGCGTATTCGGGGGTGAGCACGGCGCCGCCTACGATGATCTTGACGCCCGGAACCTCGGCATGGAGCAACTTGATGGTCTCTTCCATGGCGACGACCGTGGTGGTCATAAGCGCCGAGAGGCCGACGAGCTTGATGTCACGCTCCCGCACGGTCTTGAGCACCTCTTGTGGGTCGACGTCGCGGCCTAGGTCAAAGACGGTATAGCCGTAGTTATCGAGCAGCATCTTGACGATGTTCTTACCGATGTCGTGGATATCGCCTTTAACGGTGGCCACGCAGATCTTGCCCTTGTCGGCAATCTCGCCGGCGGGCATCAGGCGCTTGATGGTGTCAAAACCCACGCGTGCGGCCTCTGCCGATGCCATGAGCTGCGGCAAGAAGAATTTGCCCTGGTCAAAGAGGACGCCGACCTCGTCGAGTGCGGGGATAAAGTGGTTGTTGATGAGGTCCATGGCGTCGTGATCTGCCAACAGACGCTCGGTCTCGGCCGCGATCTCGCCTTTGCGGCCCGAGACGACCATGTGGCGGATGGGGTCGTCATCGGCGCTTGCGGTGGTGCTTGCGGCAGGCGCGGCATCGCTCGATGCTGACTGAGCGGCCGCCGGGTTCGCGGCGATCTTGTACGGGTCGGTCCAGCCGGCGTAGCGCTCGATGTATCCGGTCGAGCCCTCGTCCTCGACGCTCAGCACGCGATAGCTGTAGACGGTGTCCATAAAGCGCTTGGAACCCGGGTTCATGATGGGGGCGTCCAGACCTGCACCAAAGGCGGCGGCCAAAAAGACCGAGCCCAGCAGCGGGCGCGCGGGCAGGCCAAAGCTGATGTTCGATACGCCGAGTGCGCACTTGACGCCCAGGCGCTCCTTGCACATAGACATGGCACGTAGAATTTGCTCAGCCTGGCGCTGGTTGGTCGAGGCGGTCATGACCAGGCAGTCGATGAGGATACGGTCTGGGCCGATGCCGTAACGGGCGGCTTCGGCCACGATGCGCTCGGCGATGGCGAAGCGAGCCTCGGCGGTATCGGGGATGCCGCCTTCGTCGAGCGTGAGGCCGACGACGTTGGCGCCGTAGTGGGCGACCAGCGGAAAGATCTCATCCATGATCTGCTGCTTGCCGTTGACCGAGTTGATGATGGGCTTGCCGGCGTAGCGGCGCACGGCGGCCTCGACGGCGGCGGGGTCGGTGGAGTCGATCTGCAGCGGCAGCAGCGTGGAGCCTTGGAGCTGCTCGGTCGCTTGCTGGATGACCTTGACCTCGTCGATCTCGGGCAGGCCCACGTTGACGTCCAGGATGTCGGCGCCCTGCTCCTGCTGGCTGATGCCCTGGCTCACGACGTAGTCCAGGTCGCCGTCGCGTAGGGCCTGCTGCAGGCGCTTTTTGCCGGTGGGATTGATGCGCTCGCCGATGACGGCAATCTTGTGGCCGTCGCAGGGGAGGTCCACGACCGTCTGGGCGCTCGTGACCGACATACTGGGCTTGCGATGGTGTGGGCTGGGCGTGTGGTTGTCGATAAGCGTGCGTAGAGCCGCCATGTGCGCCGGCGTGGTGCCGCAGCAACCGCCCACGACGCTCACGCCGTCCTCAATCATGCCGGCGACGGCCTCGGCGTATTCGGGTGCCTGGATATCAAAGACGGTATTGCCGTCATCGTCCACGCGGGGCAGTCCCGCATTGGCCTGCACCATAACGGGTTTGTCGGTGACGGTGAGCATACGTGCAGCGAGCCCTCGGAGCTCGGCCGGGCCCTGGCTACAGTTGATGCCCAGGACGTCGGCACCGATGGCGTCGAGGGTGATGGCGGCGACCTCGGGGCTCGTGCCCAAGAAGGTGCGGCCGTCTTCCTCAAAGGTCATGGTGGCAAAGACGGGCAAGTCGGAGTTCTCGCGGCAGGCGAGGACTGCCGCCTTGATCTCGGCCAGGTCGGTCATAGTCTCGATAATAAAGAGGTCCACACCCGCGGCGACGCCGGCGCGCACCTCCTCGGCAAAGAGGTCGTAGGCCTCGTCAAAGCTGAGGGTGCCCAGGGGGCGCAGCAGGGCGCCGATGGGGCCGATGTCGCCGGCGACGTAGCGGGCGCCGGCCTCGCGGGCGCAGGTGACTGCCGCGGCAAAGACATCTGCCACGGTGGCGGCACCGTCGAGCTTGTGGGCGTTGGCGCCAAAGGTGTTGGCGGTGATCACGTCGCAGCCGGCCTCGACGTATTGGCGCTGAATATCGGTAATGACCTGGGGCTCCTCAAAGTTGAGCAGCTCGGGCAGAGCGCCGGCCTTCATGCCGGCCGCCTGCAGCATGGTGCCCATGCCGCCGTCGAACAGCAGGTGCCCCGTGCCCTCGATGGCGGCGCGCAGGCGATCGTCCTTAATGCGAAGGTCGTCGATCGTGCGCGTCTTGTATGCAGCGCCATTACGACGGGCAGCATCAACGGGCGCCGCCAGTGCGGCGCCGTCCAGATCGTGAGTGATAAGCGGAGTAAACATCAATGAGCTCCTAATGGCTGGAATAGCAGGTGGTGTGGGCGGCGCGGAAGCGGCAGTGCTCGCGCATGCGGCAGATATTGCAGGTGGGGCGGCTCTGGGCGTCGTGGACCTCGCCGTCAAACAGACCGATCACCGCGGTCACGCTCTTGGTGGGCATGAGCAGGCTGGTGGGTGTGACGGTAAGCCCGATGAGCCGCGTGGCGTTGAGTGCAGCCACGATTGAGCGCTGGGCCGTAAGCGGACAGTCGCCGTAGCCGGGGCTAAAGCGCCAGTTGCCAGCGAGTCCGTGTGCCGCGGCCGCAGCCTTGACTTGCTGGTCCATCTGCTCGACAGCGGCTTCTACATAGGCAGAGCATGCGGCGTCGAGCACGGCTCCCTCCAGGGGCTGCTGGGCTCCCGTGATGCGCAGGCGACGCTCGGCGTCCATGCCGAGGGTGCATGCCATGAGCGCGGCAAAGTGGGCGTCTTTGAGATGGCGATAGATATCGCGACCACGCAGTTCAACGTTGGTGCCAACCAGACGGATACTGGGCTCTCCCTGCTCGTCCACGCCCGTGGCATCGACGGCAAACACGCGGCGCACGCCACTGGGCTCAATGTCCAGTTCCAGGCGCTCAACGACAAGCTCAATACGCTGCGACAGCTCGGGTTCAATCTGCTGGCCGCCGTAGCCCAGGTAGCGCAACATCTCGGCACGATCGACGCGGGGATGGTGGGCGGTATCGATACGATAAAGCGCCGGCGACGCAAGGTCGGCCGGCACTTCAACAACGGTTGTATCGACGTGCGGTTTATCCATTACCCCAGGCGCTCCATAATGGTCGCGGCGATTGCAGGACGGTTCATAGTGTACAGGTGCAGACCGTCGGCACCGTGCTCCTTAAGGTCGCAAAGCTGACGAGCAGCATAATCTACACCGGCAGCCTGCAGGCTCTCGGGGTCGTTCTCGTACTTGGCGAGGATCTTGATGACGGGGGAGGGCAGCGACGCACCGCACATAAAGACCATGCGGCTGATCTGCGACTTGCCCATAAACGGCATGATGCCCGCGGTAATGGGCACGGTGATGCCGGCCCTGTTGGCGAGCTCGCGGAAGCGATAGAAGCACTCGTTATCAAAGAAGAGCTGTGTCACGAAGAAGCTTGCGCCGGCATCTTGCTTTTGCTTGAGGTGCTCGACCGAGAGGTTGAGATCCTCGCAGGCAATGTGGCCCTCGGGGTAGGCTGCGGCGCCCACGCAAAAGCCGGCGTTGACGAGCTCGGGGATGAGGTCACGGGCGTAGGCGTAGTCGGAGGCGGGCTTGTCGTCCTCAGTCGCGCCAGCAGGCAGGTCGCCGCGCAGGGCCAGCACGTTTTCCACGCTGGCCGAGCGATACTCGTCAATCTTGGCGGCGATATCGGCATGTGTGCGGCCAACGCAGGTGAGGTGCGCTACCGAGGGCGTATCGAATTCGCTCGTAATCATATGTGCAATGGGGGCGGTGGTGGCACCGTTACCCGAGCCGCCAGCGGAACAAGTGACCGAGACAAAGCTCGGTGAAAGCTTGCACAGGTTGCCTGCCACCTCGCGAGCCGTATCGAGGGTAAGCTCGCCCTTGGGCGGGAACATCTCAAACGAAATGGGCGTGGTGCCTTGGGATGCTGCCTGCTTAAAAACCTCGTCGACGCGCATATCGTGCTCCTTTAGATATTAGTGCGATGTGTTGTAAGGATTCTACAGCACCGCTGTGCCACGGTGGAGTTTTACTCGCGATTTAGGGATACCAATCAAAGATGCCTTGCTATCGTCATTGCCTATAGCAGAGCGGTCAATGTAGGAAAGGGCTATATTGAATGGTATCTGATGCGAAATACCAGTTAATAGAGCCCCATCCCAAATTGACTACCCTTAAACTATGGGGAGAGGTCTGCAATTTATACAGTTGATTGGCCATTAAGGGCGGCAGCGCCGCTGTGATGCGGTAACCTCATTGATTGGTTTCGCGACAGCAACATAACGGTAATGTCGCGGAAACACGGCGAGTCTAAGCTATGACTCGTTCGTTAGTAATCAACACCGCATCTCACGCGGTGCCGATACGAAGGGAGTTCCGTATGGCCGATCTTACTGACCGCTTCGGGACCATGGTGTTCTCTGAGGAAGTCATGAAGGACTACCTCCCCAAGGACATTTGGAAACGCCTTGCTGCAACCCTCGAGGACGGTGAGCCGCTCGACCTGGATGTGGCCAACGCCGTTGCCCACGCCATGAAGGTCTGGGCCATCTCCAAGGGCGCGACGCACTACGCGCACTGGTTCCAGCCGCTTTCGGGCATTACTTCCGAGAAGCACGACAGCTTCCTCGAGCCCAACCACGACGGCACCGCCATTACCAAGTTTACGGGCAAGAACCTCATCCAGGGCGAGCCCGATGCCTCCAGCTTCCCCAACGGCGGTCTGCGTGCCACCTTCGAGGCCCGTGGCTACACCGCTTGGGATCCCACCAGCCCCGCTTTTATCAAGGACGATGTCCTGTGCATCCCCACGGCTTTCTGCTCCTACACGGGCGAGGCCCTGGACAAGAAGACCCCGCTGCTGCGCTCCATGACTGCGCTCTCGCGTGAGTCCAAGCGTGTGCTGGCACTCTTTGGCAAGACCCCCAAGAAGGTCGTTCCTTCCGTGGGCGACGAGCAGGAGTACTTCCTGATCAAGAAGGATGCCTATCGCAAGCGCAAGGACCTGGTCATCACCGGCCGCACCCTCTTTGGTGCTGCTCCCTGCAAGGGCCAGGAGCTCGAGGAGCACTACTTTGGCGCTATCCGCCCCACCGTCTCGGCCTATATGAAGGATCTGGACAACGAGCTGTGGGCGCTCGGCATTCCCGCCAAGACCAAGCACAACGAGGTCGCTCCCTGCCAGCATGAGCTCGCCCCCGTCTACGGCGAGGTCAACGAGGCCATCGACCAGAACCTGGTCATGATGGAGAAGATGAAGCTTATCGCCTCCCGCCACGACCTGGTCTGCCTGCTGCACGAGAAGCCGTTCGAGGGCATCAACGGTTCGGGTAAGCACAACAACTGGTCGCTTGGCACCGAGTCCGAGAACCTGCTCGATCCGGGCGATACTCCGCTCGACAACCTGCAGTTCATCGTCTTCCTCACCGCGGTGATCGAGGCTGTCGATAACTATCAGGAGCTCCTGCGTGCCTCCGTTGCCTCGGCCGGCAACGATCATCGTCTGGGCGCCAACGAGGCTCCTCCGGCGATTATGTCCATCTTCCTGGGCGACCAGCTTACCGAGGTCGTCGAGAAGATCATCGATGGCAAAGCTTCCGTCCATGCTACGCGCGGCGTGCTCGACCTGGGCGCCGATACCCTGCCCAAGCTGATGCAAGACAACACCGACCGCAACCGCACCTCCCCGTTCGCCTTCACTGGCAACAAGTTCGAATTCCGTGCCTGCGGCTCTGAGCAGAACGTCTCCGACTCCAACCTGGTGCTCGATGCCGCCGTGGCCAAGTCGCTCAAGTCCTTCGCCGATGCCCTTGAGGGTACGCCCGAGGATAAGTTCCAGGACGCCGCGCTCGAGTACTGCAAGAAGGTGCTGACCGATCACCAGCGCATCCTCTTCTCCGGTGACGGCTACTCCGACGAGTGGCCCATCGAGGCCGAGAAGCGCGGCCTTGCCAACAACAAGACCACGGCCGACGCTCTTCCCGCCTTTGTTTCCGATAAGGCTATCGCGCTCTTTGAGGAGACGGGCGTCCTGACCCGCGCCGAGGCCCAGTGCCGCTATGACTGCAAGCTCGAGAAGTACAACAAGCTCATGAACATCGAGGCTACCACGATGGTTCGCGAGGCGCGTCGTACCTATCGCCCGGTCATTACCGCCTACGCCACCAAGGTCGCTAAGGGCCTTGAGACTATTCGTGCCGCCGGTGCTGAGGCCGCCATGCAGTGCGAGCAGAATACGCTCAACAAGCTCTGCAACGGCATCACCGCCATCAACGACTCCATCAAGGCGCTCGACGCCGTGCATCAGAAGGCCGAGGCCCTCGATGGCCAGGAGCAGGCCAATGTGTATGCGCACGAGGTCGTTCCCGCTATGGATACGCTGCGCGCCGCCGTGGATGCCATGGAGGAGATCGTGGCAGCCGACTACTGGCCGGTCCCGACCTACGACGACATCCTGTTCTACGTGTAGAGCGTAACCGACATATCGTCATGGTATTGAGCCGGGGTCCGCATCGCGCGGGCCCCGGCTTTTTGTTTGCGAGGGACGCTTTGGAGTCCGTTTTGCAACTGATTCGCCCACGCAATAAGGGGTCGTGGGCAAAAAACGTCAAATATGAGTACTGTCACTAAAATAGTTCCATATCAAAATGACAGTTTTTGCCGAGTTAGACCGCATATGTCCAGGTATATAGCTGAGGTCGGGCCCAATCTGAGCACTAGGTCGTTGATTTGACATCTGATTCACCATCTAAAAGGCCGAATTCGCTGTTACTAAATCGGTAACAGTACTCATATTTGCCATTTTTTGCCCACGGGCCTTGCGATGGTGCCGGGATCCGCACCC
>CAUDCB010000076.1 GCA_958447915.1 uncultured Collinsella sp. | reverse complement strand
CAAGGTTGCTTCTCAGATGAACCGCATTTAGGCTCGCAAGCCTCAACTGCAAAGGGTCCCAAACGGGGCCCTTTTTCGTATATCTAGGAGACGACGCCCGTCGCGTTGCCGATAACGACAACAACGCACATAACGGCAAACATAAACCCGAGCGCTTTGAACCATAGTTCGACAAAGGCGCCTCCCCGATACCGATCGAGCACGGGAAAGCGACGCCGAAGCCTGCGGCGGTCGAGCATACCAAACGTAATAAGCAGCACCAAGCCATCGACCATAAAGAAATACTCAAGCGCCAAAAACCACGTTGGATAGTTGCGGTTTTCGCCTGTCGGCTGAAACACAGCAAAATGGCTTCCCATCAGGAACAGCAACGTCATCGCATAAACGCATCCATTCCATATGCGCCCCACAGGCTCGGGAATATGCGAGAGCAGGCTTGCGCACTTGGACGCCAAGGGCTCGGACGCCGAGGACGAGATGGTCGAATGCTGACTTGTAGAAGGTGAAAGCGCAGGGGTAACCGGTTGCTGCACCCGATGCGCTTGCGGCACCGCGGTCCGGGACACGGCGGCGGCAGGAGCCGTTGTAAGCGACGACGCAGGGGCGCACAAGCCGTACGCCGTGCGCGCAGCATTGCCCAACGCCTTTGCACTTGCAAAACGTTTGGCGGGATCGAGCGCCATCGCCATGCAAATCACATCCGTCAGCGGGACGGGAATGCCATGCGCCTCGCATTGCTCGCGCATGTCACGCCCGGGTTTGGGATCAGCCCCCGTTAGGCAAAAGAACAGCAGCGCGCCGAACGCATAAATATCGCTACGCACGCTCGTCTGCCCAAAACCGTACTGTTCGGGCGGCGCATAGGAACGCGTGCCAAACTTAACGGTATCGGCATCGGCACCGTCACGCCAGACACGTGCGATCCCCAAATCAATAATCACCAGCGAGGAGAAGGTCATGCCGGCATCGGGCGCATAGTTCGCACCCGACACGATGATATTCGAGGGCTTCAGATCGCGGTGAATCACCGGCGCAGCCATCTCCCCCGCCGACGCAAAGCCGGCATGGAGCTCGGCGGCCGCATCGCAAAGGGCGCCAAACAGCTCGCAAGCATAATCGGGCGTCGCGCCCAGGCGCCCCACGAGCGCTTCGAGCGTCTCGCCTTCGACATATTCCATCACCACATCGAGCTCCTCGCCCGCGCGGCGGCAGTCGACGATCCGGGGTAAGTGTTCAAAACGGCGTCCGGCCTGCTGAGCCGCAAACAGGCGCTCATAGGCCCCGCCAATTTGCGCCGAAGCATCGATGCGCTTACGGACAAAGGGGCCAAGCGAACCGCCGCCAGAACCCTCAAAGTACACAAGCTCGGTTGTCTCGACATCGGAGCGCTTGAGCACGCGCTCTACGCGATAACTATCATCACGCTCGAGCGACGCCAGGTGCCCGGCGAGCGCGGCGGTTAACTCATCATCGGAATATGTTGGGTTCTGAGTATCCATGGCGTCCATCATAGCGCAGGGCGCGGACACCCCATGGCATCCACGCCCTGTTCGTTCGCATAGTTGTTTCGGCAACAGCCAACTCAGCCATCGGCCGCTAACTCACCGTCTCCTCGCCAAATCGATACAGTTCCTCGTTGACCTTTTGCAGGCTGCAGCCGCGATCGATACAAAAGATGACAATCGCATCGCGACGGTCCTTACAGTTGAGGACGCTTACCCCGGCAGCTGTCAGAGCGCGGTTGGTCTCCTTGAGCGTCAACGCCATCGCAAAGGCAATCTGCAGCACCTTATTACGGCTTGGGTGGCGCGCACCGGTAAAAATCTGATAACCAAAGGTCTCATTAAGGTCGGCCATGCGCACCACGCGTGAGCGCTCTAAGCCCTTTTCCTGCAGCAGCTGCTTAAGGTAGTCCGAAAGCGACGGGGCGGCAAAGTCGTGTTGGTTTGATATAGCCATCGATGTTTGGCGCGTCGAGGAGCTCATCGAGCAGCTCGTCGGTCAGCTTTTTTTCGGGCATACGACCTCACCTCCCCCAGTGCATGCAACATGCTAGAAACCGCTTACGTCCGAACGCTCCCAGCTAGCAACCTGGTCGGGAGACACCGTACCCAGCGCCTCGAACTTCCAGGAGCCGCCCGCCTTCAGATGATTGGTGTTTGCAAGAGCCGTTCCAACCTGGTTGCCATCGGCATCATACAGAACATACTCAATCTGAATGTAGCTCTTTTCCTTGTCCGTATTATTGGTCAGCGTGCCCGTGATCTTATAGGCAAACTGATTGGAGGTGTCTTCAACCTCGTCAGCAATGGTATACGGTTCTTGCTGTTCTTTTTGCTCCTCAGCCTGCTGTGTCGCCTCGGCAGGTTTTGCCGAATCGCTCGCAGACGAATCGGTTGAATTGCCACCCATAGAGCCCGCGGCACCGACGATAACCAGCACCACGATGACGCCTAGAACAATCTTGCCGATCGGCTTCTTTCCCTCTTTTGCCATTATGCATCCTTCCCACGATCCGGCTACCGTGCCGGCACACAGCACATCGTAGGAGGCAGCGAACTCAAATTCATTAGCTGGGAGCTAATGTCGCAACATAGTTTGCCATCTGACACTCATTGAGTCCTTTTTTTCCTTCACCGAACTCATACCTTTGTTGTTGACTATTAAACATTTAGACGTAAACTGCTTTGTTACCTTGTCAACATCTGAAAGGAACCTCATTGGGAAAAGACGTACTGGTGCAGCAACTCGTCGACTCATTCGACAGCTGGCCCGCCAAAAATTCCGGTTGCGGATCGTCCCGCATGACACAAGAGCTCTATCCTTTTGACAAGCTCTTCTCTCCCATCACAATTAACAAACTCACCGTCAAAAACCGCATTGTCATGGCACCGATGGGCAATATCGACATGTGCGAGGAAACTGGCCGCCCCAGTGACATGATGCTGCAGTACTTTTTCGCCCGCGCCAAAGGCGGCTGCGGCCTCATCACAACAGGACTCGTGCCGGTAAGCCACGGCATCGATACCACGGTTACCGAACTGGACAAGCTCACCTATTTCCCGCGCATCGATCGAAGCCGAACCGTTATGGCAGGCTGGCGCGACCTTGCCCAAGGTGTCCATGCCTTCGGATCGCGCATTTTTGTCCAGCTTACGGCTGGACTCGGCCGCGTGGGCAATCCGCAATGTCTCATCACGCAAAAGAAGTTTCCGGTCTCGGCGAGTTTCTTGCCTAACTACTACATCCCCGCCATTCCATGCATGCGCCTCTCGGACCAAAAGCTGCGCCGTATCGTAAACAATATCGGCCAAGCGGCGGCCGATGCCCATGCCATGGGCATCGATGGCGTCTATTTGCACGGGCACGAAGGCTATCTTATCGAGCAGCTCGGAAACCCCGCCTTTAACCATCGCAAGCTCGGACGTTATGCCGATTGGCGTCAATTTGGCCTCGATATGGTCAAAGAAATCCGTCGCCGCGTTGGGCCCGACTACCCCATCATGTACCGCATCGACCTTTCGCTTGCACTCGAGGAAACCTATGACGAGCAGGTCATGAATTCGACCTATCTGGGACGCATGCGCGGCGGCCGCACAGTCGAACAGACCCTGTGTTATATGGAAGAGCTCGTGGCGGCGGGAGTAGACATCTTCGACGTCGACCTGGGTTGCTATGACAACTGGTGGATGCCCCACCCGCCTGCAAGCATGCCCGCAGGCTGCTTCGTTCCCGTGGCGCGCGCCGTTCGGGAGCGCTTTGCCGCCGACAATATCCACTCCAATGCCGGCCTTCCCATACCCGTTGTCGCGGTGGGTAAGTTGGGCTACCCCGACATTGCCGAACGCGCCCTTCGCAATGGCGACGCCGATATGATCATGCTCGGACGCCCGCTGCTTGCGGATCCCGAGTGGCCCAACAAGGCGTACGCCGGTCGCGTGGCAGATATTCGACCCTGCATCGGATGCCAGGAAGGATGCCTCAACGAGTTTGTCGAAGGGGGCCACCCGCAGTGCGCCGTCAATCCACGCTGCAGCTTTGAATACCTCATGCCCCAGACACCCGCTCCCGCCATAGAACCCAAACGCATAGCGGTGATAGGAGCCGGACCCGCCGGGATGGTCTGCGCGTTAATCGCCGCGCGTCGTGGCCACGACGTAAAGCTCATCGACGCCGAAGATGAACTTGGAGGAAAACTCCTCTCCGCCAGCGCCGCCCGGATTAAGTTCGACCTCGATAACTACCGATCATATCTTGTTCGACAGGTGCGCGAGCAGGCAGAAAAACCCAACGGGAACCTGACAATCGAGCTTGGACGGGCGGCACGCGCCGAAGATCTTGCAAAAGCAGGCTTCGACGCAATCGTGTGCGCGACAGGCACTTCCAATGCGATACCGCCCATCCCCGGCCTTACGGAGCTTGCAGCATCGGGCCATGCCGTGCAGGCAACGCAGCTACTGCGCCAACCCGCGCTGCTTGGCAACGCCAAAACCGTCGCCATCATTGGCGGAGGGGCCGTGGGCTGCGAGGTTGCCCAGTGGCTCACCGTCGAACACGGCATACCACAGGTCAGCGTAATTGAAATGCTGCCTCACATGATGCAGGGCGCCTGCACGGCAAATCGTGGCCACCTACTCCATGCGCTCAGGGGACGCAATGTGCGGCTCCTCAATATGACACGCGTCGAGCACGCGGAGGTCGGCGGCAAACGCGAGTCTGGAGCCCCAGCGAGGTGCGCGCGTCTCCACCTGAGTCGCAACTGCCACAAAAACGTTCCCGACCCCTACATCTCGTGGTCACCGATCTTGCCCGAGAACGTCGAAAACCCGCTTGCACCCAAAATCGGCAACGACTGGAAGCCGCTCGAGCTAACCTGCGACCTGGTAATCATTGCCTGCGGCGGACATCCCGACGACGCACTGTTCTACAAGCTGCAGCAGACGCATGCCGCAGACGATCTGCATAACATCGGCGATGGGTTTGCACCCGGCCGTGTGCTCGAAGCGGTCCGCGCGGCATACCGACTCGGCACCAATATCTAACACGAAAGGATGGGCTCACAGATGAACCTGACCTCCCAACAACAAGCCCTGCTCAACGGCGCCAAGGGCCCCGCCATGGCCAAAGTGGTCAAGACCCTCGTTATGTACGGCGAGTGCTTTGGTGCCGAGCGTATGGTTCCCGTGACCGGCGCAAACGGTCATCTTGTCACAAGTTTTGGCCTCTCCATGCTCGGTCCAGTCTATGACCTTATGGATGAGCTGTTGGAAGACGGTGCCCTGTCCGGTCAGTCGTTCTCGGTCGACCCGAGGCCCCTCGACCCCGCCGTCCCGGCCAACCCGCTGCAAAAGCTGCTGTTCAAGATTATGTATTCCAAACAAGGCGATTATGAGGCACAGCTGCGCAGCATGGGTCTATTGGACAGCGATGCTTTCACCTGCACCTGCTACCAGCCCGAAGTTGGCAATCGACCTCGGCGTGGCGACATCCTAAGCTGGGCAGAAAGCAGCGCCGTGGTCTTTGCCAACTCTGTGTTGGGCGCCCGCTGCAATCGCAACTCCGGCATCATCGAGATGTTCGGCTCAATCGCCGGCTTTGTCCCGGAATTCGGCCTGCTCACCGACGAGGGCCGCAAGGCGACCTGGATCATCGAAGTCGACTGTAAACGCAAGCCCGAAGCGCAAGTACTTGGCAGCGCCATTGGCATGAAGGTGATGGAAGACGTCCCCTACATTAAAGGCCTCGACCGTTGGCTTGGCCGCGAACTCACGCCCGACACGCAGGACTACCTTAAGGACATGGGCGCCGCCAGCGCATCGAACGGCGCTGTCGGGCTCTACCACGTGGACGGCATCACGCCCGAAGCCGTCGAGCAAGGCGAACAGCTCATAGCACCAGACGCCCAAATCTATCGCATTGACGACGCCGAGCTGGAACGCATCCGCTCAAGCTACCCCATAATGTGGAAGAACCCGGGTGCGCGCCCCAAGCTGGCCTTCATCGGCTGCCCTCACCTCTCGTCTGCACAACTCGCCCACTGGGCAGACGCCATCTGCGATGGACTGTGCGCCTCCGGCAACTGCCGCGTGCAAGTACCCACCGTGCTGACCGCCGCCCCATCCGTGGCAGACGCCTTCCGCAAGACCGTGGCATACAGACGCCTCTCGACTACCGGCACCGTCGTCTCGAGCATCTGCCCGCTTATGTACACCAACAACCCGCTGTGCGGCAGCATGCCCATCATCACCAACTCCAACAAGTTGCGTACGTACTCGGCATCGCGCTACTACACCGACGACGAGGTGCTCGCCTACGTCACCACCGGAAAACCGATCAAATAGGAAGGCGACTCCTCATGGAAAAAATCTTTCACGGCCGCGTCGTTGTCCCCGGAACTGCCCACGCCAAGGCACTTGTCTCTCGCGGAGGGCTCAACACACTCGCATCGTTTCAGAAGGCACTGATGTTTGGTGACAAAAAGGCCACGTGTTCCGACCAAAACAATCCCGACTTGTACGGCAAACCTTTAGCAGGATGTGCCCTGTGCCTACCGCAAACCATCGGCTCCACCACAGGCGGCATGGTGCTCTTCTGCGCCACCAAAATGGGCCGCCAACCCGCATGCCTGCTGTTTTCCAAACCCATTGACAGCCTTGCCGCCGCTGGCGCGATCCTCTCGGGTGTGTGGACCGACACCCCCATGCCCACCATTGACAACCTAGGCGATGAGTTTCTCGATGCCGTGTCGACGGGCGACGCCATCACCGTGGCCGAAGACGGCACGGTCATCGTCGGCTAAGGCTATCCGACCCGCCGCCCGCAGATGAACAACGTGTTTCGCCGTTTCCCGCGCGCGGTGCGGACGATAATCTTGACGTATTCGATATACAACACGAAAGGAGTCCCACCATGGGAGCATCGGTATCGGTCGCACAGGGCGCGCCTCTTGATGCAGGCACCTACAAGGCAGACGAGGCAGCCGTCGAGCGCTTTTGCGAATTGCTGCGCATCCCCACCGTTTCACGTGAGAACATCGCCGAACGCGACGATGAGCCCTTCAACCAGTGGATTCCCACGCTTCAGCGGCTTTATCCGCATTTCTTTAAAGTCGCCGAGCTTACACGCGTCGACGATTTTGGCATGCTCCTGCGTTGGCCTGGTGCCGATTCCGCCTTGGACCCCATCGTCATGATGGCGCACCAGGACGTCGTGCCCGTCGAGGGGCAAGACTGGAAGCATGATCCCTTTGGAGCCGAGATCATCGACGGCGAAATCTGGGCCCGCGGCTCACTCGACACCAAGTGCATCGTCTCTGCTTTCCTCGAGGCAGCTGAGCATTTGATTGCCCAGGGCTTCGTTCCCCCGCGCGACGTCTGGTTCTTCTCGAGCGATGGCGAGGAAATCGCCGCACCCACCGCCACCCATGCGGTGCAGTGGCTTCGCGAGCACAACATCCATCCCTATATGGTGCTCGATGAGGGCGGCGCCGTGGCAACCGACGCCCCGCTCGGCGTCACCGAACCCGTTGCCATGGTAGGCGTATCCGAGAAGGGCCACGTCGACCTTACCGTCACGGCGCGCGCCGACGGCGGCCATGCCTCTACGCCCGCGGCAAACGATGCCTGCCGTCTTCTCTGCCGTGTATGCGAGACCATTTCTGCCAACCCCGGCAAGCCGCAACTCACGCCCGCCGTCGAGGCCACGCTGACCGAACTGGGTGCCCGCAGCAGCGCGACGTATCAGGCGATCTTTGGCAACCTGTGGCTCACGCGCCCCGCGGTTACCAAGATCATGGCCGCCAGCCCCGAGACCTCGGCCATGCTGCGCACAACCTATGCGCTCACGCAGCTCGAGGGTTCTAACGCACACAACGTGCTGCCTCCAGTCGCCCGCGCCAACTTTAACGTGCGCATCGCACCGTTCGAAACCATCGCCGATGCCGTTGAGCGCGCTCGCAAGCTCGCCGCTCAGCAGTGTCGCGCCTCGGGCGTAAGCCCCGACCACGTCACCGTCGAGATTAACGAGGCGATCCCCTACACCGAGCCCGCGCCCGTCTCGCCTTACGAAGACGATGCCGCCTTCAACTACATCCATCGCTGCGTGTCGGGCGTCTATCCCGAGGCCGGCTTTGCTCCCTACGTGCAGAACTCCTGCACCGACTCGCGCGAGTTCAACGAGATCTGCGATCGCGTCTACCGCTTCTGCGGCTTTATCTACTCGGGCGAGGCGCGCAAGCTCATCCATGCCGCCAACGAACGCATCGGCGTCGACGTCTACAAGCGCGGCATTGAATTCTATGTGGCGTTTCTCGCCAACCTTGAACAACTGTAGGACGGGAGGGCCGATAGCGCCCCTCCCCGCTTTTACCGACCAGGAGAACCAGCATGACCCAACCAAATCTTAAGCGGGCGGCCCGGCTCGACACCAAGGCCGTCGCCCTCGCCTCCCTACCCTTTATGGGCATGATCAGCTTTTGGCAGGTCTACGACGGCATCGTTCCTAAGATGCTCACGGGGACCTTTGGCCTATCCAACTCGCTCACCGGCGCGATCATGGCTATCGATAATGTCTTTGGCCTGTTCCTGCTTCCGCTCTTTGGCATTCTCTCGGACCGTTGCACAAGCAAACTCGGGCGCCGAACGCCCTTTATCTTGGGCGGCTCTGCGGTGGCAATGCTCTCCGTCCCGCTCATCGCGATCGCCAACAACATGGGCAGCCTACCCCTGCTCATCGGCGCGATTATCCTCACGCTTTTGGCAATATGCGCCTATCGCACCATGAC
>CAUDCB010000075.1 GCA_958447915.1 uncultured Collinsella sp. | reverse complement strand
GGCACTTTGCTTATGACGGTTTGCATGCTTGGCTTGGATAGCTCTCAAATTCGATATTATTTTGAGCCGCCTAGTGGACTAACGAAAGGGTCCGTTAGATCAATCGCCATGATTGTGGGCGTTGGCATTGACCTTGTTTTAGTCTTGCTGACAGTCTTTGTTTTTCCTAACGAGGTGTCGAATTACTTATTTGGCGAGTCAAACGTTCCGTTGATCGTCTGTATGGGAATATTTGTCGCCGCATTAGTTGTATTTCGCGTAGTTAATACTGACGCTCGTATGGAAGGCAAAGTTGGACGATACAACTCCCAGGCCATTCTTCAGAATGTAATTACAAAAATATCATTTGTTGCAATTGGTTTGTTGTGGACGACTTGCTATGGAGCTTCCATTGTTGCGATGACGCTCTTGATGGCACTTGTTTCTCTATGGTTCTTGTACAAACAGCGCGGAATCTTTTCTTTCGAGGGAGCATGCGCCACTTTAAGTAACGTTAGAGTGTTGTTTGCGTTCGGTATTCCCATGATGGCGACCTCTTTCGTTCTTAATTTAAATGGAATGGTCGGCAAGATTGCTCTTTCGGGAGCAGGCCTTTATGCGGCTGTTGGCGTTTTCGCTATAGCAACAACTCTCTCTAATGTGTTCACTATTATTCCAACTGCGTTTACGACTTATTGGTCGCCATTTATGTATGCGCACTACGAGACGGACAAAGATACAATCAGGCGAGTTCATGTTCTTGTCATGTGGGGCTCGGCTGGTCTCGTTGCCTTGATTTTATGTTTTCAGAACTTACTATTCATGGTAGTTGGTGGAGGTTATGCAGCCTGTCAAGCTTACTTTATGCTTGTGATGACCAACCCCATTCAGGCGTTGATATGTGAGACGACATCATATGGGATCGTACTCAAGGAAAAACCTATTTACAATGTAATTTCCTCGTCACTTGGGGTAATCATTAGCGCCATTGTGACTATTAATCTCATTGAATCTCTCGGGGTTCTTGCTGCGGCTCTTTGAGTAGCTGCTTCCTCTGTAGTCATCGGGGTTTTACGAACTGTCATTGGCCAGCGATATTACAAGAGCATTTCAAGTCCACTGAAAACAATGATAACGTCTGGCCTTATTTTAATTGCCTGTGGCGTCAATGGGCTAATCTGCTCATCCCTGTCCCTTGAGTTGATTGCTGGCGTGACGTTGTTTGTCATTGTCACTATTTTGTACCGCAGTGAAGTGGTTGGTTTTTTCCGATCGTTAATTGGCCGATAGGTAGCGCTAGCGCGCCTTTCCTGGATATACGTTCGTAATTCAATAGGAGATAAAATGAATACAGTCGCCGTAATTCCGGCTCGCGCCGGTTCAAAGGGCATCCCCAACAAGAACATCCGTCTCGTGGGCGGCCATCCGCTCGTCTACTATGCTATTCACAATGCGCTTTCTTCAGTTAATGTCTCTCATGTTGTCGTAACGACCGATTCCGATGCGGTACGTATCATCGCGCAGCAAATGGGGGCTGAGGTCCATTGGCGCGATGCCGCACTCTGCGCAGATGATGTCACCCTCGACGCTGTTATAGCTGACGCTGTGCCTTCCGATGTCGATTGGGACTATGTCGTGACTATGCAGCCGACCTCCCCGACGTTGTCTGTGAAGACGCTCGACGCTGCGATTGGTAAGGCCGTCGAGGAGGGCCTGGACACGCTGATTTCCGTCGTGAACGAGCCCCGTCTCTCCTGGGGCAAGAATGAGGACGGCTCCGTTCATCCGAACTATGCGGCGCGCCTCAACCGCCAATGGCTACCCGCCGATTACGCGGAGACCGGTGCATTCGTGGTATCGCGTGCTTCTGTCGTGACCCCGGAAACCCGGATTGGGGAGAAGGTCGGCGTCTTCGAGGTCCCTGCTTCCGAGGGCATCGATATCGACACGTTCGATGATCTGCGCTGCGTGGCGGCCCATCTAGACCGTGAGAAGGTCGCCATCTACGTCAACGGCAACAACAAGCGCGGTATCGGCCACATCTACCGCGCCCTCGAGATGGCTGACGAGTTCTACACCAAGCCCGATATCTACTACGACGTTAACCAGACCGATCCGAAGGTCTTTGGGGGGACTACCCACAATCTCATTGGCGTCGATGGAATCGCCGACCTTTTCGACCGCTGCAAGGGCAAGCGCTACACGCTGTTCATCAATGACATCCTTACGACTTCGATCGACTACATGATCGGCCTGAGGTCGGTCGTCCCTGAGGCCAAGATCGTCAATTTCGAGGACGACGGCGAGGGTATCCTCAAGGCAGACCTCGTGTTCAATGCGCTCTACCACGATGACGAGCTTCCGCAGGTCAGGGCGGGGGAGCGATACTACATATCGGCGAAGACATTCCTCTTCTACAACCCCATCGAGGTTAAGCCCGAGGTCGAGCGCGTGTTCATCTCTTTCGGCGGCGCCGACCCCCAGAACTACTCCGACAGGCTGCTCGCTATCATCGCGAGCGATCCCGAACGCTACTCCAGGTACCACTTCACCGTCGTGCTTGGCAGGGCGAAGCTCAATGTTCCCGAGCTCCTCGCGTACAACGAGCGGCTCGATAACGTGGACGTCCTCTACGACGTGGCGAACATGCCCGAGATCATGAGCGGCTGCGACATCGCGGTGACCTCGCGAGGGAGGACCGGCTACGAGCTTGCAATCCTGGGTATCCCGTCAATCGCCATGGCCCAGAACCGCCGCGAGGAGAAGCACGGCTTCGTCTGCAACGAGAACGGCTTCACCTACCTGGGCCTCAACCCGCCTGACGAGATAATCAAGTCCAACCTGGACATGTACCTGGGGCTCTCGCGCGAGGCACGTCAGCGCTTCCAGGACATGCTTCTCTCGCACGACCTGCGCAACGGACGCAGGCGCGTCATGAGTCTTATCAACGGCCTATAGAAAGGGGCTTTAGACAATGAGGACCACAACTCCGTATCTGATCGCCGAGATGGGTGTCAACTTCTACGACACCGCCAAGGCCGAGGGGATTACCCCTCTCGAGGCAGCCAAGCGCTACATCGACGGTGCCGCCGAGGCGGGCTGCGACTGCGCCAAGTTCCAGTCCTACAAGGCGGGTACCATCGTCTCCAAGAATTCTCCCGCCTACTGGGACCTCACCAAGGAGCCGACCAAGACGCAGTACGATCTCTTCAAAAAGCACGACTCCTTCGGGGAGGCGGAGTTCGCCGAGCTCTGCGAGTACACCCATTCGAGGGGCATGGACTTCACCTCGACTCCGTTCGACTACGCGAGCGCTGACTACCTGGAGCAGTACGTCGATTTCTACAAGATTTCTTCCTCCGATGCGTCGAATCTGCCCTTCATCGAGCATATCGGCGCCAAGGGTAAGCCTGTCGTCATCAGCGTCGGCGCGAGCTACCTCTCCGAGGCGGATGAGGCGATTCGTGCCCTCAAGCGCTCGGGCTGCAAGGACATCACAGTCCTGCACTGCGTACTCAGCTATCCCACCTGCCCCGACGACGCAAACCTCCGCGTCATCGAGACGCTGAAACGCACGTTCCCGGACCTTAAGGTCGGTTATTCGGACCATGTCGCGCCCGATGTCTCGATGCAGACCCTCTCGACGGCATACCTCCTCGGTGCTCAGGTCATCGAGAAGCACTTTACGCTGGACAAGACGCTCCCCGGCAACGACCACTACCACTCCGGCGACGTTGAGGACTTCAAGCGCGCCGTCGAGAACTTCCGCTTCATCGATAGGATTTTGGGATCTGCAGAAAAGACGGTTCTCCCTTGCGAGGAAACGCCTCGTCGTGAGGCAAGGCGATCGCTCGTGCTGACGCGCGACATGATGGCCGGCGAGGTCATTGCCAAGGAGGACCTGATGCCTAAGCGCCCTGGCACGGGTATTGCTCCGACTTACGCCGATGTGGTTATTGGCCGCGCGGTAAAGGGCGATCTTGCTGAAGACACTATCTTGACTTGGGAAATGATTTAGTTTTGACCCCGCAGTCCTGATGGATTGTGGGGTATTCTTTGAGGGGCCGATTCTATGTCCAAGAAGACCGACTCGCGTTCTTCCAACGCACTTGCTTCTCTCGCTTATCTCGAGGCGGCAATTGACTCTGGAACGGATGTAAACAAAACCGACCGATTGGGTCTTTTCATGCCATTTGTAGAAGACTCTGTTCTCCAACTCTACGGTATGAAATTCCAAATTACCGATGTGGTCGATAAGATAGTCAGTCGATGCGGTATCGGTTTACCTTCTCCTGTTGTAGAGGGTCTTCTCCGGCGGTTGGCTAAAAGTGGCTATATCAAAAGAGCTAATGGATTTTATGAGCACACATCCAAACCTATGGAAACCGCTGATGTCAGCGCTGCGTTACATAAAATAAATGGCGATCTGACCAAGCTCATCAATGACATGGTCCGATATGCACGTAATCAAGAAAAGAAGAAGTATTCCAACAGTAAGTGCAGGAAAGACCTAATCGCTTATTTTGAGGACCATCTGGACTCCCTCTCGACAAGGGAGCTCGTGGTTAATGAAGCCGAGTGTAAAGCAACAAAATGGGTGGGAAGGTATTTATTGTGGGCAAAGCAAAATAACGAAACTAGTTTTAACGCCGCCGTTAAGCTCGTTCGAGGGCATATTGTCTATGAGGCGGCGTTTCTTCCTGGTTTTGCATCAAATACGCAGTCGCTTGAAGGAACTGTTTTGTACCTCGACAGTCCAACGGTTTGCAGGGCCTTGGGATATGGAACCGAAGAAGAGGAAAGGCTCGTAAACGAGGCCATATCGATGCTTCAACGCGCTGGTGCCGAGCTCCGAGTGTTTGATTTAACAATTGAAGAGATGACAAGAGTCTTGTCCGGCGTCGTCGATAGATGGGACGACCTTAGCCGCTTTGACAGGCCTAGCTCATATGATATGAACCTGAGAAGAAGAGGCTACAGCAAGGCCGATGTCGTCAGAATATCAAGCGACCCATCATATGTCGTTGAAACTGAGCTGCATTTTCAAGTTGACGAGACTCCTTCTCGTCAGTTCCTTTATGTGTATGATGAGGAAACATTGATTGAGTACCTGCAGCGTCCGGAAGGTTGCGATGCTGAGCTTGCAATTATGCACGACGTCAATTGCATCGCGGCAATTCTTACTCTAAGAGAGAAATTGACGGCAAAATCGTTTAAAACGGCGAGATAGTTTTTCGTAACGACCTCCATGATGACGGTGAGACAGTCGATCAAATGGTGGAATAAGACTGAAAGTCCGACTATACTTCCGCCTATTTATTCTTTAACGAAAATGGCTAACCTAGCATGGCTGTATAGCAATCCGTCCAGTATAAAAAGGTATGGCGAAAAGGCTCTTTTGTCTGCATGCGCCGCGGCTGCAATTCCTTCGGACCATGTATGGAAGTCATTTGCGGAAAAGCTGCTCAAATACAACAAAGAAGGAAAGATATCCCGCGAGGACGCTGTTCACTATTTATACAGTATGGACACGAGAAAGGTGCTGGCGGTAAAAGAGGACTCTCGTGACGACGACCATATCGGCTCCTTTGACGCTGACGACATTATCAATGAGGCCGAAGTGGTATATAGGAGGAATATTCGGGACCAAGAAATTGATTCAATCCGCGGAGAAAACGCGAGACTTTCTAAGGAACTTTCTGAAATTAGGACCGTCAATGAAGAGCTTCAGGGGCAAAGTAAAAGCTTGTCGGTCGAGCTGGACAGGAAGAGCGAGCGCGTCAGGACTATTGCTAAAAGAGCTGCAACGATAGCCGTTGCACTACGTGTGGTTTTCTTTACGATCCTACTCGTCGTTTGTGTGTATGCCCAATGCAAGCTTAGTATCGATACAGTTCCTGGAATATTAGTAACAATTATTCTTGAAAGTGTTTCTGTTATAGGCGCCTTACCTGCGAAGAGGCAAAAGCTTGCAGAACGGATTGAGAAAAAGCTATTCCGGAGCTAAACAGCTTGGCTCCGTCAGACTTGAATTGGCGCACTGAGAGTTCAATAACTCTAGAATGGTTGGAGCGCCGCGAGGCGTTCATTGGTGTTTGATGGCGCGACAATCATGTTGGTAAACTTCGCCCGTGCACGACAAAGGCGCCCGGCCCAACATGGCTGGGCAGAATTGACCTTTCAGCAAGTTCATGCACGCTGAGATCGACTTCCCCGGCGCCCGTGACGAGCCATCTCGTGTGCTAGCCGCTGTGGTAGGTCTCCCGGCCCGCCGCCCTCTCGTAGCGCGTTCGGCCCTGACAAGCTCGGACGCCTCCTCGTCGAGCAGCGCGTCGAGCGACCCCTCGTCTACCGATGCGATGTTTGCAGACGCGGCCCGTGCCCCCTTTCGTCGGTGATTTGTTGTTTAGCCGCTAGAAATCATATGACGGGGCGCGGGCCGTGTTCCGCTATGCGGTTGTCAATTTGCGAAAGGAATTATGCGTCACCACCGTTTGACGAAAAACTAATAAACGATGGCTCTGCTGCACGCGCGTGGGGGTAATATCTACTCAGGCGTTCAGTGTCTGGAGCATGACGTTAATAAACTATCCCGGTTCATTTTATTGACCTGACAGATATTGGGATCGCAATGCTTCAGAATGATATCCCCGATACTAACCGGGATGAAAAGCTCCAGAGATTGTATTTCGAGCTTGAGCAAGCCAGAGAAGATCAGCGCGTCTCGCTTGATCATATTGTCCAAGCGCTAGTTGCCTGCATCGCTGCGCTTGCGATACTGTATTCCGTTGCCAGCGGTTTTGGTTCAAGTGGTCAAAATGATATCCCTTTCAAAAACGAAGGGATCGCCTTTATCGCAGCTTGCATCATTTTGGTGGCGGGTTTTTATTGCTCGAGCATCGGTATCGAGCGTATGTTTCGCTATCACTATATGGAAGAGATTGAGCGCAATATTACTTTACTGACACATAGCGGGCTGGGAGACTTTCCTCCTGGCTGGAATGTGCTGTCATCGCGGCTTATCACATCGAATGTGCGCCATCTTACCAATCAGGGCGCTCGTAGGCACTACGTTCATTTTGCCTGCGCATTGGTTTTTCTTGTTATCGGCTGTCTGCTGCTTTCGGGAATGCTCCTTCTGACTGTCAATAATAAGTGGGTATTCCTTTTTCTCCCTATCGTGGTTTTCTCTGCATTGTCGTATTTGCTGTACGGCTTTTTTGTCGGTACGGACTACAGCAGAGAGCTCTATACATCATTCCGTCGGTTACATGACAGGGGTGCGAGCAAGGGTGTTGGAGAGGGAGATGGTACAGTTCCGCTTGCGCAGCAACCAAAAAAGTATTTCGCGCAATTTAGGGGTAAATTTGCAAGATTGGTCTACACGCGTCCGCGCGACGCGATGAAAACATTCTTTTATTTAGGTGGTGCCGCCTTGGGAACCGCCCTGTTTGAACCAGGATATTCGGTGGGAGAATGGGTTTTTCGATTTTTCCTTCTTTGGCTGGTTGTCGACCTTTGTGGCTATCAAGCGCGTTATCTAATCAATGACATTAGGGGAATTGACCAAGATGGGAGTAACCCAAGAAGTGAGGGGAGAAACAGACTCCCGCTTCTTGGTAATAGCAAAACCAGAACTATTCGCATCGGCTGCCTGGTCGTCTTTGCCAAAGCGCTAGTTGCGGGTCTTGTCTGCTGCACCATTGCCTCCAACTCGGGTGGAACTGGAGACCCATATCTGGCCCTTATATTGATGGTGTTTTATGCATTGGTATTTTTGGTGGCAAGTTTATATGAGGTTGCTCGCGGCAAGGGGGAAGTCGGATGGAACGAATTGCTCACGGCATGCTTTGGGGACAACATTCCAGCGAAGGCGAGCGAGGTTATAGAGGGAATTGCAGTCGACTCGGCGCGAGTCAGAGCTCTTCGAAAAATGAGCTTGCCTACGATGGTCTTAGTGACCTTGGGATATCCGCTGCGTTTTCTATCTGGGCTTCTGGCTTTTGATCCCGATGCTATTGGCTTACTGCGAACTGTCGAGTTTCTCCGTTTATTTAACGTTAGGTACATTCCCTTTATCGCTCAGGGCTATCTTCCTCTTGCTGTCTCTCTAGCATTGTCTTGCATGCTATTTGGCTGCACTTTTGTTTACATTACTTGGAGTTTAGAGGCGTCTGATACGGTTAGATCTAACACGGTCAGAAAGCACGAGGGTAAATCGGTTCAATTTACAAAGCCTCACATTGCGTATCTCGGAGTTATTTTAGGAACGCATGTTAAGGACGAGCATCCTCTGCGTTCACGAATGTCATTCTTTAGTCCATGGAATTGGACTTTTGTGGTGTCGATTGTTCTGCTCGATTTGATTTCTCTTTGTTTGGCGCCAACTCAGCATGCTGCCATAAATGTCACGATGACTTCGATTTGCTATGCCATTGCGTTCATATGGCCTAATAATACTTTGGACCTAATGGTAAAGGTCTCTGCCTGCCTTTTTGTCTTTGACTTGATATACATGTTCTTTGGGATTTGCTTCGACCCGGCATACGGTATTTTCTTTGAGTGCGGCTTCAATGGTTTGGCCCTGGGCAACCTGTTGCATTTCTGCTTGGGTAACTTGCCGTATGCCTATAGCATCAATGCTGCTCTCGTGATTCAAATAATAGCCGTTGCATACCTGCTGATTTACCTGATTTTTCGTAAGATGAACTATGAGGAAATGAATGCGTCGTTTGTTGCAGAGGCGGTAATGCTGCTGAGGGCTGTTCTCGGGAAGATTGTTTGCATGGTGTTCGGGCAGAAGGCAGTTGAAGCGTTTTGCTTGGGAGACGATGCCGGGGAGAACTGACGCAACGCTGAAGCTCCGCTGATGCTTAATTCAGGGTTGGCCTGTGACTGTCATTATTTGTGATGACGACGAATGTGGCCAAGAGTGGGTACGTGTGTGCGCTTGTTAGCGCCAGATTAATTTGGCTTAATATGAGTCGGCCGAGATTGGTCAATCC
>CAUDCB010000074.1 GCA_958447915.1 uncultured Collinsella sp. | reverse complement strand
CTATGGTACCCCGACGCGTTTGGGGTCAGGCAGGTTAAATCCGCTCGCGGGCGTTATTCGCCGGTAGGCGGTTGTGGTGCAGACGAAGACGGGGTCGAACCCTCGCCACCATCTTGACGCGGCTTGCGGGAACGACGACGGCGACGGCGCTTCTGGCCCTGGTCGGCCGAACCCTCGCCACCACGATCTTCGCGCGACTCGCGTTCGTCGCGAGCAGCGCCGCGCGCGGCCTTGGCAGCCGCCCCTCCGCCATCTCCAGGGCGACGACGTGTGACCTTGACCTCGCCATCCGAGACCTGATCGGCCACGGAGGGCACCGAGGGCTTTTGCTGCGTGCCCGAGGAATGGCGGCGACGCGGACGCGGGGCGCGCTCGTCATCGTTGCGCTGCTTGCTACCCTTGTCGGCAGGCGTATCGGAACCCGAACCACCCTTGGGGGCGGCACCGGCTTCGCGAGCGGCTGCGGCGCGGAAGGCGTCCTCGCGCTCCTCGCTCGACAAATGGCGGCGGCGACGGCGCGTGGGATTCATACCACCGCCGCGGTTTTGCTGCTGAGGCTGCTGAGCCTCGCGCTCGCGGGAGGAGTTCTTGCCTGCGGGAGCGGCCTCGCCGGCATCGCCCGCACCCGAGCGCTTGCGGCGGCGACGTCCACCGGCAGCCTCCTCGGCCTCGAGCGCCTCGGCCTTGCCGCGGCCCTTTCCGCGGCCACGACCCTCGCCCTGGCCCTGGCCGGCGCGAACATCGGATTCAGCATCGCGACGACGGCGCTTGGGCATCGATGTACCGGCCAGACGGTCGGCGCTCGACAGGCCATCGCCCACGTCGACGCCGTTCTCGCGGTCGAGCTCCATAAGCGCCAGGCGCATCTCGGGCGACTCGATACGCTCGAGCACATCGCGCGTCACACAGTCGGGGCGGCAGTTGCAGCCCTGCTCGGCGGCCTTCTTTTTGCAGCCCTCAGAGCAGGTCATGTCGGCCAGGTTGACCTTAAAGACTTTGCCGTTCTCCAGGCGCAACACCAGCTGTTCACGCGGGGTGTCATATTCCTGGATGCGCGCCTTGCCAAGCGGCGTATCGATCAGCGTCTTCTTTTTGGGCGCGCGGCTCTTAAAGTCCTTGTACGCCTCGAACTCGTAGCGCAGGCAGCACATCAGGCGACCGCAGACGCCGCTAATCTTGGACGAGTTGAGCGGCAGGTCCTGCTCTTTTGCCATGCGGATCGAAACCGGCTCAAACTGTCCGCCAAAGCGTGTGCAGCAGAGCTCCTGGCCGCACTGGGCATAGCCGCCCACCAGGCGGGTCTCGTCACGCACGCCAATCTGGCGCATGTCGACGCGAATGTGCAGCGTCGAGGACAGGTCCTTGACGAGCTGACGGAAATCGACGCGTTCCTCGGCAGCAAAGTAGAACACGGCCTTCTCGCCGCCAAACAGGTACTCGACGCCGACCGGCTTCATCTCGAGGTCGAGCTCCTTGACCAGGCGGCGGAAGTCGACCATGGCCTCGTCACCCTGGATAGCCAGGTCGTCGGCAAGCTGCAGGTCGATGTCGCTCGCCACGCGCAGCACGGGCTTGAGCGGCTGACCGATCTCGTCTTGCGGCACCTCGAAGGGATCGGCCGTGACCAGGCCGATCTCGGTTCCGCGCTCGGTAGAACAAATGGCATAATCGGCCTCGAGGATATCCAGATCCTGTGGGTCGAACCACAGGTCGCGCGAGGCGTAGGTAAACTTAACGGGTACGACTAACGGCATTTCAGTGCCTTCCTGATATCGAACAGCATGACCTCGATGGCCAGCTGGGGAGTAACGTTTCTGGCGATGTTGCGCTCAGCGGTGGCAACCGCCTCGAGCGCCTGGGTGGCACCCGCAACATTCGTCGCCGCGGCAAGCCGACCGATCGTGTCGCGCACGTCCTCGTTCACCACGTCTGCCGCCTCGTCCTGAAGTGTCAGCAGCACGTCGCGCATGAGCGTCCGCGCGCTCGCCAGCGCTTCCATGATACCCGAACGCTCGCGCGCGTTGAGTTCGCGCTTGTTGCGGTCCTCAAGCTGCTTCAATGCTCCACGCGACAGGTAGTCGGCATTTTGCTCGAGCACCTTTTCCTGCGTGGACTTGACCTCGGCGAGCGGCGCCTTAACGGCGACGATGAGCGACTTGGCGCGACTGAGCACGTCGGCCTCGTCGGCGGCAATGAGTGAGTCGATGGCACGGACCATCTGACGGCGAGCGTCCTGGCGCTCGGCGCTCTTGAGGAACTCGATACCGCGCGTGGGGCTGCCCGCCACGGCGACGGCCATACGACAACGCGCGAGGTCCTGGCCGGTGGCACGGCTCACGGCCTGCGCGGCCACAGCGGGCGACACCAGCCGAAACGGCACGCACTGGCAACGGCTCACAATGGTGGGCAGCATCACGTCTGCCGAGGTGCCCAGCAGGATGAACATGACGCCCTCGGGCGGCTCCTCGAGCGTTTTGAGCAGTGCGTTGGCGGTGTTGGCGCGCAGTTGCTCGGCACGGTCGATGATGTAGACCTTAGCCTTGGCGCGAATGGGCGCCAAGGGCACGTCGTCGAGCAGCTCGCGGGTCTGCGCGATGAGGTAGCCCGTGGCGCTCTCGGGCGTGTAATAGTGCACGTCGGGATGCGTATGGCGCGCGACGCGCACGCAGCTGTCGCACGAGCCACAGCCGTCCCGCTCGCACAGGAATGCCTGGGCAAGCGCCCATGCGGCGTCGAGCTTACCGGCACCGGGCGCGCCCAAAAACAGGTAGGCGTGCGATGCACGGCCGCTTGCGATGGCGTTGGTCAAAAAGTCGCGCACGCGTTCCTGGGTGTCGAGCTTGGCGAGCAGGCTTGCCGGAGCGGGGGCCATGTTACTCAGCCTCCTGGGCAAGCGCGGCGGCGACGGCATCCTGGGGGATGTCGAGACCGTGCGCACGAACCAGCTCGACCGTCTGCGCGAAGACGTCTGCAATCGACGCGGTGGCGTCGATGAGCTTTACGCGGGCGGGCTCCTCGGCAGCAATGGCACAAAATCCCTGGTAGACGCGCTCCTGGAAGGCCATGCCCTTGGCCTCCATGCGATCGGCCGCGCCGCGGGCCGCCATGCGCAGCGCCGCCGGCTCGGGCGTGATGTGATAGACGAGCGTGAGCGCCGGATGCGTACCGGCGACAGCCAGGTTGTTGGCGTCGCGCACTATCTGGCGATCGAGGCCATCGGCAAACGCCTGGTAGCAGGTCGTGGAATCGTAGAAGCGATCGCACAGAACCACCTTGCCGGCAGCGAGGGCGGGGGCGATGACCTCGTGCACCAGCTGGGCGCGCGCGGCCTCGTAGAGCAGCAGCTCGCAGGTATCGCCCATTGCCGTATTGGCGGGGTCGAGCAGCAGGGCGCGAATCTTTTCGCTGATGGCGGTGCCGCCCGGCTCGCGCAGAGTTACGACCTGATAGCCAGCGAGGTCGAGCGCGTGGGCAAGCAGGCGCGCCTGCGTGGACTTGCCGGCGCCGTCGACGCCCTCGAGCGTGATAAAGCTATGTTGAGCGGGCTCAAAAGCCATGGACGCAGCCCCTTCCTACAAGGCGCGAAAATGCAAGTTATAGCAACCAAGCCATGATACCCCAGCGTCCGGCGCACCCCAAATCGGACCTAGTCATTGGGTCATTGGGGACATTCTTAAAGTGCCGGCCGAAAAGGAACGTCCCTAACTGCCGGCTTTTTTGTGCGCTGGGTATAATCGTCGTATTGATTTGAAATGTGGCGAAAGGAGTGGCAATGTCTCGGTATTGCGCCTCGTGCGGCAAGCTTCTTGCAGATGATGCCAAGTTCTGCACCTCGTGCGGTGCACCCGTTGAGCAAACAGCCGCGAGCGATAGCCAGCCCGCTTTTGAGCAGACCGGCTCCCTTGATACGCCGCAAGCCAAGGCGGACGACCCCCTCGCCTATAGCCCCGACCCCGCCGCAAGGACCGAGGCCGTCGAGACCACGCAGCGCATACCCGTCGCGAGCGGCTCGCCCCAACAGCAGCCGGCTCCCGCATACGCGCCCGTTTCGCCACAGACCCCCGCTCCCAAAAAGAGCGGCACCGGGCCGCTTATCGCCGTTATCGTTGTGCTGGTGGCGATCATCATCGCCCTGGTCATCTTCTTTGCAATCAGACCGTTCGACAACGCCGCCACGCAAACGACTGCCGAGGTAGCTAAGCTGCACCATGACGTCGACGACGATGACCTAAAGTCTCTCGGCGATCCCAACAGCCTGTACGACGGTGATGACGATGACGACGAGGATGGCGGCGAAGCAACGCTCTCTGAGCAGAACCTCTACCGCCGACTGAGCGAATACTACGACCTGCTCGAAGATCTCGACAGCCAGGTCCGTGGCTGCGCGCAGAACTTCAACGGCAACTATCTGGAAGAGGATCGAACCACCCGTCAAAATCTCGCCGACGTCGCCGAGCGCACGGAGGACACCATCGAGCAGTATTACGACATCGTCGAGGACCTGGACGTCCCGACGAGCTCCAAGAACTACAGCTCCTGGAAGGACATCGTTGCCCTGTACGACGACCTAGATCACCGCATCGACGCAATCTGTGATGCCTGGGAGATCAGCCTGAAATACGCCAAGCCTGCGGACCACAAGGACGAGATCGTGGCGCCGCTGGCGCGCGACAACGTAGCGGGCACCAACGACAACAAATACCGTCTGGACTTTGAGGACCGCTACCCCGGCGCTGCACCCGTCGAGGTGAAGTAGTGCTTTGTCGTTCCCGAGCCGGCAGTTAGGGACGTTCCTAAACTGCCGGCAGAAAAGGAACGTCCCTAACTGCCGGATAAAAAACGAGCGAGGATCTTGAGGTCCTCGCTCGTTTTTGTTTTGGGCAATGTTTCGGCTGCGCCGCTACTTGTCGGCGGCCGCCTTCTTGGTCGTCGTCTTTTTGGCGGTCGTCTTCTTGGCCGCCGTGGCCTTCTTTGCCGCCGTCGTCTTCTTGGCTGCCGTCGTCTTCTTGGCCGTGCTCGCCTTGGTCGTGGTCTTGCGGCCGCGGGCGGGCTTCTTCTCCTTGGTTGGGCAGTCCATGTTCACGCAGATGCGCCACGGACCGCGCGCCGTGTTGACCACCACGATGGGGGCGCCGCACTCGGGGCAAGTCTCACCCGTCGCCTCGAGCTTGCCGCGCGCCGGCAGCGGATAGCTCACGCCGCAGTCATCGTAGTTGGTGCAGCGGATAAAGCGCTTGCCGCTCTTCTCGCTCTTGTGCGCAATCAGATCGCCATGGCGTCCGGCCTCGGCACACACCTTGCACTCGCCCACCTTAAGGTCGGGCTCGTAGTTGGTGGGGCACGTGGGGTTCACGCAAATCTCGAAGGCCTTCTGGCGGAACGGCTGGCACTTAATGCGCGGCGCGCCGCACTCGGGGCACACGGCCGCCTCGCCCTCGAGCGGGCTCACCTTGACGCCGCTCGGCACCGGATAGGTCACATCGCAGTCGGGCCAGCCCATGCAGCCGATAAAGCTGCCGCGGGTCTTGGCGCTCGTCTTCATAACCAGGTCCTTGCCGCACTTGGGGCAAGCGCCCACGCGTGCATCGGCCGTGACGGCGTCGCTGATGGCGTCGCCTAGCTCCTGCGTGTGCTTGAGCAGCTCGTCGAGCACGCCGGCCAGCAGCGCGCGCGAGTGCGTCACGACATGCTCTTCGGTGTCCTCGCCGCGCTCGACGCGGGTCATATCGCCGTCGAGCTCGCTGGTCATATCGGGGCTCGTGATGCGCGGGGCAAACTGCGACAGCGCATCAATGATGGCGATACCCAGCTGGCTCGGCTCCACGGGATCATTTTTGAGATAGCGCACGGCATACAGGCGCTCGATGATGCTCGCGCGCGTGGACTTGGTGCCCAGGCCGCGCTTTTCCATCTCCTGCACGAGCTTGCCCTGGCTGTAGCGCGCGGGCGGCTCGGTCTGCTTGGCCTCGAGTTTAATGTCGAAAACGTCGACCGTATCGCCCTGCTCCAGCGGCGGCATCTGCTCGTCGCGCTTAAGTCCATACGGATACGCCTCGCGGAAGCCCGGGGTCACGAGCACGTCGCCCGAAGCCACGAACGGCTCGCCGTTGACGTCGAGCTCGAGCTTGGTGTTCTCGATGGTCGCGGGCCCCATGAGCGTTGCCAGGAAGCGGCGGGCGATGAGGTCGTAGAGCTTGCGCTGGCCGCCATCGAGCGTGGACGGATCGCCTTCGCCCGTGGGGTAGATGGGCGGGTGGTCGGTGGTCTCGACTTTGCCGCGCGTGGGCTTCATGGGGCCGGCGAGTACCTTTTTGCACACGGGCGCCAGCGCCGGGTTGATCTTTGCCAGGTCGCTCACCACGGCGCCCAGATCGAGCGTCGCAGGGTACACGGTGTTGTCGACACGCGGATAGCTGATGAGGCCCGCCATGTAGAGGGACTCGGCGATGCGCATGGTACGTGCAGGTGAGATGCCCTCGGCCGCGGCGGCAGCCTGCAGCGAGGTCGTCGCAAACGGCGTGGGCGGCTGCTGCTTGCGGGAGCGCTTGGTCACCGCGGCGACGGTTGCCGTCGTAGCGCCGTCGACGTGGCCGTACGCCGTCTCGGCAGCATCTTTGTCGGTAAAACGTGTCGTCTTGTGCGCAATCTTAAAGCGGTCATCCTCGGCAGCACCCTGAGCGGCACCCATGCCGCGAATCTGCCAATAGTCCTCGGGCACAAACGCCATGCGTTCGCGTTCGCGCTCGACCACCAGAGCGAGCGTCGGCGTCTGCACGCGGCCGGCGGAGCGCACGTTGCCAAAGCCGCCAAACTTGGCGAGCGTCAGGTAGCGCGTGAGCACCGCGCCCCAAATGAGATCGATGTGCTGGCGGCTCTCGCCGGCGTCGGCCAGATTCTGGTCGAGCGAGACAAGATTATCGAAGGCCTGCGTAATCTCGGCCTTGGTAAACGAAGAATACTGGGCGCGGGCGACCGGCAAGTCAGGCGCAACCTCGCGCACTTTGTTGAGGGCGTCCGAACCGATCAGTTCGCCCTCGCGATCGAAGTCCGTGGCGATGATGACGCTGTCGGACTTTTTAGCAAGGTTCTTGAGCGAACGAATGAGTTCCTTCTCGGCCGGTAGCTTAATGACGGGCGCCCAGGTGAGGTAAGGCAGGCTCTCGAGCTTCCAGCCCTTGATGGAAATGCCGTCGGCAAGGAACGGCTTGCGCTTGGTGTCGTAGGGCGGACGAGCCAGGCCATCGGGCATGTCGGCCGGCAGCATCTCGCCGTCCTCGGTAACCGAATACCAGCCCAGCTTTTTATCGAACAGCACGCTGTCGCAAAAATCGGGCGCAAGGATGTGACCGGCAAGGCCGATCGTCACGCATTCCTCGCCCTTCCACTCAAAACGGTAGATGGCGGTGTTGTACACCTTGTCCTTTTTGGGTTTGCCCGTGGACAGCCGCTCGGCAATCTGACGTGCGGCGTCGTTTTTCTCGGCGATGATGAGCTTCAAAAGAGGCTCCTATCTCATATCTCTGCGGCTGCGCCCGCGCTTATGGCGGCCGACTTACGCCCTTGCTTGCTCAATCTGCCCGATGAGCCAATCGCACCAGGCATCCATGCCCTCGCCCTTGCGCGCGCTCACGGCAAACCGCGGCGCCTGCGGATTGAGGTCATCGAGTGTCTTAGTATACCTATCCATGTCAAAATCGAAAGCCGGGGCTACGTCGACCTTGTTGAGCAACTGTGCGCCGGCGTGTTGGAAGATGCCCGGGTACTTAATGGGCTTGTCGTCACCCTCGGGCACCGAGAGAATCATGATGGACAGGTTCTCGCCCAAGTCAAAGTCGACCGGGCACACCAGGTTGCCCACGTTTTCGATAAAGATGACGTCGATGTTTTCCAGACCGACGGCCTGATCGAACGCGTCGACAGCCTCCATGATCATGTTGCCCTCGAGATGGCACAGGCCACCCGTGTTGATCTGGATGGCGGACATGCCGGCTTCCTTCATGGTGATGGCGTCGACATCCGAGGCGATATCGCCCTCGATGACGGCACAGCGCAGGCCGGCTTTGTCACGCAGGCGCTCGTTGGTGCCCAGGATCGTGGTGGTCTTGCCCGAACCGGGGCTCGACAGCACATTGATCACATAGGTGTTTGTCTCATTAAATCGCTGACGCAGCTGATCTGCCAGGCGCTCGTTGCGCGACAGAATCGGCGATGCGATATCAATCGTTTTCTCGGCCATACTCGGCACTCCTTAACTTCTACCATTTATACCCCGTACCCAGGTGGCTGGCGAGCTAATCGTCGGGGGTTTCGATCTCGATGCTGGCGATGTCGAGCTCGCGGCCGTGCAGTAGGCGCACGTTGGCGCCGCCACATTGGGGGCAGCGGCAATGAAAGCGGTCGTGCTCAAAGATCTCGCCGCAGTCCAGGCACTCGCTTTGTGGATGGACCTCCTCCACGGCAAGCGCGCAGCCGCGCGTGAGCGGGTCCTCGTCGCGAAACGTCTCCCACGCAAAGTCGAGCGCCTCGCGCACGACCTCGGTCATATCCCCGATACGCAGCGTTACCAAAACGGCGCGCGAGGCCCCCGCCCCACGCGCCGCGCGAATCACTGTATCGAGTATGCCGTTGACAATGCCAACCTCGTGCATACCGATTTACTCCTCGTCGTCCTCGTCGTCCGAGAACAGGTCCAGACGGCTCACGAACAGGCCCTCCTTGCCCTCGCGCGCGGTAATGACCACGCGGGCGATGGCGAGCGAGATCTCGTAGAGCGAAAGCAGGGCACCGTACATAAGGCCCAGCGTGACGGGCGAGCCGTCGGGCGTGATCACGGCCGAGCCCACGAGCAGGCCCACGTACACGTAACGCCAGGCGCTGCGGAAGGCCGCGTAGGACACGATGTGGAAAACAGACAGGTAGAAGATGATGAGCGGCAGCTCAAACGCCACACCAAAGCCGATCATAAAGAGCAGCTCCATGTTGATGTAGTCCTCCAGGTCGGGCCACGCCGTGGC
>CAUDCB010000073.1 GCA_958447915.1 uncultured Collinsella sp. | reverse complement strand
TCTTGACCAGGTTCTCGAGCGTGCGGGGAATCAGCAGCAGGTGGGCGTCGGGCAGCGTCGCGCGGATCTGCGCCTCGGTTTCGTCCAGGTTGCGACCGTCCTCGCGCATGGCGAGCGCATACTCCACCAGCAGGCCTTCGGCGCCCGAGCCGGTGCGCGAATCGATGCAGCGCACGTCGAGCTCGTGGGTCTCGGCCACCAGGTTGGCGTTGGCATAGCAGGCGGACCACTCGCTGCACAGCGAGATAAAGATGGCGCTGTCGTGGCCGTCGGCGAGCACGCGGTCAAAGAGCGCCTTGAACTCGCCGGCGCTCGGCTGCGAGGTGTGCGGCAGCTGCTCGGAGCCGGCCATGCGGGCGACGTACTCCTCGGCGGTAATCTGCACCTGGTCGAGCAGGTCCTCGCCCTCGATAATCACATGCAGCGGAATCACGTAAATGCCGAGCTCTTGGGCGCGGGCGGGGGAGATGTCCGACGTGGAGTCGGTTATGATGGCAAAAGACATAATTGCACCTTTCGTTGGGGCGTTTGCGCGCCGCCTTCTGAGAGCAAAGTGCGACAAGTATAGTGGAGTTGCTCTACATTGCTAGGTTCAATTGTTTAATAGTCAACAGTTTGAAGTGGTGGTGTGGAAATCATCAACTGGGGAAGAGGGATGCCGATGGAGGCACTGGAGATATGCAGGCGGCCGATTGTGCTGTTCGATTTTGACGGCACGGTGGCCGATACGGGTCGGGCGGTGATGGCCTCGACGCGCAAGACGCTGGCTGCCCGCGGATTTTCTGAGGCGCAGATGGGTGACCTGCGCCGTATGATCGGGCCGCCCCTGTGGAAGAGCTTCCACGACTTTTATGGCTTCTCCCGCGAGGAGTCGCTTGTGGTGGCCGATGAGTACCGCGCCTTTTTTGATGAGCTGGGACCGGGGGAGTATCCCGTGTTCGATGGGATCCCCGAGCTGCTGGATGGGTTGGCCGCCCAGGGCAAGCGTATGGCCGTGGCGACGTCGCGCATGGAGGCGAAGTGCATCGATATGGTGCGTGAGCTGGGGCTTTGCCAGTTCGAAGCCGTGGTTGGCATGAATCCGCCGCAGGGGCGCGAGACCAAGGCGGATTCGGTCCGAGATGCCCTGGCGGCCCTGGGCGCGACCGCGGACGAGGCCGTGATGATTGGCGACCGCTTTAACGATGTGGAGGGCGCGCACGCGATGGGCGTGCCGTGCATCGGCATCTATTCGGGCGCGGCGGCGCCGGGTGAGCATGAGGCCGCGGGCGCTGATGCGGTGGTGCACTCGGTGGCCGAGCTTGCTAAACTTTTCGCTATCTAATGACGTAATGTGAGGGGCGGGCACGCTCGCCGCTCATTGGTAAGGAGGCCGTCCATGAATCAGGTGGAGCAGAGCGTCGCTGAGTATGTCGACGAGGTCTGGGAAGATGTCGTCGCCGATATCGAGCAGCTGGTGAGTTATCCGTCCGTGGCAGTTTCTGCCGATGCGGAGCCCGGCGCGCCGTTTGGCCGCCCGGTCCGTGACGCGCTCGATTGCGCGCTCGGCATTGCGCAAAAGCTCGGCTACCAGACGAGCGACGACGAGGGCTATGTGGGCATTGCCGATATCCCGGGCCGCGGCGACAAGCAGCTCGCGACCATTTGCCATGTGGACGTGGTTCCCGCCGGTCCCGGTTGGAACACCGATCCGTTTGCGATGGAGCGTCGCGAGGGCTGGCTGCTCGGTCGCGGCGTGATCGACGACAAGGGTCCGGCTGTGCTGTCGCTCTACGCCGGCGCCTATCTGCTCAAGCACGGCATCACCCCGCGCTATACCTTCCGCGCGCTGCTGGGCTGCGATGAGGAAGTGGGCATGTCCGACGTTCACCATTATTTGGAGAACCACGCGAACCCCGACTTTCTGTTTACGCCCGATGCCGAGTTCCCGGTTTGTAATGCCGAGAAGGGCCAGTTTGGGGCGACGTTTGTGAGCTCCAAGATCGACGGCGGGCGCATCGTATCGTGGAGCGGTGCCGAGGCGAGCAACGCCATTCCGTCGCAGTCTATCTGTGAGCTCGCGATTGCCGCCGATGAACTGCCGGCACCCGTTGAGAATGCCGACCGCCTGGAGATTACGACGCTCGATAACGGCCATGCGCAGTTTTTTGCCCACGGCATTGGCGGTCATGCCTCGATGCCCGATGGAACGATCAATGCCGTCGGCCTGATCGTGTCATATCTGCGCGAGGCCGAGGACGCGTTTGGTGCCCGTGACGAGCGCCTGCTGACGCCTGCCGAGCACGAGTTCGTCAAGTTCTTGGCCTTTGTGCACGCGGATGCCTATGGTCGCGGCTTGGGAATCGATGCGACGAGCCCGGCGTTTGGCCCGCTCACCTGCAACCCCGGCGTCATCCGTGTGGTGGATGGCCACATCGAGCAGGTCGTCGACGTGCGTTTTCCCGACAGCACGAGCGCCGATACCATCTGCGAGCAGCTCGAGCCGCTCGTGGGCCGCTTTGGTGTGACGTATCGCGTGGGTCGTGCCAAGGTGCCGTTCTCAGTTTCGGCCAACGACCCGGCCGTGAAGGCGCTGATTGACACCTATAACGAGTTTACGGGTAAGCATGCCGAGCCCTTCGCCATGGGCGGCGGCACGTACGCACGCAACTTTGCCCGCGCCGTGTCGTTTGGCCCCGAGGAGACCGGCCTTGAGCTGCCCGCGTGGGGCGGCCAGATGCACGGCCCCAACGAGTGCGCCAACGAGGAGCAGCTCAAGCAGGCGCTCAAGATTTATATCGTGGCAATCCTGCGCCTCAACGAACTCGAGCTGTAGGGCTTCCCCAGGCACCCGACCTTGCCCCTCAAACCGTCGCTTGCGTACCAAAGTACGCGGCGCTCCTCTTTCGGGGCAATCTCGGGCACCTGGGAAACCCCTATATCCTGCTTGGATACAAACCTGCATTACGAGCCCGGTGCTTCGGCCCGGGCTTTTTCTGTTGCGGTGGGGCAGTCATTGGGGACGTTCTTAAATGACTAGTCAAACAAGACTGTCCCCAATGACTACTTTCCTCTGGTGTAAAAGGTGCGCCATGTTCGGCGCTGGATTGTTATCCGTTTGTAAAGGCTGGGTAGAGCTTGCGGTAAGGGTCTATCAGATGCCCGTAATAAAGCGCAGCTGACGCGGGCGCTGCCCGATCGAGACCGTATCTTTCCAAACAGCAAAGCGGGCAGGGTGCCCGCGAGTCGCTTGTATGAAAGGAAGATCATGCTCGATCAGGCTTATTCTCGTCGTCAGTTCCTCGGCCTCGCTGGTGGTCTTGCCAGCATCGTCGGTCTCGGTCTCGTTGGTTGCGGCGGCTCCGGCGAATCCGACGCCGCCGACAAGGGTAGCGCCGCTGCTGCCGAGTCCGTCTCCGGCGAGGTGACCTACGACGGCGCCTCCTCGTTCCAGGCTCTCGTCGAGGCCGCTGCCGAGAAGTTCATGGATGCCAACCCCGACGTCTCCGTCTCCGGTTCGGGCAACGGTTCGGGCAAGGGCCTGACCGCTGTCGCCGCCGGCACCGTTACCATCGGTAACTCCGACGTCTTTGCCGAGACCAAGCTCGAGGCCGACCAGGTCAAGAATCTCGTCGACCACGAGGTCGCCGTCGTGGGCATGGGCCCCGTCGTCTCCAAGAACGTCAAGGTCGACGACCTGTCCCTCGAGCAGCTCAAGGGCATCTTCTCCGGCCAGATCACCAACTGGAAGGAGGTCGGCGGCGACGACGCCAAGATTGTCGTCCTCAACCGCAAAGCCGGCTCCGGTACCCGCGCCACCTTCGAGGCCGCCGTCTTTGGCGACGAGGCGGTCGACTTTAAGGGCGACGCCGAGCTCGACAAGTCCGGCGACGTCCAGACTCAGATGGGCAGCACCGACAACGCCATCTCCTACCTCGACTTCTCGCACTTCGATGACTCCAAGTTCAACGCCATCAAGGTCGAGGGCGTGGAGCCCAAGAGCGCAAACGTCACCGACGACTCCTTCAAGATCTGGGCGACCGAGCACATGTACTGCGCGAAGGACGCCGACGAGGCCACCAAGGCCTTCCTGGAGTTCATGCTTTCCGACGACGTCCAGGGCAAGCTCGTCGAGGAGCAGGGCTTTATCCCCGTCTCTGCCATGAAGGTCGTCAAGGACGCCAGCGGCAAGGTCTCCGCTAAATAAGTAATCGCCCCCGGAAAGGTTTGCAATGGCAAAACAGCTGCCAAAGCGCGACCTTGAGAACGTGGGCCTGGGCGTCACGGGCGCGTGCGTAGCGCTCGTGACGCTTGTTGTTGCCGCGCTCATCTTTATGGTCGCCCAAAAGGGCCTCTCGGCTTTTCTCAAGGACGGCGTTTCGATCGTCGAGTTCTTTACCGGCACCAAGTGGGACCTGGCCAACACGGCCGAAAACGGTCTGCCCTATACCGGCGCCCTTCCCCTGATCGTCACTTCGTTTGCGGTCATGGTGCTCTCCACGCTCATCGCGCTACCCATCGCCATCGGCTCTGCCATCTTTGCGGTCGAGATCCAGCCTAAGTTTGGCTCCAAGGTCTTTCAGCCGCTTATTGAGCTTTTGACCGGCATTCCCTCGGTCGTCTTTGGCCTGATCGGCTTTCACGTGGTTGTCGGCCTTATGAAGAGCGTTTTCCATGTGAGCACGGGTCTGGGCATCTTGCCCGGCGCCATCGTGCTGGCCGTCATGATTCTGCCGACGATGACTACGCTTTCGGTCGATGGTCTGCGCGCCGTGCCCGACAGCTACCGTCAGGGCTCGCTCGCGCTGGGCTACACCCGCTGGCAGACCATCTGGCACGTGGTGCTCAAGAGCGCCACGCCGTCGCTCATGACCGCGGTCATCCTGGGTATGACCCGCGCCTTTGGCGAGACGCTTGCCGTGCGCATGGTTATCGGCGGTATCGAGGCCATGCCGATGTCGCTGCTGTCGCCAGCGTCGACCATCACCACCACGCTCACCACGTCCATGGCGGTCTATGCCGAGGGTTCGGCCCAGGACGACGTTCTGTGGGCACTCGGTCTGCTGCTGATGGGCATGAGCCTTATCTTTATCCTGATCATCCACCTTATCGGCCGCAAGGGGGCGAAGGCTCGTGGCTAGCACGCGCATCCATATCGACGAGGCGAGACTCGGGCGTGTCCAAAAACAGGACCGCATCGCCACGGGCGTGCTGACGGCGATCGCTGCCATCGTCATGCTCATCGTCGTTTCCATGGTGGCCTACATCCTGTTCGAGGGCATCTCGACGCTGCTTAAGCCGGGCTTCCTCACGCAGCCCGCGCGTGCCAACGGAACCCAGGGCGGCGTGCTTTATCAGCTGTTCGACTCGTTCTATCTGCTGCTGATCACCTTAGGTATCTCGGTGCCCATCAGCTTGGGCGGAGCGGTCTTCCTGGTCGAGTACGCGCCCGACGGACCCATCCGCGACATCGCCTCGACCGCCATCGAGACGCTGTCCTCGCTGCCCTCCATCGTCGTGGGCATGTTCGGCTTTCTGGTGTTCTCGGTGCAGCTGGGCTGGAAGTACTCCATCATCTCCGGCGCCGTTGCGCTCACCATGTTCAACATCCCCATCCTGGTGCGCGTGATTCAGCAGGCGCTCGAGGACGTGCCGCAGGCCCAGCGCGATGCGTGCCTGGCTATGGGCCTCACCCGCTGGGAGGCCACACTGCACATCCTGATCCCTGAGGCCATGCCCGCCATCGTGACCGGTATCGTACTTTCGGCCGGACGCGTGTTTGGCGAGGCCGCGGCGCTGCTCTTTACCTCGGGCATGAGCTCGCCGGTTCGCCTGAATTTCTTGAGCTTTAACCTGTCGAGCCCCACCTGCGCCTGGAACGTGTTCCGTCCCGGCGAGTCGCTCGCCGTGCACATCTACAAGATTTACGGCGAGGGCAGCCCCGAGGCCCAGCAGATCGTTTGGGGTACCGCGGCGCTGCTGATGATCTGCGTGCTGCTGTTTAACGTAGTCGCCCGTATCGTGGGCAAGCAACTGGCAAGGAAGATGACGGCCGAATGAGCGAGATGAACACAACGCCCGCAACCGAGGCGGCATCGTCCGACACCCAGGACTTTTTGTCGAGCGTGGGGGAGAGCGAGAAACGTGTTCGCGTGAGCGGCAAGGCCGTGAGCGACGAGGTCGTGGTCTCCACCAAGGACGTCAACGTGTACTATGGCGACCACCATGCGCTGCACGATGCGTCGCTCGACTTTCACAAGGGCGAGATCACGGCGCTCATCGGGCCTTCGGGCTGCGGCAAGTCGACCTTTTTGCGCAGCCTCAACCTTATGAATCGCGAGATTCGCGGCTGTCGCGTGGAGGGCGAGATCAACTGCCGCGGGCGCAACGTGAACACCAAGACCGAGAACACCTACGAGCTGCGTCGGTCTATTGGCATGGTGTTTCAGCAGCCCAATCCGTTCCGCAAGTCCATTCGCGACAACATCACCTTTGCGCCCAAGCGCCACGGCATCACCGACCGTGACGAGCTCGACCGCATGGTCGAGGAAAGTCTGCGCGGTGCCGCGCTGTGGGACGAGGTCAAAGACAAGCTCGACAAGAGCGCCTACGCGCTTTCGGGCGGTCAGCAGCAGCGTCTGTGCATTGCGCGCACGCTGGCGCTCAACCCCGACGTGATCCTGTTCGACGAGCCCTGCTCGGCGCTCGACCCCATCTCGACGCTGGCGATCGAGGACCTGATGTCGTCGATCGTGGCCGACCGCGCCATCGTCATCGTGACGCACAACATGGAGCAGGCGTCGCGTGTGTCCAACCGCACGGCGTTCTTCTACATGGGCGATATGGTCGAGTACGACGAGACCGACGAGATTTTCCAGCGGCCCAAGGATAAGCGGCTGAATGATTACCTCACCGGCATGTTCTCCTAGTCCGGAACATGCTTGAGGCCCGCGGCGGCCACGGTCGCCACGGGACTGATTGGAGAGGCGGGTCATCTCTTGCGGGAGATGGTCCGCCTTTTTGTGTCGTGTGCGCCCCGCCTTTTCGCTGCTATCATGGACAACGTTGAATTTCTACGAAGGAGCAGGGCATATGGCGATTCTTTTGGGATGCGATTCCATCAGCCTAGAGTTTCCCACCAAGCATATTTTCGATAGCGTGACGCTCGGCGTGGGCGAGGGCGACCGCATTGGCATTGTCGGTAAAAACGGCGACGGCAAGTCGACGCTGCTGAGCGTGCTCGCCGGCACGCTGGAGCCCGATGACGGACGCGTGACGCATCGCCGCGGCACGACGATCGGATTGCTCGGCCAAAAGGACCAGCTTGTCGACACCGATACTGTGCATCATGCCGTCGTGGGCGACGCGCCCGAGTATGAGTGGGCGTCGAGCCCGCGTACGCGTCAGATCCTGGCCGGCCTTATTAGCGACGTGCCCTGGGAGGGCACGGTGGGCGAGCTTTCGGGCGGCCAGCGCCGTCGCGTGGACCTCGCGCGCCTGCTGATCGGCGACTACGACGTGCTCATGCTCGATGAGCCCACCAACCACCTGGACATGCGCACCATCAACTGGCTCGCGCGTCACTTAAAGGCCCGCTGGCAGCGCGGTCAGGGCGCGATGCTCGTGGTCACGCACGACCGCTGGTTCTTGGACGAGGTCTGCACCAGCATGTGGGAGGTCCACGACGGCCAGGTCGATCCCTTCGAGGGCGGCTACTCGGCATACATCCTGCAGCGCGTGGAGCGCGACCGCATGGCCGCTGTCACCGAGGAGCGCCGCCGCAACATGGCGCGCAAGGAGCTCGCGTGGCTGAGCCGCGGCGCCCAGGCCCGTTCCACCAAGCCCAAGTTTCGCGTTGAGGCTGCTCGCGAGCTGATCGCCGACGTGCCGCCCGTGCGTGACGAGCTGGAGCTCAAGCGCCTGGCCGTGAGCCGCCTGGGCAAGCAGGTTATCGATGTGGTCGACGTGGATGCCGGCTATGCGGATACCGATGGCGCGCCCAAGCAGGTGCTCTCCGACGTGACCTGGCTCATTGGTGCGGGCGATCGCTATGGTCTTTTGGGCGAGAACGGCGCCGGCAAGTCCACACTGCTCGACGTGATTCAGGGCAAGATCGCGCCCCTGCGCGGTCGCGTGAAGATTGGCCAGACGGTGCGCTTTGGCGTGCTGTCGCAGCAGCTCGAAGAGCTCGAGCCCTACATGGGCGACACGATCCGCGAGGTGCTCAGCCACTATAAGAAGTACTACGTCATTGACGGCAAGGAGACTTCGCCCGAGAAGCTCTGCGAGCGTCTGGGCTTTACGACGCAGCAGCTCTGGAGCCGCATCGGCGATCTTTCGGGCGGCCAGCGCCGTCGTCTGTCGCTGCTGCTGACGATCCTGGACGAGCCCAACGTGCTCATCCTGGACGAGCCCGGCAACGACCTGGATACCGACATGCTGGCGATTGTCGAGGACTTGCTGGACGGCTGGCCGGGCACGCTGATCCTGGTGACGCACGACCGCTTCTTGATGGAGCGCGTGACCGACCAGCAGTGGGCGCTGCTCGACGGCCACCTGACGCATATGCCCGGCGGCGTGGACCAGTACCTGCGCCTGTGCAACGCTACTGCCGAGGGCGAGCCTGTGGGCGCACCGAGTGCCAAGACCGGCACGTTCGACACCGGCGCCGCAGCGGTTGCGGCCGAAAAGCCCAAGACGAGCGGGCAGCCCAACGGTCTTTCCAACGCCGAGCGCCAGAAGCTCCGCCGCGAGGTGAGCTCGCTCGAGCGCAAGATGGAGACGCAGCGCGCTCGCGTGGAGGAGGCCGAGGCTGCGATGGCTCAGGTCGATCCCACCAACTACACGGCGCTGGGCGAGCAGCAGGCAAAGATCGACGAGGCCCACGCCGCCATGGACGAGCTGGAGATGGCATGGCTCGAGGCGAGCGAAAAGCTCGAGGGCGAGGAGTAGACGAGGATGATCAAAGCCGCGTTTTTCGATATCGACGGCACGCTGCTGAGCTTTAAGACGCACCGGATTCCGGCGTCGGCGCAGCGGGTGCTCGATAGCTTTCACGAGCAGGGG
>CAUDCB010000072.1 GCA_958447915.1 uncultured Collinsella sp. | reverse complement strand
GATCGTAGAAGCCGTGGGCGGCGCCGATAACATCTCGGGTGTCAACGCCTGCTTCACTCGCCTGAGGCTCAGCCTCAAAGACACCGCCCTAGTCAAGGACGATAGCGTCTTCACCAAAGACCTCGGCGCCGCCGCCATCGTGCACGTTGGCGGCGGTGTTCAGATCGTTTACGGCAATAAAGCTTCTGTCTACAAAGTCGAAATGAGAGAATACTTGGGCATGGAATAAATCCGCCCCATAGCTTCACCACGATGCTCCGGAGATGGCATATCCGCTCCGGGGCATTATTGTTTGGAGTGATTTGAATGTCGATGTACGAGGTCTATTCGAACCTCAGGTCTTGTATCGAGGACGTCGAGAAGGGCGGCAGCCTTGACGCCCACATCGCACTCTACGCCCTTTCCCATCACGACGAGATCCCAAAGCTCTCAATAGAAGAACTTGCCCGCGCGTGCAATACATCGCCCGCGACCATCTCGCGCTTCTGCAGGCGCGTAAACGGCTCGAGCTTTCGATCGTTCAAAGAGCAAGTTGACGACTTCAACGCTTGGCTCCAGCGTGAGACAACCGAGACAAGGGCTCATAAGCAAATCGATATACCCTGGTATTTCGATATCGTAGAGACCTCTTTGCTTGAAACAAAACGCCTGCTCACTGAGGATCGACTCGAGCAGGCCGTTGACTGGCTTCTCGATGCGCAAAATGTCTACGTATACGGAAGCTCATTCTCCAATCTCGCCGCCCGCTCACTCTGCGAAAAGCTGAGCCGCGTAAACCGACTGTGCTTTTCATTTGGCTCCGTCAAGGGACAGGAGACGTCGCTCTGTCTGCTCCAACCCGACGACCTAACCATCTTTGTATCGTTCTCAGGGAAGACGAGCCACATCTTCAATCTTTACGTTGAGGCCAAGCGGCGAGGTTGCCGCGTTATTTGGATATCGAGCAACATGGCATTCGATAACAACGGGACGCGCGAGCTCTTGCTACCCGTGAGCGCGGAGTCACTCAGCGAGTACTCGACCGCCTTGGTTGAGGGCATGAGCCTACAAAGCGCGGTTAACGCTCTGTATATCAGCTGTGCAAATCGACTTCGGGCGCAGCGCTAGCCGCAAACACGCTAGAACCGAAAAAAACGCACCTCACCGTCGTAAGGCGTCCGAATACACGATAGGCAGCGCCAAAAGAGAGCAGCGAGCACGTCATGTACTTGCCCATTCGCCCCAAAACAGCACAGGTCGGCGCCCAATTGAAGGATCGGGCGCCGACCTGTATTAATCTTGATTGTGCGTTTGAGTCGTTTACTCCATGCCCAGCAGCTCGCGCATCTGAGTCGCGTAGTTAGAAGCCATGTTGCCGTAGACAATCTGCACGCCGCCGTTGACATGCACGATGCCACGCGCTTCGAGCTTTTCGGTAAACTCGGCGTCATCAACCACCTTGTCACAGTCATTGAGCTGGATGCGCAGACGGGTGAAGCAGGCCTCGACAGACTTAATATTGTTGTCGCCGCCCACTGCCTCAACGATGGCGGGAATGAGGTCGCTGATCACAGTCTTGGGAGCCTTTGCGGCCTCATCGTCGGACCCTTCCTCGCGGCCGGGAGTCTTAAGGTCCTTCTTAAGAATGATGAACTTGAAGACGAAGTAGTACACCACGAAGTAGATGGGGCCGAGGAACAGGATAACCTGCCAGTTGGAGCCCTTGGCTGCACCCATGATGCCGTTAAAGATCAACGACAAGAGCGGGCCGCCGAAGGACGCGGAACCGGCCACGTTGAACTGCAGGATATAGGTCAGCGCGTAGGCAAGACCAGCCATGAGAGCGTGGAACACGTAGAGGATGGGCGCGATAAACAGGAAGGAGTACTCGAGCGGCTCGGTAATGCCGGAGAGGATGCAAGGCACCACGATGGCGATCATGAGTGCTGCGGTCTTCTTCTTGTTCTTGGGAAGCGCCGTCTTGTAGAAGGCGAGTGCAGCGCCGGGCAGGCCGAACATGGCGAAGATAACCTTGCCGTTCATGACAAAACGGCTGACCTCGATGTTAAACGGCGTGCTGGGAGAGCCCAGGATCGCGTTGTAGATATTGATAGCGCCCTGAACAGTCTGGCCGTCGATGGTCTCGACGCCACCGAGCGACGTGAAGAAGAACGGCAAATAGACAAAGTGATGCAGGCCAAAAGGCAGGAGCATGCGCTCGCCGGCGCCATAGACAAATGCTCCAAAGGCGCCCGTGGTCTTGATGAACTCGGACAGTGCACCGAGAGCGTTCTGAATAAACGGGAAAACAAAGGACATGACCAATGCGAGGATGCTGCATGAGAGCAGCGTCACCGCCGGGATAAAGCGCGTGCCGTTGAAGATGGAGAACACGGCGGGCAGCTCAATCTTGTAGTAACGGTTATGCAACCATGCGACGATTGCACCCACCAGAAGACCGCCGATAACGCCCGTGTCGAGCGTGGTGATACCGAGGATCGTGCTCTGGCCCGTCGTAAGATTCGCGGGATCGATAACGCCAGTCGCCGTAAGGAACGTGCCCATCACGGAGTTCATGCACATGTAGCCCAAAAAGCCACAAAGCGCCGCGGTAGCCTTCTCGGACTTGGCGAAGCCATAGGCGAGACAAATCGAGAAGATAACCGGGATGTTGTTCATAACGATGCTGGCAGCGGCCTTGAGAATCGAAAAGAAGATCGCAAAGCCCGGAGCAGCAAGCCAGGGAACAGCTGCCGTAAGGGTGGGGCTGGTAAAGGCATTGCCAAAGCCCTGGAGGATGCCGGCAATTGGTAGAATCAGCACGGGCGTCATGAGGACTTTGCCCAGGCGCTGGAACTTTGCCAGCAGCTCATCTTTGTTCATGGGATACCCCTCTTAAAGAAACGGGGCGTGCAGCTCTACAGCCCACACGCCCCATAACGGTTATCAAGCGATATGGAACTAGTTACTTAAGCTCCGGCCAGTAATCCTTGTTCGCCTCGATGAGCTTGTCGAGCACCTTACGAGCCTTCTTAGCATCACCGACCAGACGATTAAGCGTGAGTGCCTGCAGAGCCTTCTCGTAGGAGCCCTCCATCCAAGCCTCAACAGTCAGGCGCTCATAGGCGTACTGGTTCTCCATAAGACCGCGATAGAAGGTGCCAATCTTGCCAACAGCATAGGGCTGCGGGCCATTGGCGCCCACGCTTGCCGCGACCTCGACCATGGCGTCATCGGGCATACCCTCGATAATGCCGTTGTTGGGCACGATGACAATGAAGGTCTTGTTGGTGTTGCGATAAATGGCCGAGGTGATTTCCACGATCATGTCGCCATGGGCGTCGTTCTGCACAACCGAGGAGTTCTTTGCGGTGCCGACTTTGGCAACACGCTCGCACTCGGCGAACACGCGCTTCTCACGACCGTTGATGACCTCGTCGGAGCGAGTGTAGTCGGGGTCGAGGTGAGCGACCTTGTACTCGGGATACAGATAGTACTGCAGATACGTGTTGGGCAGATAGTCGGGGAAGTCCTCGAGCATGTCCTTGACCATGGCGTAGGTGTCGAGCCAGGACTGGTCACGCTGCTCGGCATCGGCAGGAAGGAAGCCGTTCTTCTCCGTGTACTCCTTAATCTGCGGGACGAGGTCATGGCCCTCTTCATCGTAGATGTGCTTGAACCAACCGAAGTGATTGAGGCCAAAGTACACGGGCTCCGTCTTGCTCATATCGCGACCGAGCAGACGACCGTAAGAGCGCATGAGGTTGACGGGCTGATCGCAGATATTGAGGACGCGATGCTCATCGGGCAGGACGCGCTCGAGACCATATGCCACAATAGCAGCCGGGTTGGTGTAGTTGATAATCCACGCCTCCGGGCTATGAGCGCGAACGTCGTTGACGATCTCAACCATGTCATGCATGGAGCGCATACCGTAAGCCATGCCGCCAGGGCCCACCGTTTCCTGGCCGATGATTCCCATATGCAGCGGAATCTTCTCGTCCTTGCTACGCATCTCGTAGCCGCCGGTACGAATCTGGCAGAGCACAAAGTCGACGTCGGTGTAAGCCTCGTCCTTATCGGTGGTGTAACCAAACTCCACACCGGGCTCCTCCTCGGCGAAGAGGATCTTGCCAAACTCGCCGATCGGACGCTGGCGCTCGGCATCGATGTCATAGAGCATCACACGGTTCAGCGGCAGAATGTCCATGTGCTTGGTCAGGGCTTTAAGAATGCCAGGGCACCACGTGGAGCCGCCGCCAACGATCACAATATTGAGCTTATCCTTCATGTTCCGTCCCTCCAGGGTTGGCTGATCGGTGTTCTCGAAGACCTTGGGCTCCGCGGTTGTCCTCGGCTTGCTTCGTTTCGATTGATATTTTGCGACCTGAGATCATTTGCGAGCCCCCGTGTGGGCCAATGCGAAACGGGGACACATGATTTCGCTCACAACACAGATATGTGTAGGCAGACACGCACGTTTGCCCAGTTCATGGGCAATAGGCAATCTTGACCGATTACCGATTTCTCACCTGGCAACACAAAGCGGTACCATATATACGGCGAGGTACGAGGGGCTGAAACATCTTTTGAAAGATCAAGAATCTTTTTATGATCATGTGCGAGCTGGCGAGAGCAAGCTCAACGATCTCGAAAGCGAGATCATGCGCTACATCATCGAACTGCGCGATGATATTGACGATGTTACGCTTAAGAGCATTGCCGAACGGTTCTTCGTCGCTCCCAATACAATCGTCAGGCTTGCCCATAAACTTGGCTTCTCGGGGTTTACGGAACTCAAGCGGTCATATTCTGCCTCACTCGACCGCAATCGATTCACTATCGAGGCACTTCCGCTCGACACCCAGCTCGTACAGACCAAAGATCTGCTCAACGAACGAACGATCGATGCAGTGGTAGCCCTTATACAAGACGCCTCGCATATCGTGTTCTTTTGCTCGGGCTTTTCAAAATATCCATGCCTCGAAATGGCAGAAAAGCTCAAAATCATGGGCAAAAACACCGATACACTCAGCGAGCGCCACGTCATGAGGCACTACGCCGAATTGCTCGGCAAAAATGATCTCGTCTTTAGCGTTTCAGTCAGCGGCGAGACGCAAGTATCAATCGATGCCACCTCAATAGCAAAGACACGTGGTTGCAAGGTGGTGACGCTCACCGGCTTTTCGCGCAACTCACTGTCAAAACTAGCCGACTTCCCTATCTACACCGTGCAAAAAGAAATCCGCTTGGGCAGCATGGATCTCGACAGCCGTCTGATGTTCTATTACGTATTTGAGCTGCTATTTGAGCGCTATTTCAAACTGGCCAGGAAATAAAACTTGGCATGCGCCCGGCTTCGACTCCTTAGCAGCCTTCTATATGAAAGGTATCGTCCTATGCAACGCGTACTGTTTATCTGCCATGGAAATATCTGTCGGTCGACGATGGCTGAGTCGGTGTTTACCGAGCTCGTGCGCCGCGCCGGGCGCGAGGCGGAGTTCGTCATCGATTCCGCAGCGACCTCAACCGAGGAGATCGGCAACCCGCCGCACCATGGCACGGTCGCCAAACTGCGCGAAGTCGGGATTCCCGTCATTGCCCACCGCGCGCGCCAGGTGCGTCGCGCGGAGTATGGCGACTGGGATCGCATCGTCTACATGGATGCCGAGAACGCGCGCGGCCTGCACCGCATCTTTGGCGACGACCCCGACGGCAAGATGACGCGCTTGCTTGATTGGACCGAGCGCCCCGGCGACGTGGCCGATCCCTGGTACACCGGCAACTTCGATGCCACCTACCGCGATGTGCTCGCCGGCTGTACCGCGCTGCTTGAGCAGCTGTAGGTTCGCGAGCGCGCAAACCGCACCATCGGCATAAATCGAGTGTGGATTTTCTCCCACTTTGAACGTTCAAGCGCGCCCTAAACGTGAGAAAATCCACGCTCATTTTCTCGGGATAGCGGATGCGACAAAGGCACTGTCCCTTTGTCGCATTGGGGACTGACCCTAGACCGGCTTGACCTCCAGCTTTATCCCCTCGGCACGGGCGTCACCCAAAACATCCGAAAGGGCCCAAGTCGCATATAGCGGCAGATAGAGAACGGCTCCGTTGCGCTCAACGTTGCCTCTCGAGAAAACAATTCCGAGCCTTACGCCATATTCGGCAGTATCAAGCACATGACCGAGCGCAGCGTGCGCGTGGTAATAAGAGCCCGATTTAACCTCAATCGGAACGGCCATCCCATCCGGCCCGTCGACCACAAAGTCCACTTCGCCGCGTCTTTTTGTCTGATAGTAGTAAAGCTGGCGATTTTGGGCAGCCAGCTGCTGGGCCACCACGTTTTCGTAAATGCCGCCCAGATTGGGCTCCTTGCTATCAAGATACGCCGCTTGGGCGACTCCAACGGGGTAGCGCGCCATCAACATGCCCGTATCCGATTGATATAGCTTGAACTGCGATGGCCGCGCCGTCTTGAGCAGGGGCGATTTTGGCTCGGTTACGATATCGGCCTTGAGAGCAACGCCGGCATCGACAAGCCAGACAAAATCTCGCTGGTACTTGTCGTAATGCGCCTTGGGGTCAATGGAATTGAGCACGAAGCGCTTGTTTTCGCCCTCGAGCATAATAGGGAGCTGATCGTAGATGCTCTGCACCTGAAGGGCTCGCCCACTTGCATACTTGGAGATATCCCGCCGGTACTGTTCGTTGAGCTCTGACTGTAGTTGACGAACAGAGGCAAGGTCGCCCCGCGTGTCAAGGAAACGCTGCACGACCTCTGGCATTCCGCCGACAACGGTATAGGTCCTGAAGTTTGCCATCATCGCGTCATGAATGTAATCAGGAATGGGCTTCACGCCGATACACGCGTCACGTATCGTTTGGCGAGCCCCCTCGCTCACCCCGGTTGCCCAGCAAAACTCCTCAAAATCGAGCGGGAACATCCTAAGCTCGTGAACATACCCCACAGGATAGGACCTGACGCCCTTGAACTGGGTCCCGAGCATTGACCCCGAAAACGCCCAGCGGCACCGCCCATCCTCAACAAGGAACTTTGCCATTGTCATGATGTCGGGGGCCTCTTGGACCTCATCGATAAATACGAGCGTTTTGCCCGGTGCAATCGACTTTCCCGAGAGAAGCGTCACCCTGCTGATGAAATCATCGGCATCCCGCGCCTCGAGAAGAGCGTCTTTTGCCTGGCGATTTTCCATGAGGTTAAGCTCGATATAGTTTGCGTGGCTGGCTTTGCCAAATGCACGAATCGAATAGCTTTTGCCGATCTGGCGAGAACCCGTGATGAATAAGGCCTTTTGCTCGGCAGACTTCAGCCAACGCTCCAGCTCGGCCGCTATTTTCCTACGCAGCATAGGCTCTCCCCTCAGTGCCATCAAATGAAATGCAAAGATTTATATGCTTGATTATCGATGAAATGCAGAGTTTTTAGAGCACAAAATTGGATGAAATGCAGAGTTTTGAGATTTAGAGCATGAAGAGGCGCATCCACCGCCGAGTGTGACAAAGGGACTGTCTGTCCCTTTGTCACACTCGGCTACTCGTCGACAATCTCGGCAAGCCAGACGTTCAGCGTATCGACCTCGGGGCAGCAGAACTTTGCCGTACCAGGCTCGTTGCCAGGCACGGTTCCGCCGTAGCGCAGGATATCGATATAGGGAAAGCCCACGTGACAGGCCATGGAGCACATCTTGCCGCGGTCTCGGTCGAAGTCAAAAACGTCGCCCGGCCTGTGACCATGGTGGCAGCGGCACGCACCCAGCTGGTCCACGCAGCTCACGCGGATACGCGGACGCTTGCCACGCGGTGCGCCGAGCGGTCTGTTCTCGCCCGCAGGCTTGACGCCGCCCTCGTCAGCATTACTCATGGTCAATCACGTCCAGGCATGCCTCGATGGGAAGGCCGGCCGACTTGTCCTCTTGGTCGGCATTGCGCTCGATAAGCTCAGCCACCACACGCATGGCATCGGACGTCGCGCGCTGCAGACTCCAACCTGCCATAACGCGGCCTACGATCACCGCCGAGAACGTGTCGCCCGTGCCCGGGAAATAGGTCGGAATGAGCTCAAAGGGAATCGTAAAGTAGTCCCCCGCCACATGGTCGTAACCGATAACCGCGTTCGTGCCATTGACTACGGCGCTCGTAATGACCACAGACTTGGCACCCAGCTCGCGCACGGCGTCCACAAGGGCGCGGGCCTCATCGGGCGTAATTTCCTCGGCAATAGGCCTATCGGCAAGCAGGCACGCCTCGGTATAGTTGGGCACCGCGTAGTCTGCGCACTCCAGAAGATGCCGCATAAGGCCAATCGTGGACTCGGGCACGCCCGCATAGAGCTTGCCGTTGTCGCCCATGATGGGGTCGACGAACACCTTGGTGCCCTTTTGCGCGCGGCGGTGGCAAAAGTCCGAGATGATGCGCGTCTCTTCCTCGGTCACGATAAAGCCGGTCGAGATGGCGTCGAACTCAAAGCCGAGCTCCTCCCAGATGGCAAGACTCTGACGCACGTACTCCGTGGTGTCGTGGATGTAGAACTTGGGGTAGTTGAGCGTGTCGGAAACGAGCGCCGTCGGCAGGTTATGGATACGGTAGCCCATGTGCGACAGCACCGGCAGCATGGCGGAAAGCGCGACCTTGCCGTAACCGCACATATCGTTAATCAGCAGCAGCTGAGTGTTCTTCATGAGGGTCTCCCTTGTTTCGGGCACAGCGCAGCAGCGCCACAGTGCGACTAAGTGTAGCGCAGGAGGCGTTGTGGGCGGAGGCGAGCGGTACGAAGGGCAAATTGTTGCGGAAAGGTTTCGGAAATGGGGGCTGTTTGCTCCATAGCGGCCTAGTTGATGCTACTCATATAGCGCCATTTCAAAACTATGCCTATTTACTACGTTTAACCGCCCGCCTCCAACCACAACGAATTTCTCTCCAACAAAACCGCAGGTAGATAGCTTGCGTTTTTTCAGAAACAGCTGTTGTGGTCAGCGATGCTGGATTCATCGTAGTAATTAGGCATAGTTTTTGGCAAGGCCGCTTCGAAAGGCATCATCGCAGCCCAAAACGATACCTTTTCCTTCGTCCCCAAG